>JANNRF010000186.1:0-12478 GCA_031401135.1 Deltaproteobacteria bacterium | reverse complement strand
GAGTCGAACACCTCAGAGAGGCAGCGGGGTCTGACCCCGCTGCCTCTCTGAGGTGTTCACTTACGTGCGGTAGTGCGCGGGGCGTCCGCACTCCCGCGAGCCGCTCACCAGCAAGCAGCGTTTCGCCGCGCGAGGTCGAGCCGCGCTCAGGTACGCACGCCGCCACCTAACACGTCGGGATTGCCCTCGGTCCAGCTGACCACGAGGCTGCGCTCCGCGATCCGCCAACCGGCGCGCGTGCGCTCCCATGCATCGACGTAGCTGCCGCCCACGGTGTACCGCTCGCCCGCCGCGAGGCCGCGCTTCAAGTGCTCGGCGCACAGGTAGGCCGTCGAGGTTGCGCGGTCGCCGTCCAGGTGGATGTCGATCGAGCTCAAGCGATGTTGACTCGCATCGAGCCAGTCGAGCGCGCGCCGGCAGTACGCAACCGCCGCGGCGACGCCGTGCAACAGCGGCGCGTCGCCGTATTTCACGCGCACATCGGACTTCATGAACGTGTCGAGCCGCGCGTAATCGCGCGAATCGAGCGCGTGTGCGTAGGCGATGACCCCGCTCTCGATGGCGCGGCGGTCGGCGAGTTCGCGCAGCAGCGCTGCCGCGCTCGTCTTCGCCGCAGCTTGCCTGCCGCGCTTCGCGCTGGCTTTGCGCACGCCGCCGCGTGCGCTCTTGCGTCTCGTCTTCGTTGCTCGAATCGCCACGGGTTTGCCTCCGGCTGGTGAAGCGCGTCGACCGCGCACGCTCGCAGCATGCCGCGTGCGCTTTGCAATTCGCTACGGGCCTCGCGCAGCGAGCCGCAGGCGCCCGCGAGCGACGCGCCGCAGCGGCGTGCTACGCGTGTGCGCGAACCTCCCACCCGAGCTTCACCATGACCACAAGCGCCAATAATAATTCTCCCGGCGCCGCGCGCGCTCCCGGCCCGAGCCTCCAGGACCTACTCGCGCGCGATTCCTCGAGCGTCCCCGAGCCGCTTCGCGCGGAATCGGTGCGCTTCCTCGGCGACGAAGACATCCCGTACACGAACTACACCTCGCGCGAACAGGCGGACGCCGAGTTCGCGCGGCTCTGGCCGCGAGTCTGGCAGTGGGCGTGCCGCGAGGAGCACATCCCCGAAGCCGGCGACTATTACGTCTACGACGTCGGCCACTTGTCGGCGCTGGTCGTGCGGACCGAGAGCGGCGCGATCAAGGCGTTCTACAACGCCTGCATGCACCGCGGCACGCAACTGAAGCAGCCCGGCTCCTGCGGCTTCTCGGAGAACTTGCGCTGCCCGTTCCACGGCTGGACGTATTCGCTCGACGGCGAGCTGATCGATCTGCCTGAGAACTGGGATTTCCCCCACGTGAAGCCGAATACGCACCGGCTGCGCGAGCTGAAAGTCGGCACCTGGGCCGGCTTCGTGTTCGTGAACTTTGATCCCAACGCCGGGCCGCTCGACGACTACTTGGGCGTGCTGCCCGATCACTTCCGCACTTGGGGTCTCGAAGATCGCTTCATCGAAAGCCACGTGAGCAAACGGCTGCCCTGCAATTGGAAGGCCGCGGCGGAGGCCTTCATGGAGGCCTACCACGTGCGCGAGACCCACGCGGGGGGCCTGCCGGGCACGGAAGTCACGACGCAGTACGACGTGTTCGGCGACAACGTCACGCGCTTCATCCACACCGTTGGCTCGCCGAATCCGCGCGTCGATCCGCCGAGCAGCGAGCAGGAATTGCTCGCCGGAATGTGGGGCCAGCACGCGCGGGCCGCCGGAGGCGTGCCGAAGCTTCCGGACGGGATGACCGCGCGTGATTTCTACGCCGCGGTCGTGAAGCAGCGCATGGGAGAGAGCTACGGCCAGGACTTCTCTGCGTACTCCACCTCGCTGACGCTCGACTCGATCGAGTACACGCTGTTCCCTAATGCCTTCTTCTTCCCGGGGCTTTCGCTGGGCATGGTCTACCGCTTCCGCCCAGACCCGAAGGACCCGGATTTCTGCACGTTCGACTTGTTGATGCTGCGCCCGAAAGCGCCCGGCAGGCCCCCAGCGCCGCCGCCGGAGCCGCTCGTGCTCGGTGTCGACGACAGCTACACGCGCGCCGCAATCCTCGGCCCGCTCGGCGCCATCTACGACCAGGACACCGGCAACCTGGCCGCGCAGACGCGCGGCTTCAAAGCGAGCCACAAGCGCGGGCAGACGCTGGGGAACTATCAGGAAGTGCGGATCCGGCACCAGCAACAAATGGTGGACCGCTATCTGGGCCGCGCCACCAAGTGACGCCGCTGAAGAAGTCGACGCTGTTCTACTACAGCCTCGCCGATCTTCCGATCGCGATGTCGCTGTTCCCGGTGATGGTCTTCATCCCGCGCTTCTACGCCCACGACCTCGGCATCTCGGTGGCGATGATCGGCTCCGTAATGCTGGCGCAGCGCGTGATCGACCTGCTCGCCGATCCGCTGATGGGGCTGATCAGCGACCGCACGCGCTCCCGCTTCGGGCGCCGGCGGCCGTGGGTCGCATTGTCCGCGCTGCCGATGATGCTGGGCATCTACCAGCTGTTCTTTCCGCCGGAAGGGGCGGGCCCGTGGCACCTGTTCAGCTGGGGGCTCGTGCTCGGGCTCAGCCTCACGATGATGCTGATCCCTTATTACGCCTGGGGTGCAGAACTCTCGTCTGATTACCACGAGCGCTCGCGCGTCTCCGGCGCGCGGGCGATGGCCGGCGTTGCCGGCAGCCTCGCGGCGCAAGTGGCTCCTGCGGCCGCGTTGATCCTGTTCGGCATCGGCGGCGACCGCACCGTGCTCACGATCGTCGGCGTGACCGCGCTCGTGCTGATGCCGATTTGCGTGGCGATCACGGTGGCCAAGACGCCGGACGCGACGACTACGGTGGCGACGCACGTTCCCCTGTTGCCGGGGCTAAGGCTGATGTTCCGTAACAAGCCCTTCCTGCGGCTCGTGAGCGCGTTCGCGATCGGCTCGATCGGCCTCAGCATCTCGACGCCGCTCTACGCGTTCTTCGTGGCGGACGTGCTCGGCGCCAAGCAGGAGGCGACGATCATGCTGACGTTCTTCTACCTGAGCAGCCTCGCCGGCGTCGCATTCTGGCTGCGAGCGGCGAACTGGTTCGGCAAGCACCGCGCCTACGTCGCGGCCTTCGCGGTCATCACGCTCGCGCACCCCTTCTATTTCCTGCTTGGCGACGGCGACCTCTGGTGGATGCTCCCGGTCACCGTCGCCACGGGCTTCGCTGCGGGCGGTTTCTCGCAGCTGCTTCCGAACGCGATGAAGGCCGACGTGATCGACCTCGACACGCTCGAGAGCGGCGATAACCGCGCGGCGTTCTTCTTCTCCGTGTGGTCGTTCGTCCAGAAGCTCGCGGGCACGATCGGCGGCTCGCTCGCGTTGTTCGGGCTCGGGCTCTTCAGCTACGACGCGTCGCTCGGCTCCGGCAACGACGCGCACGCGATGTTCGGCCTGCGCTTCTTGTTCTCGACGCTGCCCTCGCTCTTCTTCATCACGGGCGCCCTGATCGTCTGGAACTACCCGATCACCGAGGCGCGGCAGCGCGAGATCCGTGCCGAACTCGAGCAGCGCGCCGCCGCCGCCAGCCCTTCAGCCTGACCGGAGCCTGCGCATGCCGAGCATCAATCCCTTCCACAGCTGGCTGCCTCTCGAAGCTCGCGCCGCGCGCGAGAGCGACCCTCGCGTGCGCACGCTGCTGACGGCCGTGCGCGATCACATGGAGCACGAGATCCGCGGCAACTTGCCGGAGTTGATGGCGACGCTCACCGCCGAGCCCGTTTATCACTTCTGGAATGCGGCGGGCTCGTTCACACTCCGCGGCCGCGAGGCCGTGACGGGCTTCTACTCGAACATGATCGCCGCGGGCGGCAACCAGTTCGAAGTGGTGGTCGAGAAGATCGTGGCCGATCGCGGCAGCGTAATTACTGAAGGCAAGGTGAAGCAGGTGCAGACGGGCAAGGCGCTGCTCGCCGCGGGGCGCACGATGGCAGGCGGCGCTGCGGTCGCGCCTGACGAGCTGTTCCTCACGTGCGCGCAGCTCATCACGGTCTGGCCGGGCGACCCCGACGGCAAGCTCGTTGGCGAAGACATCTATTTCGGCGAGGACGCGCTCGCGACCGCGCGCAAGATCAGCCGCGACGAGCTGTCCGCGGGCTTCCGGCTTCCCTAATCAACCCGCAACCAGAAGCAGGCGCCATGGCACAACCGACTGTGAAATCTCTCGTCTCGTCCGTTGCGGGCACACCGCTCGAACGCGTCGCCAAGCTCACCGACGTGATCCGCGCTGGCGGCGACAAAGCCCAACAACTGCGCCGTCTCCCGGCCGAGACGGTCGAGGCGCTGCTCGACGCCGGCATCTTCCGCATCGCGATCCCAAAAGAACTCGGCGGCGACGACGCCAGCATCACCGAGACGATCGAGATCCTCGAGGCCATCTCCAAAGTCGACGGCTCGGTCGGCTGGAACGTGATGCTCGGCTCCGAGATCAACGCGATGGCCGCCGGCGGCATGGACAAGGACCTCGCGCGCGAGGTCTATCTCGACAACCCGCGCGTGATCATGTGCGGCGGCGGCGGCCCGGGCTCGATGCCGTCGCGCGCCGTGAAGCAACCCGACGGCAGCTACCGCGTCTGGGGCCAGAGCACGTTCATCAGCGGCTGCCACAACGCGACCTGGTGCTTCATGATTGCACCCATTATGGACGGCGCTGAGATCGCCAAGGACGCGAACGGCATGCCCGCCATTCGCAGCTGGTTCCTGCATAAATCCGAGTACGAGATCCTCGACACCTGGGACGTCGCCGGCCTGCGCGGCTCGGGCAGCCACGACGTGCGCGCGAACGGCGCGCTCGTCTCGGAGAAATGGTCGCGCGTGCAGCTGCTCACGCTGCCCGCGCACTACGAGAACCCCGCGTTCCGCGTGCCCGTCGCGCTGCGGCTCGCTTATAACAAGGCCGCGGTGGCGATCGGCGTCGCGCGCGGCGCGGTCGACGAGTTCTACGCGCTCGCGCAAACCAAGGTGCCGTGGCTGACGGCCTCCGCACTGCGCGATCGCCCGGTTGCGCAGCAGCGCGCGGGCGAGGCCGAGGCGCAGCTGCGCTCGGCGCGCGCGTTCCTGATTGAAGCGATGCACGCGGTGGAGGAGGAGCTGAAGCGCGGGCGCGAGATCCCGTCGCCCGCGGCGACGCAGACCGGGCGCCTCGCCTGCACGCACGCCGCCAACGCCTCCATGCATGTGGTCGATCTCGTCCATAACACCAGCGGCACCAGCGCCATGCGCATGCACAGCCCACTCGAGCGCAAACTGCGCGACGCCCACGGCTGCGCCACGCACCGCTGGGTCGCGCACCCGCTCTACGGCGAACTCGGCAAGATCCTGCTCGGCCACGAAGCCTCGCCGGAGTTCCAGGGCCTCGGCTGACCCCCACTTTCCCGGCCGCGCCCCCCGGATTTATTTCCTACCGCGGGTACGAAAAGGGTTGACTCGGCCCTGAGGAACGAACTACGAAGTGACAAATCGCCGCGCAATGGGGCGCGGCTGGACGGAAACCTGCCACGCAACGAGACGCCCGGTGCCGTCGGGCGATCAGACAGGAGGCGCCATGCGCGCGATCCGATTGGGTCTTTGCTCCACGTTCATTCTCGCGGCCGCGATCGCCGGATCGCCCGCCGGCGCGCAGCAATCAGCGCCGGCCGCTCCCGCAGCGCAGCCTGCTGCGCCAGCGGAACCCCGGGGACCAGCGATCGAGGAGATCATCGTCACCTCGCAGCATCGCTCGGAGTCGATCCAGGAAGTGCCGATCGCGATGACGGCGTTCACCGAGGAACTCGATCAAGCGACGATTCGCGACATTCGCGATCTGAACGGCCTCTCGGCGAACGTTCGCATTGACGGCAACCCGGAGCGCGCCGGTGGCTCGTCCATCACGATTCGCGGAGTCAGTCCGACGCGCGTCGATGACAACTCCCTCGACTCCCCGATCGGCGTAATGATCGACGGCATCTACCTCGGCTCGCTCTCGGGCCAGGTGCTCGAAAACTTCGACCTCGAGCGCGTCGAGATCCTGCGCGGTCCCCAGGGCACGCTCTACGGCCGTAACACCATTGGCGGCGTCCTCCACGTGATTCGCAGCGAGCCGACGGGCGAGTGGGGCGGCAAGTTCCAGTACACCACAGGCTCGTACGACCAACAGGAGTTTCGCGCCGTCCTCAACGCGCCGATCATCGAGGAGAAGCTCGCCGCGAAGCTCTTCTACACGAATATTTCGCGCGACGGCTACTTCAAGAACGAGTTCCTCCGGGTCAACCAACCGCAACGCGACTACCAGAACTTCGGGCTCACGCTGAAGGCGACCCCCACGGACTGGTTCGAGGCGGTGCTCACGATCGAGAAGTTCAACGACGACAGCCAGGTGGGCTCGTCCCTGTTCAACTGGAACTTCGCGCCGGGCCTCCAGCCTGCTCCGCCGCCGGGCTCGCCGGAGCCCAACTACTCCGGCGGCTTCTTCGCGTGTACGGGGCTTGTTATTCCGGGCCCCCCGCCCACGAACTTCGTCATCAACCTCCCTCAGCAGGTCCCCTGCCGAACGAGCCTCAAGACCCCCAAGAGGATCTCCACCGATATCGCCAACCCCGCAAGCGCGGAGACCGGCGCCTACACGCTGAACATGACCGCCCAGCTTGGCGAGAACCTGGAGCTCGTCTCGGTGACCGGCTATCGGGATCTGGTCGAAGACCGCAAGCTCGACTTCGACGGCACGAGCGTCAACCACATCACGCTCGAGCGCCTCAACGACTTTCAGCAGTTCAGCCAGGAATTCCGACTCGAAGGCAACTGGGAGAGCGGTCTCGGCAACATCGACTACGTGTTCGGCGCCTACTACTGGCGCAGCGAGTTCGAGCAAGACTGGGTCACGGGCGGAAACTTCTGGACCTTCATCGGCGGGCTGAGCGGCTACTCCTTCGCTGACAACACCTGGTCGCCGACGCTGCTCGGCACAATCGGCGCGGCTAGCAACCCGGGCCTCCTGCCCCTACAGGCGTGCATCGCCAACCCTGGGGGTGCGCCCTTCGGGAATGTGCGCTGCGACAGCGGCGCCAACAACCTGGCCGGGCTCGGCGAAAACTTCGTGCAGCGGCTCTTCGAGCACCAAGTCACGAAGTCCGGCGCCGTCTTCGCGCACGTCGATTGGGAGATCATCGAAGACGTCACGCTCACCGGTGGCATCCGGTACACGACGGAGAAGAAAGACTTCACGGGCGCGCAAGCCTATCTCGCGCCGTTGGCCCGCCAGCGCGTGAAGAACTTTCCGGCGTTTGCACGGCTCGACAACAAGTGGAACGACATCTCGCCGAAAGCGGGCGTCGCTTGGGCCGTCACCGAGGACGTCAACGTCTATGCCACCTACTCGGAAGGCTGGCACTCCGGCGGATTCTTCGGTGTGAACCAGAACGTCGCTGACTTCAACCGCGACCAGTACGACCCCGAGTTCTCGCAGTCGGGTGAAGGCGGCTTGAAGACGCGGCTCTTCGACGGCCGCGTCCAGGCGAACTTCGCTTACTTCTGGAACAAGTTCCGCAACAAGCAGGAACAGGCCGTGCAGTTCGACGCCTCGACGCAAACCGTCGCGACCGTGTTCAGCAACGTCGCAACGGCGATCTATCAGGGCTTCGAAGGCGAGGTGCAGGTTGCAGTCACGGATGGGCTGAACCTGTTCGGCACGTTTGGCTGGCTGGACGCCCGGTACACGCAGTTCGAGACGGACATCAACCCGAACGATTCGTGCACGGGGCTCCCGATCTGCGTCGTTGACGCTTCGTACCTCAAGCCGCGCAACGCACCGAAGTACTCCGCGGGCGTGGGCGGCAGCTTCACGTTCGGCGTGGGGCCGGGCGACATCACGCTCGCGACGAAATACGCCTACACCAGCGAGATCGAGGGAGCCCTGCTCAATCTCACGGCCAACCGGGTGTCCCCCCGCTCGGACGTGCAGGCTTCCATCGCGTACGGCATGGAGTTCGACGGCGGTTACAAAGCCGAGATCGCTCTGTTCGGTCGCAACCTGACGGACCAGACCTTCGAGTTCCCCGCGATCATCGCCCCGGTGTTCGCATCGTCGACGGTCGGTCTCGGTCGCACCTGGGGCCTCCAGCTCACGGGCGAGTTCTAGAAGTCGACTTCACCGGCCTCTCGGTCCACGTTGCGGCGTGTCGCCTCCAGGCGGCACGCCGCAGCACGTTGTGGGTTCAGCCCCCCCGCGCCGATTTATCTACCACGAGTAGAAAATTGTTGACTCGCCTCCCATCCGCGGGGTAAGAACGCCCGCACGCTGTCGTCGTTAGGCGGCGTGAGCGAACAGGGCCAATGGGTCTCGCCGGTGAGCGGCGACCCACGAGAGGGGAACGCAATGCAACGGATCCGCGCACTGATCTACGTCGTGTTTGCAACGGTCGCGCTCGCGACGAGCGGCTACGCCCAGACGCCCACCGAGACGCCGCCGGCAGCAGACGCCGCGGAGCCGGTTGCGGCGCCCGATGTCCAGAAGGACAGGGTGCTCGCGATCGAGGAGATCGTGGTCACCGCGCGCAAGCGCGAGGAAGACCTCCAGTCCGTGCCTCTGGCGATCACCGCGTTCGGTGCGGTCCAGATCGACCAGCAGTACGCCAACGACATCGGCGAACTCTCGAAGTTCGCGCCCAACGTAATTCTCGCCCGCCAGCCGTACGCGGGGAACGCGCTGTTCGGCGGCATGCGCGGCATCGTGTTCGGCGATCTCGAGAAAAGCTTTGATCCGGCCGTGGGCGTGGTGGTGGACGGCGTTCCGCTCGTCACCAACACCGGCGCGCTGATCGACGCCTTCGACCTCGAATCGGTCGAAGTGCTGCGCGGGCCGCAGGGCACGCTCTACGGCCGCAACACGATTGCGGGCCTGGTGAACGTGCGCCGCACGCGCCCGACCAAGGAGTGGGGGCTGAAGACCCAGCTGCGCTACGGCGCCAACAAGGAAATCGACGTCAAGGCGATCGGAAACATGCCGATCGGCGAGACGTTCGGTCTCAAGCTCGGCGTGTTCTACGACAAGAGCGACGGCTTCACCGAGGACGCGAACTTCAATCTGTTCACCGGCGCGATCACAGGTACCGGCCACGCCACCGACGGCGAGGACACAATCAACCTGATCGGCAGTGCCTTGTGGGAGCCCAATGAGGACCTCAGCGCGCTGGTCACCTACGAGTACACCGACGACGACTCGACGCTCGCGACGCCGACCAACCTGACGGTGTCGACCGGTTGGCCGTTCGTGCCGGGTGCGGCTCTCAACTTTTGCGACTTGACCGCCTTGGTGGTGGCTGGGCCGAACGGTTTCGTGCCGGACGTCGGTTGCGCATCCCAGGGTTATCTGCGCGGCGAGCAGAACGGATACAAATACTCCTACACCGCCGTGCCGTTCGTGAACCACATCAAGCAGCACGCGGTCACGCTCGAACTGAACTATGAGATCGGCGAGTTCTTGGTCACCTCGGTGACCGGCTACCGGAAGTCGGATGAGATTCTCAACGAGGACAACCTCGGCGCCGCCGTGCCCATCTTCAACCCGGTACGGCCCCAAAACTTCGATCAGTTCAGCACCGAGCTGCGAGCCTCCTCGGACTGGGACGGCATCGTGAACTTCGTCGGCGGTCTCTATTACGTGCAGTCCGAGTACAAGATCACGCAGTCGATCTTCGTACTTGGGACGCAGTTCATCCCCGGCGCGACGCCGGTTCCCGATGGCGATGCGGGCCAGGACCTCCAGTCCGTCGCGCTGTTCGGCGAGGCTTATGTCGACATGACGGAGAAGGCGCGGCTCACGGTGGGCGGGCGCTGGACCTGGGAAGAGAAGGAGTTCTGGATCTTCCAGCGGGCTTCTGGGGATGCGACCGGTTTGCTCGCGACGACGTGGGGATGCGGCGCTCTGTCGAGCTCGCAGCAGGCTACTGCCGACGCGGCATTGGCCGCGCATCTCGCGATTCCGCGGCCTCCTGGGACCGTACCGAGCCAAGCCCAAGTCGTCGCAGCGAATGCGTGCAACGACAGCGACGGCGCCCAAACATGGACCGAGTTCACGCCGCGCATCGCAGTCGACTACACGTTCGCCGACGACATCCTGGGCTACGCGTCCTGGTCCCGCGGCTTCCGCTCGGGCGGCTGGAACGGCAGAGCGACCACCCCGACCTCGATCGGGCCCTACAACCCCGAGACCGTCGACAACTACGAGCTAGGCCTCCGCTCCGATCTGTTCGACAACAGCTTGCGGCTCAATCTGACCTTCTTCCATGCGAAGTATTCCGAGAAGCAGGAGAGCCAGATCTACGCGTTCGGGACGGCGACGGAGACGATCGTCGACAACGCGGCGCAGGCGAGCATCAACGGCATCGAGGCCGAGTCGCAATACATCGTGACGGACCACCTGAGCCTGCGCGGAACGTTCGGCTGGGTGAAGGGCAAGTACAACGTCTTCAACGCCTTCAATCGGGTGACCGGGCAGATCGATGACGTCTCGAACATCCGGGAGTTCGGCTTCGCGCCGGAGTTCAACGTCGGAATTGGCACGGACTACCTCCAGCCGTTGCCCATGGAACTCGGCGACCTGCATTTCAAGGCCCAGTATTCGTGGGCCGACGGGACGACCGGGAATTTCGGCCAGCCCGACCCGGCAGGCTTAGGCCGCAACGTCTTCCCGAGCCGCGGCGAGGCCGACTTCACGCTCGCCTGGGAGAACGAGAAGTGGTTCACAGTGGCCGCGTTCGTGAAGGACGCGTTCCACCACGACAACTACCTCGCGACCTCTGTCGATGTGGGCGTGTTCTGGTTCGGCGCCGTCGCGCAGGGGCGCACCTGGGGCGTCGAGCTCACCAAGGAGTTCTGATTCGGCGCAGCGCGGAGGCGAAGTGCAGGGCTCTCAGCGCCGAGTCGTTCTAACAGCACGCCCGCGCGGCATGCCGCAGGAGAGCGACTTCGGCGTCGAGGGCGCGCCGATTCCGGAGGTCGGCCCCGGCCAGCTGCTGTGCCAGAACCTCTATCTCTCGCTCGACGCCGGTTTCCGGAATTGGATGGACGAGGGCAGCGGCGACAACGTGTTGCCCGCGATGCCGATCGGCGCGCCGGTGATGGGCCTCGCGCTCTCGCGTGTCGTCGAGAGCCGCCACCCGGGCCGTCAGGTGGGCGATTTGTTGATGGCGCGTCTCGCCTGGGAGGAGTTCTCCCTGACGGACGGCGGCGACTTCCTCGTTCCTGTGCCCGCCAACCCGAAGCACCCGCTCAGTTACTACCTCGGCGTGCTGGGCGATACCGGCCTCTCGGCGTACTTCGGCCTGATCGATTACGGGAATCTCAAGCCGGGCGAGACGGTGCTGGTGAGCGCGGCGGGCGGCGCGGTCGGCAGCATTGCGGGCCAGCTCGCGAAGTTGTTGGGGGCGCGAGTCGTGGGCGTCGCTAGCGGCGCGGAGAAGTGCGCGCGGCTGATCGCGGAACTCGGCTACGACGCCGCCGTCGATCGCACGCACGACGAGATCGGCGCCGAGCTCGCCCGCGCCTGCCCGGCGGGCGTGGACGTGTACTTCGACAACGTCGGCGGGCCGCTGCTCGAAGCCGTGCTCGACCGCATCAACGTCGGCGCGCGCATTCTGATGTGCGGCGCAGTCGCGAGCTACAGCGCGAGCGCGCCGCTGCCGGGCCCGAGCAACTTGTTCCAGATCGTGACGAAGCAGGCGCACGTGCACGGCTTCATGACGCACATGCAGGCCGAGCGTTATGAGGCCGCGCGCGCGGTGCTCTCGGGCTGGATCGACGATGGCAAGCTGCGCGTGCCGGAGCACAGGCTCGACGGCATCGAGAACACGCCGCGCGCGTTCTGCGATCTGTTCCGCGGCGCGAACTTCGGCAAGACCGTCGTGCGGCTCGCGGCGGCGCCGCGCTGAAACGCCCGCGCTCGCTGCTCAGCGCCCCGAGTTCTCGACGAGTTCGAGCACGGTGCCGTCGCGATCCTTGAAGCACACGAAGCGCGCACGCGAGCCCGAGTCGGCAGGCATCTGCGCGGGCTCGGAGATATCTGAGCCCCGCCGCTACGCGCCCTTCGCCTCGACGATGATCCGCTCGGGGCAGCGGATGAAGAAGATCGGCACGTAGGGCGGGTCGGCGTCGACGAGCCGCAGCGTCTCGATGCGCTCGAGCGCGACGCGCAGCGCGACGTTCGCTTCGAGGCGCCCGAGCGACGCGCCCAAGCAGTGGTGAATGCCCACACCGAAAGCGAGGTGCCGGTTCGGCTCGCGCGCGTTGTCGAAGCGCTCGGGCTCGAGGAAGTGCTTCGCGTCGTAGCCGGCCGCGCCGAACAGTACGAGCACTTTGCTGTTCGCCGGGATCGTGACGCCGTGCAGTGTCACGTCGCGCGTTGCGTGGCGGAACAGGCCTTGGTTCGGGCCGTCGTGGCGCAGCGATT
>JANNRF010000185.1:0-2120 GCA_031401135.1 Deltaproteobacteria bacterium | reverse complement strand
CGCCGCCGCAGCAAGGCACAGACCCCGGGCTCGCACGCGCGGTTCCCTCGTTGTTATTGCGTGCGCTGCGGGCCGCTGCCCGGCGCGCGAGCGCGTCCTCAGAACCGCGACGCTGCCAGCTTCACATCCGCATGCGCCCAGGCTTGCGCGAAACCCTGCTCCGCCCACGCCGCCTGCTCCGCTTTGCCTTGCGCGTGCAGCGACTGCGCGAGCCCGTGGAGCGACCAGCCGTTCTTCGGGTACTGCTCGAGATCCTTGCGGTAGACGGCCTCCGCTTCGCTCGCGCGTCCGGCTTGCAACAGCACCGCGCCTAATGCCTGGCGCGTCGGCATGTACCATGGCGGCGGCTCGGTGTACGGGAGTGCGTCCTGCGCCGCGACCGCGGCCTCGATCGAATCGATCGCGCCCGCGGCATCGCCGCTCGCGGCCGCGATCTCGCCCGCGAGATGATGGCTCGCGAGGCCGAGCAGCGTTGCGGCGTTCACGAACCCACCGCCCACGATGGTTGTCTCAGCAGCCGGGAGTGCGGCTGCCGCATCGACCGCTGCCAGTTCCTGCTCCGCGTCCGCGCTGTGGCCGAGCCGCGCGTGGGCGAGGCCGCGTGCATAATGCCAGACGCCTCCCTGATAGATGCGCCCCGTTGGCGGCGCCGGCTCAGCGAGCACCGCGTCCCAGCGCCCGAAGCGCGCGAGCGTGAGCACCGGAATCGGCAGGTAGTCCTCGACCGGAGGGAACGCAGCGAACTGCGGCTCCACGATCGAGGCGAGCCGCCGCGCTTCCGCGATCGCGCGCTCGCTCTCGCCCTGCGCCGAGGCCGCCGCCCAGATGAAGTGCACGTTGTGCGGGTAGTAGAGCGCGCCATACACCGGGTAGTTGTTGGGTCCGCAGAGCGCGAACAGCGCTTCGTCTGCGCGCGCAGCGTCGATGTTCGAGGCGACGGCGTCTTGATAACGGCCGACGCGGTAGTAGATGTGGCTTGGCATGTGCACCAAGTGCCCCGCGTCGGGCGCCAGCTTCAGCAGCCGATCTGCAGCGGCCTCCGCCTTCTCGGGCGCGGGCAGCTCCATCAGATGGATGTAGTAATGGTTCGCGCCAAGATGGGCGGGCTCGCGCGCGAGCGCCCACTCCAGGTACTCGGCTGCCCGGGGCGTGAGTTCGCGCGGCGCGAGCTTCTCATCCCAATAACTCCAAGGCGTCACGTCCATGATCGCCTCGGCCGCGAGCACCGCGACGTCCACGTTCTCGGGGTGCTTCGCGCGCAGCGCGATCATCGCGTCGGCGTAGGCGCGATCGAGCTCCGCGCGCTCGGCGGGCGCTTCGGCGGCATAACGCTTCGCGAGCGCGGCGATCAGATCGCGCTCGAGCGGGCTCGCGTGCGACGCGCGCGCCTCGGCTTCCTGCAGCGCCCCCCAGGCGAGCTTCCCCGCGTCTCCGACCATGGGCATGTTGATGTTGGGGCCGTGCGCCAGCGCAACGCCCCAGGAACAGATCGCGCAGGTCGGGTCGAGCTTCGCCGCGTACGCGAAATCGCGGATCGCTTTGGCGTGATTGAAGCCGTAAGTCTGCGCGAGGCCTTGGTCGAAGTACTGCTGCGCGAGTGGAACGGAGCTCGCGATCGCGAAATGGTGCGAGCCGAGGCCGTCGAAGAGCGGCGGCGCGTCGCTCGGCGCGGCGGCGGCTGACGACGCGGGTCGCAGTGCAACCGCAGGCGCGGTTCCCGAGCCGCCGGAGCCCGCGCACGCGGCGGCCGCGAGCAGCGCGCCCGCAAGCGACTTGTGAACGAAGCGCGAGCCCAGATTCGCCATTGCCGTGTCCTCCCGATTTCGACCCGCGCGCATTCTGCACCTGTTGCCGTACGCGCGGCCAGGCCTTTCTCCGCGCGCGCGGCTCGGCCAACATACGAAGCCATGAGCACAGCTGGATCGACTGCATCGCAACACATCGTCGCCGTGATCGGCGGCGCCACTGCCGGCGCCGAAGTGGCGAGCCGCCTCGCCGAGGCCGGCATCCGCGTCGTCGTGTTCGAGATGAACCCGCGGCCCTTCGGCAAGATCGAGGACGGCCTGCCACGCTGGCACGAGGGCTTGCGGCACAAGGAATACGAGGTGATCGGCGAGAAG
>JANNRF010000184.1:0-6552 GCA_031401135.1 Deltaproteobacteria bacterium | reverse complement strand
GTCGCCTATCGTGCACGGCCTTCGCGCGAGTAGCTCAGTTGGTAGAGCACCACGTTGCCAACGTGGATGTCGCCGGTTCGAACCCGGTCTCGCGCTCCAAGATTCCGAAGGGAAGTCGAGCGGTTACGCCGCGCGCCCCTTCGCTCTCGCAAGCGGCACTCTCGCGAGGGTGCGCCTTGGGTGCGTTTTCGTGCGCCGAGGTGCGTGCGCTCGCACCGAAGTCCGCGAACGCGAGGTCCGCCTCTTCGACGGGCAGAGCGTGCGCGTAGACGCGCAGCGTGAGCGCCGGGTTCGCGTGGCCGAGCTGTTCGCTGTCGCCTGGAGACTCGACGAGGAATCCGGAGAAATGTGCCTATTCGCCTACTCGGGCGGAGAGATCCAGAACAAGGGCTGCGCGAAGTGAGGTGGTGACGCCTGAGCCGGTCAATCGAACCGAGACACCGCTTGCGTTCCGGAGGAACTCGGCGTCGAAGTGGCGACCGAGAAACAAAAGGCTCGCCTCGGCGGTCGTGCGATGAGAGGCGAATCGACCGCGCACGCGCGGCTGCACTATCGCTCTCAATCGCGAGGCCTCCGCGCAACGCCGCAGCCCCTCGGCAGTAGTCGGGCCGGTACTCCGGCCGCCGTGCAACTTGCAGCGTTTCCGGCCAGCAACGACCGGAGCACGGCACGGCAACCCACCGCGGCTTCGCGCACGCGCGCCGCAGATGCGCCCCAGCTTGCTTGACATGGTGAACCCCATAACGCGCGCGCGTTGCGGTCCGTAACCGGCACCCGGCACTGTGCCGACACTCGACATGTATGCGTTCGTGACTTGGGCGGAAGGGCGGCGCACGGCCAAGCAGATTGCAGAGGCGCTTCGCTAGCTATAGGCGGCAACGACGCGCGGCACGATTCAGGCGGCGCAACTCCACGAACATTGAACGAGCGAGCCAAACAAAAGCGATCGCGCACGCCAGAGCAACTGCTGTGTCTGTGCCTCCATCCCACGAATACCACGTGAGAACCACCAGCGTGGTTCCAACGACGCACCACGTCCCCAGATGGCTTGCTATGCGCGAGGGCAGGCCTGGAAAGAGCGGGAGCCATGGGAAGGTGCCGAGGGCCCGCCCATCAACGCGGGAGATCAGCGTTGCGTGGCGTACATGGGCCAAGAGGTAGGCGAGCACGACCACCAGGAGCCCTGGGGCGACTCGTGTGATTATCGACTGCGGGATCGTGAGCGTGAAGATCGAAACCGAGCGCTCTGCGCTCTCGATTCGCGATGAGACGTGCCTAACGGCATCCTCAAACTTCAGGTCCTTCACCTGGTCCCAAACCTCCGTGTGCCGGATCGCGGGGCCCAGTGCATCGTCAGCCCCTGCAAGAACGGACAGGCCGGGCTCACTCCGCAACCAATCAACGAAGCGCAGGTTGTTGAGCTGATGGGTAGTCGCAGGCATCCGTGCCCGGATTCGGAATGCGTCCGAGCCTTCCGGAGTCCACAGATCGACACCGAGTGGGCGAACCGGCACGCCACCGCTCAGATCGTGCTTGAACCTCAGTTCGATCAGGACGCCTCCATCCGCCTCATTGACTTGGAGGTTGACCAACGTACGCGGATGGAACGATCCATCGATCTTTGCGAGCAGCTCAACCAGGGAGTCCTCATTGGGAATTCGGAGGGTTGGGGGCATCGTCCAATCGCGATCAAATAATAAGTTCAAGAGAGCGCTCTCGTCCATCTGCTCGGCGAGGGGCACCTCGATGGGTCCCTGGCCACCCCATGGCCCGGTGAACGCTGACAACGCCCAGGGGTCCTGTCGTTCGGCATCGCCAACTCGCTCGTAGCGCTCAACTAGCGCCATGACTTCCTGAACGTCGGCGCGCTCACTGACTCTTGCGCGAAGGAACTCCCGATAGCCGCGCGCTGACACCTGGCCGATCGCTTGGAGATCTCGTGAAGCGTCTCGGTACTTCAGGACAGGTGCTCCCTGCCAAACAACTAGGAGTGTCGTCCCGCACAGCAACCAAAGGGCCCTGAGAATTCCCCGAGCGGCGCGCAGTGTCTCTTCCATCCAGAAGAGATACCGCCACCGGGGCGAGGGTGCGCCTGGGGTGCGTTCGGCGTAGCGCGTGCCGCACCCCGCATACGCTTGCCGTCCGTCGCCGCGCACGAGATGCAAGCCCGCGTCACTTCTCGTGCTTCTTTCGCCTTGCCAACGTGGATGTCGCCGGTACGAACCCGGTCTCGCGCTCCACAAAACCCAAGCGCCTCCGCTGACTTACAGCGGAGGCGCTTTCGTTTGACGGGAGGCTGCCGGCAGCTGGTGGCGGCGACGCGCCTCGGCGTTGCACTCAGAATCTGGGCCGGCCTCGTTCAGCCGATCACCTGCAGGCGCTGAATCTGCGGCGCGCCTGCCATCAACCCCTTGAATGAACGGCCGGACGCCTTGAAGTGTTCGCTCTGCCCGTGCGCCGCCAGCGAACCTTCGTCCTGGTACAGCTCGAGCATCAGGTAGTTGCCGTCCGGGTCCTTGCAGAGCGTGTACATCTGGTTGCCGGGCTCGTTGGCGCGAACTTGGCTCGCAAGCGCGAGCATCGCCTTCTCGAACTCTGGCCCCTTGCCTTCCGCCACGTTCAGTCTCGCAATGACTGCAATCACTTGTCGCCCCTCTGGTGTTAAGGATTGGACCGCGCTCGCCGCCGGCCATCTCGCGGATTCTCCACGCGCGAGGATTGCGGCGCAACGCACTTGGGTCTCGGCGAGCCGGTCTCAGGCGAAGCTCAGCCGCGCTTCGCCTCGATGATCGAGAGCCGCCCGAATGCGGTGCGGACGTTCGCGCCCTCTCTCGCCTCCGCGAGGCCAGCCTCCTGCATGAGCGCCGGCAGTCGGCCAGCGAGGTTGGCGTTCATGACCTCTCCGCTGTGGAGGGAGGTACGTGAGCACGCGGTCGAGCCAGCTCTGGGGCGGGCGCAAATGAACAAGTCCGCTGCTTAAAGCACATCGGCGGGCGGGTCTTCCCACTCGACGCTCAGCGGGTCGGCGAGAATGCCCGCGGCGTCCGCTTCGAGTTGGCCGTATTGAGCGCTCGACAGGTCGCTGACGTCGCCCTTGAAGTAGACCTCGAGAAAGACGACGTGCTCGATCTCGTCGATGCGCGCCTTCCGATAGATGCAGCGATACCCGCCGCTCTTGCCGATCCGCATCTTGCGCAGCTGCAAGCGCATCTTGCGCAGCCGCGGATGGCCCGGGATCGGCACGCCATAGTCAGGCCTCGACGCGAGCACTCGCATCACAGTCGCGCACTCCGAGCCCACTTGGTGTTTCGAACGCCTGACGCTTCGTCGCGTCCGCGGTGAGCAGTGGAATCGGACGTCTGCCAACTACAGCCCTTCGGGATCCTCGGCCGCCCCGTACATGATGAGGTCCGGCGTGAGCTTCTGGCGCATCGGCGCGTTGATCCACGCGGGCTCGTCGTGTGAGAGGGTCGAGAGTTGGCTCGCCGTCAACGCGCCCAGCTTGCAGGAAACAGCTGCGAGGGTCGCTCTCTCGGCCGGCGCTAGCGCGCTTAGATCGGGCTTGCCACGCACTGAGATCGCAGTCATTTCGTAGCCGGCGTAAGCCTCTCGTTCGGCGTCGATCGCCCCCGCCTTGCGCAGCTGCTTGACCGCCTTCTCGCCGCGGCTCGGGACCGGCCCGTGCTGGTACTTGATGAACTCGGAGCCAGTGATCGATGCGCCCGTCTCGCGGAGGTGTCGCGCGTCGGCGAAGTAAACGAGCTTGTAGAGCTTCGTGAGGCCGAGAGCGGAGACGCTGGGATGCGAAGCGATGCAGAGCATCGCCGCCTTCAGCTTTTCGAGATCGACCGACATCTCACGCCCCGCTCTGCTGGGCGGCAGACTAGCCGCCCACGGCGTGACCCGCGCACGCCTTGCGGGCGGGACGCCACCAGGCGCTCACTGCAGGCGGGGGTTGGTCGTCTGAAAAGCCGGTAGGCCGACCGCATCCTGCATCTCGGGAGGGAACAAGTCGTCGTTTGTCGGGACGTGACGGAGGAAGGCGAACTGCTGAACGATCGCCTTCAACCTCTCGCCTTCGGGCGCGGCGCAGAAGTAGCCGATCAGCACGAGTTCCGCGGATGACAGCTGAGCCCGCATGATGGCGGCATAGCGCACAGGGTCCTCGACGCCGGAGTCGAGGATGAATCTGACGGTTTCGTAGAGGTGGCCCAGGTAGAGGCCGACAGAGTGTTCTCGCCCGTAATTGAAGGCACCGAACGTCCTGCGCGATCGTTCGCCCGGCGGGAGTTGCCGGTAGTACTCGCGGAGCTTCCATTGCCAGTTCGCGAAGCACGCGCGTCCGTAGATCGGCGGCGGACCGGATTCGATCAGGTTGCTCGAGAACATGTGAAGCTGGCCGATCATCTGGAAGAAAGTGTTCTCGAACGCCTGCCGCGTCGCGGTTCGATTCTGAATCTCGAGTTGTTGCTTCTGCCCAGCGAGTTCTTCGCGCGAAGCCGCCATCTCCCCTCGGTTAAGCCGCAGCTCCTCGCGCTGGAGAGCGAGTTCCTCGCGTTGGAGGCGCAGTTCATCCGCCTGCAACAGAATCGCGTAGACCACGCCAACGAACGCGAGCCCCGAGAACAGCGCGTTTACCGCGCCGAACATGTCGCCGAATTCCCCGGCTCTACTGGGCCAGCCTGCGAGGACGGCGGGGCCGAGTCCCACGAGCAACCACAACGAAACAACAGAGATGATCAGCACCGAAATCACGCGGCGAGACGCGCGGCGATGATCTTGATCGCCGGCCCTCGGCATGAACCTCCCTCCTCGTTTCATGGTGCGACTTGGAGCTTCGCCCAGCCCGGTCTAGGACGAAGCTCAACCGCGCTTGGCCTCGATGATCGAGAGCCGCCCGAATGCGGTGCGCACGCTTGCGCTCTCGCGTGCCTCCGTGAGGCCAGCCTCCTGCATGAGCGCCGGCAGCTTGCCCGCGACGTTGTCGTCCATGCGGTCTCCGTGATGAATTAGGTGCATGAGCGCGCGGTCGAGGCGGCCGTGCGGCGGGCCGAAGTCGAGCACGTGCAACTCGCCGCCGGGGCGCAGCGCGCGGCGCACGTCGCGGAACGTGGCGAGCTTCTCTTCACGCGTCAGGTGATGGAGCACGAGGGAGGACAGCACGCGGTCGAGGCTCGCGTCGGCGAACGGCAGCGCGTCGCCGAAGCCCTGCTCGAACCGAATCGTTAGGCCTGCGCGCGCGGCTTTCGCGTTGGCGCGGGCGAGCGCCTTCGGGTCGGGGTCGAGGCCTGCCAGCTTGGCCTCCGGGTGGCGCTGGGCGATCAGCACGGAGAGCGAGCCCGTTCCGCAGCCGAGGTCGAGCACTTGTTGCCCGGGCTCGATGCGCGCGCGCCGGACCAGTTCGCCGCGCGTCTGCTCGTTCCGTCCGAGCAGTTTCACGAGGGGATCGTAGAGCGGCAGCAAGAAGTCGAAGCTCGCGGCCGGGATGAAGTGTCGGTGCGTTTCGGGGGCTTGTGCCATTAGGGCTCCTTCGGGTGGGCGTGTCGGTGATGCAGATCGGGCGGATGCGCGTGCGTGTGTTCGAGCGGCTCGTGCTCGTGCCAGTGCGAGTGGAGGGTTCCCCCGGCGGGGCCCCCGTGAGCGTGCGCGTGGTGTTCGTCGTCGTGGCGATGCCAGTGAACGTGCGCCGCGCGATCGTGGCGGTGCGGATGCGCATGCTGCCCGCGCAGCACGAGCGCGAGCGAGCATGCCATAACAATGGCGGCTGCCAGTTCGCGCGCGCCGAAGGGTTCGCCGAGCAGAGCCACCGCCAGCGCGACGCCGAAGAACGGCGCGCTTGCGAACACGAGCTGCGCGCGCGTCGCGCCGAGCGCCTGCGCCGATGCGACGTAGAGCGAGATGCTCGCGCCGTAACAGATCGCGCCGGTCGCGAGCGCGGCGCACACGGCGCTGAACTCCGCCTGCCACGGCGCGAACGCGAGGCCGAGCGCGAGGTTGAGGGAGCCCGCCGCCGCGCCCTTCCAGAGCGTGATCGCCGCGGGCGAGAGATCGCCGAGCAGCGCGGTCCAGTGGTTGTCGAGCGACCAGCACAGGCACGCCGCCGCGATCCAACTGGCTGCGACGAGGCCTGCGGCGTCGCCGCCTACGAACAAGAGCGCGCAGGCTGCAATCACGCCCGCCGCGCCGAGCCAGCCGAGGCGACTCAGCGGATCGCGGAACCAAAGCGCGCCGAGCGCGGCGGTGAAGACAGCTTCGAGATTCAACCAGAGCGACACCTCGGCTGCGCCCGTGCGCGCGAGGCCGACGAGCATTAGGACAGGCCCGAGCGCACCGCCGAGTGCGATCGCGCCGCCGAGGCGCCAGCGTCCGGGCGTGCTGCGCGGCACGAGCGCACGACCGCCGCCACGCAGCGCGAGCGGCGCGGGGCCGAGCGCGGCGCCGAGGGAGAGCAGGCCGGCGAGCGGGGGCGGCGAGATCACCGCGAGCAGCCCCATGCTGGCCGGCGCCGCCGCGCCCAACACCGCGGCCCCCCCCCAGGCGCGGGATATAGGC
>JANNRF010000183.1:0-1828 GCA_031401135.1 Deltaproteobacteria bacterium | reverse complement strand
TGCGCAGCTCGCGGAGATCGAGCAGCGCCACCGCGCCGCGCTGAACGCCGGCGAGCGCACGCTGCGCGAGATCGCGGAGGCCGAGAAGCTGCGCCTCGCGAACGATCTGCTCGTGCACTTCGCGCACTGGGTCACGCCGCTGTTCATGCCGAAGCGTTTCGACACGCACTTCTATCTCGTCGCCGCGCCGCCCGATCAGCTCGCGATCCATGACGGCGGCGAATCGGTCGACTCGGTCTGGACACGGCCGGCGGATGCCGAAGCCGAGCGCGCAGCGGGCCGGCGCACGATCATCTTCCCCACGCTGATGCAGGTGCGAAAGCTCGGCCGGGATGACAGCGTGGCCAGCGCGCTCGCGGCTGCCCGCAATAACAAGGTGGTGACGGTGCTGCCGCACGTCGAGGAACGCGGCGGCGAGAAGATGCTCGTGATCCCAGCCGAAGCCGGCTACGACGTCACGGCCGCGCCGCTCGCGGATCTTCAGTAGGCGATGCCGCGGCTCGATCTCGCCCAAGCGCTGCGCTGCGCCGAGGCCGCCGCCGACGCCGCGCGCCGCGAAATCTTGCCGCGCTTCCGCAACGTCGATGTGGAAATCAAGCGCGATGGCTCGCCCGTCACCGAGGCCGACCGCGCTGCCGAGCGCGCGATCCGCGAGGTGTTACGGAGCTTTGACCCGGACCTCGCGATCCTCGGCGAGGAGTACGGCGCCGAGGGCGACACCAGCGAGCGCGGCTGGATCATCGACCCGATTGACGGGACGATCTCGTTCTCGCGCGGCCTCCCGCTCTACGGGACCTTGATCGCGCTCGTCGAGGAAGGCGTGCCCGTGTTAGGGCTGATCGACTTGCCCTCGCTGGGTGAGCGCACCTGCGGGCACCGCGGCGGCGGCGTCCGACGTAACGGCACACTCGTGCGCTGCTCGGAAGAACGGGACCCGAAGCGCGCACTGATCTCTCACGGAGACCCGTTCGCTTTTGAGCTGTTCGGCGTGGCGCCCGCCTGGACGCGGCTCGCTGAGAGCTTCCGCATGCTGCGCGGCTACACCGACGCGT
Source organism: Deltaproteobacteria bacterium (assembly GCA_031401135.1). Classification (GTDB taxonomy): domain Bacteria; phylum Myxococcota_A; class UBA9160; order UBA9160; family UBA6930; genus VGRF01. The sequence goes on along the minus strand of JANNRF010000183.1, from coordinate 776 downwards.
TCGGCCACGCGCAGGTACTCGGCGGAGGCGTAGACGCGATGGTCGACGTCAACCTCAACGCCTGGGACGCCGCGGCGACGCAGGCGCTCGTGCCTGAGGCCGGCGGACGCTGCGAGACGCTCGCGCCGGCCTCCGGCGGACGCGGCATCGGCCTCGTGTTCGGCAGTCCAGCGCTGGTCGAGCGTCTGCTCGACCTGATGCGCGGCTAGAGCGACCGACCCGCGCGGACGCGGGCAGGGGCGTTCTGTCCGTGAACCGAGGCACAAAATAGAAGGAGCGCCGCCGCGAATGCGACGGCGCTCCTCGAGATCAACCGATCGAGTGGGCGTAGGCCCTAGTTACTCGACGGCCTCTTTCAGGGCGTCGGCGCCGGCATCGATCGCCGGGGCAACGACATCGCCGAGATCCGGCGCTGCATCGACGGCTGCGTCAACGGCGTCAGCGCCCGCGTCAACCGCGTCGCCCATCGCCTCGCCCGCGCCTTCGACAGCGTCTGCCGCGGCGTCGGTCGTCTCAGCCGCCGCGTCCGCCGTGGCATCGACAGCGGCTGCCGCGTCGTCCATCGCTGCGGAAGCGGCGTCAGCAGCGGGTGCTGCCTCTTCCGAACCGCCACAAGCACCGAACACCAGAAGCGATCCAACCAGCGTCGCTCCAAAACCCAGGGAGCGAATCAAACCCTTCGACATTCTCTCTCCTCACTTTTGTGTAGTCACTTCCGGCGAACAGCCGGCAAGGCGCTGGTATCCTACGACGTTCTTTGCCAAGAGTTGTGAGGA
>JANNRF010000182.1:0-17392 GCA_031401135.1 Deltaproteobacteria bacterium | reverse complement strand
ATCGCGCGCGCCACGCGCACTCGCTCGATGTAGACCAAATAGTTCGTCGTGCAGAGCGCCGCGAGCACGCCCATGATCGCCCCCGCGATCATCACTTCCACGAGCGTGAAGCCCGCAGCTCGCGAGCGCCGCTTGCGGCTCACGGCTTGGCGCCGTGTGGCCGGAGCGCCTTGCACTCCGCCTCGAGCGCGCCCGCGAGGGCCAGCGCTTCCGCATCGCCGCGCGCGCTCGCCCACTCCGCGAGCGCAGCAGCGCGCTCCTCGAGGCGCGCCAGCGCAGCGGCACGTTCTCGCTCCCGCTCTTTGAGCACCCCGAGCATCGCGTTCAGTTCGGCGCTCTCGTCCTGCACATAATCAGTTGCGCGAATTACGATCGGCTCGGGCACGCCGCCCGCCGAGATCGCGCGGAACGCGCCCACGAAGCGAAACAGCGGCGCGCGCATTCGCGCGTAGAGCGACCACGAGCAGATCGCGACGGACAAGAGCGCCGTGAACACCACCGGCCAGAGCCGCGTGTGCAGATCGAGAATCTCGAGCGTCAAGCGCCCGAGTTCGTCGAACGAGCCCGTGCCTGCATCGAAACGTTGAAACAATGGCAAGAACAGAGCGGCCGCGCCTACCACGAGGAAAGCGGCCGTGAAACCCGTCGACACCCACAACAAGTGGGCGCGCAGCGAGGGATTCGCGAAGAAACTCTCGCTCCTCACGGAGGCCCCGCGTTTCGGGGAGCGATCGTCCAGCGTTCGCTGCGGTCGCCAATCTTCAGCGCGGCTGGGGTCCCAGCGGACAAGCGCAGCCGCAGCACGAGCTCGCCAACGCCATCGGCGCCATACGCGACCATGTAGGCCATGCTGCCGTCGTCCTCTCGCCGGGTCTCGACGTCACGAATGCTGAAGCTCTCGGCGGCCGTCTGGTCCGACGCGAAGATGATCGAGCGCTGCGACAGCGAGAGCGAGCGGCCCGCATAGCGCGGGTCATCGCTGACCCAGCGCCCGAGCAGTTCGCGCGGGAGCGTGTCGTTGCCGCCGCACGCGAGTGCGGAAAGCACGCACAACAGCGCTAGAGGCCACATGGCCCGCACTCGGCACCTCCCGAAGGCCATTTCGGCTCGGGAGTGCGCCTACTTGAACCAACTCGCTGCGTTCGTGCGAAGCGTGCGGGCTACGCGCGGCGCCTTCGCAGCAGCGCGATCATCGTCAACCCACCGGAGACCAGCCAGCCTGGGGACGGCTCCGCGACGCTCACGGTGAGGCTGGTGATGGCGCCCGCGAACTCGATGTAGTCGAGCGGGCCGCGACTCGTCACGGGCGCGAAGAAATAGAAGTCTGTCCTGAACAACGACAAGTCCCAGTTCACGGCGGTGAGTTGATCCGAGGTGATCACCGCGGTCGACGTCCCGACGAAGCCAATATCCGTGTAGCCGGACCCGACCAAGCTGACTCCCGCTGCGAGCGGGCCGGCGACGGAGAAGGCATCGAAGAAGGCGCCGAGCATGTCGGTCGTCCCATTGTTTTGGATGCCGATTCCGTTTTGCAGCGCCGGCGCGCTCGGGCCGTGTGTCGTGAAGGTGTAGTTCCCAGAAGTGAACGTGAGCCCGTGCGTCGAAGTGTCGACGACGTAGCTCCCGAACACCCCGGAGGAGTTGCCGTCCGGGGTCTGGTCGTCGTAGCGGAGCGTCGCAGTGAAGGTTTGTCCGAGAGCGATGGATCCGTCGAGGACGCAACCCGCTGCGCCGCTACAGGCGGAGTCTTCAAACAGGTCCGACCACGTCCCTGTCATCACCACCGTCACAGTCGCCGCCGCTGCCGGCCCAACAGCGCCGACCCCGACCAACGCACTGCACACGATCCCAAGCAACCCACGCAAAACGACCCGCATGGTTTCTCCCAAGAAAGTCTCGGGGCCATCCTACTACGGTGCGAAGCCGGAGCGCCGCGCGAATCGGGGCGGTGCGCCCAAAAGCGAATACTGCAAGCCGCGTTGCCGCGGGAAGCGCGGGCGTGCGCGCGCGCGCGAGGCTCTGCATCATGCGCCGCCTCGCGCGGGTGCGCGCAGCGAGCCAAAGGCGAGCGAAGGACAACCGCGATGGATCTCCGCTACTCCGACGCCGACGAGCGCTTCCGCAAGGAGCTGCGCGCGTGGCTCGCGGCCGAGGTGCCGAAGTACCCGCCGCCGCCCGCGCGCCACGATTGGCCGGCGCGGCGCGCTTGGGACACCGGCTGGCAGCGCAAGCTGTTCGATGCGGGTTACGCCGGCATCGGCTGGCCGAAAGCCTACGGTGGGCGCGGCGCGACGCTGACCGAAGAGCTGCTCTATTACGAAGAAACCGCGCGCGCGCGGGCGCCTTACGTCGGCATGAACTTCGTGGGCATGCGCCACGGCGGGCCGACGCTGATCGCGGAAGGCAGCGAGCTGCAAAAGCAAGCGCACCTGGCGCGCATCCTGCGCGGCGACGAAGTCTGGTGCCAGGGCTTCTCCGAGCCCACTGCGGGTTCGGATCTCGCAGCGCTGAAGACCGCCGCCGTGCGCGACGGCGACCACTATCTCGTAACAGGTCACAAGATCTGGACGTCGTTCGCGCAAGGCGCCGATTTTTGCGAGTTGCTCGTGCGCACCAACCCCACCGCGCCAAAGCACAAGGGCATCAGCTGGCTGATCATGCCGATGGATCTGCCCGGCATCGAGATCCGCCCGCTGCCGACGTTGCGCGGCGAGAGCGACTTCAGCGAGATGTTTCTCACACGCGTGCGCGTGCCGTGCGAGAACATCGTCGGCGCAGAGAACGACGGCTGGCGCATCACGAACGTGACGCTGCGCTTCGAACGCGGCACGGCCTGGGCCTCCGACATCATCGAGCTGACGCAGTTCCTGCGCGAGATGGCGGCGCTCGCGAAGCGCACGACGCGCGACGACGCGAGCGCGTGGGACGACCGCGCGCTGCGCCGGGAGTTAGGTCACCTCGCCGCGGAAGCCGATGCGCTCTGGGCGCTGATGAAATGGCAGATCGGCGAAGTGCAGAAGACCGGCGTGCCAGGCCTCGGCGGCTCGGCGCTGAAGCTCGCGTTCACCGAGCTCCAGCAGCGCGTCTACGATTTCGGCTGGCGCTTGCTCGGACGCGCTGGCCTTGCGCGCGAAGATGTCGGCGGGCTGCCGGTCGCCTCTGTCGTCGAGACGATGCTCAACAACCTCTCGCTCACGATCGCGGCGGGCTCGAGCCAGATTCAGCGCAACATCGTGTCGGAGCGCATCCTCGGCATGCCGCGCGAGCCGCGCTAGGAATTAGGGAACTCGATGAACTTCTCGCTCAACGACGATCAGCTCGCGCTCCAGCAGGGCATTCGAGATTTTTGCGAGCAGGAGTTCCCGCTCGACAAGCTCGGCGCGCTCGAGCCGCAGCCCGTCACGCGCGCGCGCTGGCGGCAGCTCGCGGAGATGGGCGTGTTCTCGCTGCGCTTGCCGGAGGCGCGCGGCGGCGTCGGCCTCGGCCTCGCGGAAACGGTGCTCGTGTTCGCCGAGCTCGGTCGCCGGCTCGTACCCGGCCCGCTGGTGTGGAGCCATCTAACAGCGGGCGCGATCGAGGGCGCGGCGAGCGGAGAGCAGATTGTCGGCGGCATCGACGACACGCATCCCACCAATTGCCCGCCGCTGCTCGAGCACGCGGGCGTGCTGGATGCGTGTGTCGTGCTGCGCCGCGCGAGTGCGAGCCTCGCGCCCGCGAGCGCGCTCGCCGGCCGCGAGCTAGCGCCGCTCGATCCGCTCACACCGCTGCGTCAGCTCGCCGCGCTGCCAGCGGGCGCGCCGATCGCAGACGCCGCGCGCGCCGCCGAGTGGCGCCGCGATGGCGCGCTGCTCACGGCCGCGCTCCAGCTCGGCCTCGCGGAGACGGCGCTCGAGCTGGCCGTCGCGTACGCGAAGAAGCGCGAGCAGTTCGAACGCCCGCTCGCATCGTTCCAAGCCATCAAGCACTTCGCCGCCGACATGCACGTGCGTGTCGAAACAGCGCGCGCTGCCGTGTACGCCGCGGGCGCCACCTGCGACGACCCCGCAATCGGCGACCCAGAGCGCGCGGTTTCCTCCGCGCGCGTCGTCGCGGGCGACGCAGCGCTGAAGAACGCGCGCATGTGCATCCAGATCTATGGCGGCATGGGCTTCGTGTGGGAGATGCCGCCGCACTACTTCCTGAAGCGCGCGCTCGTGCTGGAGCACGCCTTCGGCACGAGCGACGACCACTGCGAGTTCGTGGCGGAGCGGGTCGCGAGCTGAGTCGGCCTCGCAGGCGCGCGGAGTCAACCAGTGAGCGTCGGGATCTGGCTCGCTTTCTGCGCGACCGAACTCGTGCTGAGCTTCACGCCCGGCATCGCGGTGATGCTGGTGATCGCAACGACGCTCACGCGCGGCGCGCGCGACGGGCTGCACGCCAGCCTCGGCATCCTCGCAGCGAACACGGTCTATTTCGCGCTCTCGGCGACGAGTGTGGGCGCGCTGCTCGCGGCATCTCCGCGCGCATTCACGGCGGTGAAGTGGATTGGCGCCGTCTACCTGGTGGTGATCGGGGCGCAGGCAATTAGGTCCGCACTCGTTCAGCGCGCATCGACTGCGGAAGCCAGCGCGATTGAAGCGAAGACAGCGCCGCAGGGCCGAGCCTTCGTGCGCGGCTTCGCGACGCAAGCCGCCAACCCGAAGGCGCTGCTGTTCTTCATCGCGATCCTGCCGCAGTTCATCGATCCCCGCGGCAGCGTGATCGAGCAGGTCGCGATCCTCGGCGCGAGCTCGATCGTCATCGAGTTCCTCGTGCTCGGGCTTTACGTCGCGGCCGCGGCCCGCGCGCGCAACTTCGCGCACGATCCGCGCTGGTCCGCCGCGTTCGATGTCCTCGGCGGCGCGCTACTCGTCTTTGCGGGCGTCGGCCTGGCAGCGCTGCGCGCTTAACAAGCGAGGAATCGGAGCGGCTCACCTGGAGATCGTATGACGAACGGAAGCTGCCTGTGCGGAGATGTCGCATGGGAAATCTCGACGCCATTCACGTGGATGACGCATTGCCACTGCGGGATGTGCCGCAAGGCGCACGGCACGGCGTTCGGGACTTTTGTGGGAACGAGCGCGAGCGGCCTCCACTGGCTGCGCGGGCGCGCTGGCGTCGTGCACTGGGAATCGTCGCCTGGGAACGCGCGGCCGTTCTGCGGCCGCTGCGGTTCTCGCGTGCCCTCCGAGTGGCGCGGCGAAGTGGCAATCGCAGCGGGCGTGCTCGAAGGCGAGCTCGGCGTGCGTCCCGGCGCGCACATCTTCACCGGCTCGAAGGCGCCATGGTGGGAGATCGCAGGCGATCTCCCGCGCGCCCTGGGATCGCCCAGCGCGAGTGCGGAGCTGGCGGCAATGCGCGCAACCGAGCCCGCGCCCGGCAGCGTGCGGGGCGCGTGCGCGTGCGGCGCCGTCGCTTATCAGGTCGATGCGCCGCTCGCGGGCGAGATCTGGTGTTGCCACTGCACGCGCTGCCAGAAAGCCCACGCCGCCGCGCATGCCGCCAACGCGTTCGTGCCGAAGGAGCAATTCCGCTGGCTGCGCGGCGCGGAGCGCATTCGCTCGTACAAAGTTCCCGAGGCGCAGCGCTACACGCAGTTTTGCTGCGAGGTGTGCGGTGCAGGAGTCCCCGCTGTGCGGGCGGAGCGGCCGTTGGTCGTAATCCCCGCCGGCACGTTCGAGGACGATCCCGGCATTCGCCCCGGGCGACACATCTTCGTGTCGTCGAAGGCGGCGTGGGACGAGATCTGCGACGCAGTCCCGCAGTACGCCGAGTACGCGCCGAGCATCCATTCGCGTTCACGCCGCCCACGCCCACGCCCGCGCGCTGAAGCGCCTGTTGCGCGTGTGCTGCGCAGCCGCTGCGCGTGGCAAGGGAACCGCGCGCGTCACATCTCTCCCGCTGCGCGCACTCACTTCTCAGAACTCGAAGCACGGGAGCACGAGAGATGCGGAATACGAACTGGCTGTCGTTGATCGGTGGACTGCTGCTCGCCCACGGCGCCGCCGCCGAGGACGGAGCGCGCTGGGACGATTCGCACATGCAGAGCCGCCATCAGGCGACGCCGCCCTCTACGCGCGTGAAGTTCTCCGGTGAATCGGGCTACGGCGCGCTGGCGAGCGGCAGCAGCGAGACGACGACGGCGGTACCGGAATCGATCGAATACACGAGCCAGCGCCAGTGGGTGCAGGGCAGCCTCTCGACCTCGACTAAGCCGTCCGACGGGGGCGCCAGCGACAGTAGTTCGAGCAGCGGAATCTCGCGCGCCTCAACGCTGCGAGGTTCGGTGCACAGTCGGCGCTAGCAAGCGGCGCTTCGCCGCGCGCGGCGAGGCGAAGCCGAGCTAAGTCAACGCGCCAGCCAGCGGGTGCGCAGCACCCGCCCACGGCGCTTCGCCGCGCGCGGCGAGGCGAAGCCGAGCTAAGTCAACGCGCTAGCCAGCGGGTGCGCAGCACCGGCCCACGGCGCTTCGCCGCGCGCGCGCCTTGTGGCGCGCGCCGCGCACGGCAGACTGCCGCGCGCATGTCGCACGCGCCGCCGCCGCCGTTTCGCCCGCTGCCGATTCGCGCGTTCAACGCGCTCGGCCGTGGCGCCGCAAAGTTCGGCGTGCGCGGCTTCTCGCTCGCGCAGGATTCGCTGCTCGCGGCCGCGAGCAAAGCCGCAAAACTCGACGACTTCGGCGCCGAGACGTTCCTGCCCGGGCTCGCTCGCCTAATCGATTCACTCGAACGCGACGCGAAGCTCCACGCCTTCGGCCGCTACTTCGCGCGCCGCCAGATTCACGAGTTGTTGGTGACGCGCTTGCAGCTCGTCGATTGGCGGAAGCGCCACCCTGACGTCGAGAAGCAAGAGATCGTGCGCCCGTTGTTCGTGCTCGGTCTGCCGCGCACCGGCACGACGCTGCTCTACAGCCTGCTCGCGCTCGATCCCGCGCACCGCTCGCCGCTCTCCTGGGAGATCGACGAGCCGTGCCCGCCCGCGGAAGCTGCGAGTTATGCGAGCGACCCGCGCATCGCGCGCAGCGGCTGGCGTTTCTCGCAGCTGCAGCGGCTTGCGCCGGGCATCCAGGCGATCCACCCCGTCGGCGCGGAGCTGCCGCAGGAGTGCATCGTGATCACCGGCTCGGAGTTCATGAGCATCCGCTTCGAGATGACCTTCGACGTGGCGAGTTATCAGAGCTGGCTGCTCGAGGCCGATATGAGCGGCGCCTATGCGTGGCACCGGAGCTTTCTCCAGCACATGCAATCGCGCTTCGCGCGCGAGCGCTGGGTGCTGAAATCGCCGGGGCACCTCAGCACGATCGACGCGCTGCTCGCAGCTTATCCCGACGCGTTGATCGTGCAGACTCATCGCGACCCGCAGCGCGTGGTGCCGTCGGTCTCTTCGCTCGAATGGACGCTGCGCGGCGTCGCGAGCGACGCGCAGGATCCGCACGCGCTCGGGCGGCAGCAACTCGGCGCGTGGTCGGGAATGCTGCGCCACGGCATGCGCGCGCGAGCGAAGCACGCGGCCGAGGCGCAGCAGTTCGTGGACCTGCACTTCCACGAGATCGCCTCCGACCCGCTCGGCTGCGTGCGCACGATCTACGCGTGTTTTGGCCTTGGCTTCACGCCCGAGTTCGAGCAGCGCATGCGCGCCTACATCGCAGCGCACCCGCGCGAAGAGCACGGCGCGCACCGCTATACGCTCGAAGGCTTCGGGCTCAGCGCGCGCGAGGTAGACGATGCGTTCGCGGACTACTGCGCGCGCTTCGAGGTGAAACGCGAGGAGTAGCGGGGGCGAGCTGGCATCGGGCCGCCGCGCGCGGGCCCTAATTGCCTGGCGTCTCGATCCCGTACAGGCGCCGCAGCAGCGCTTGCAGCCAGCGCTCGGGCAGCACGCTCAGGAAGCCGCGCTGAAAGCGCGCCGAGGCGGGCGCGAAGTACGTCTCGCGTGGGCGGCGCGCCGTGGCGGCCTGCACGACGACCGCAGCGACCGCATCCGGCGGTAGCGCAGCCGCGACTTGCTTCTGCGCGAAGGCGTCGAGTGCGAACAACAGCTTCTGGTACGGGTTATCAGGGTCGGCCCGCAGGTGCTCCACCGTGGCCTTGGTGTTCGCGAAGGTCTCGGTATCGACGAAGCCGCACACCACGTGCGAGATCGCGATCCGGAACGGCGCGAGCTCGAGCCGCAGGCAACGCGTCGCCATTTCCATGCCGGCCTTAGTCGCCGCGTAGGTCACCGCGATCGGCGCTGGCACGTTGCCCGCGAGCGAGCCGATGTTGATCACGCGCCCGCCGCCCTGCGCGCGCATCGCCGGCGCCACCAACCCCGCGAGGTGGATCGCAGCGATTAGGTTCACCTCGAACGTGCGGCTGATCTCGGCGCGCGGCAGCAACTCGACGGGCGCGCCGGGGCTCGCGCCGGCGTTGTTGACGAGCACGTCGACGCGTCCGAATTCACGCAGTGTGCGCTCAACGAGCGCCTTGCAATCAGCCTCGCGCGCGAGATCCACTGCTAACGGCAGCGTGCTCCCGCCCGCGGCCGCGATCTGCTTCGCGAGCGCTTCGAGACGTTCGAGCCGCCGCGCTGCGAGCACCACGCGAAAGCCCGCCTGCGCCAGCGCGCGCGCCGAGGCCTCGCCAATGCCCGAGGACGCGCCGGTGACGATCGCAACGCGCGTAACCGAGGCGGCGGCCGACATGCGCGCAAGCATCGCGTCTCACTCGGCAGGCAGCCATAACTGGGGACGTTCCAGCTCACGATCCGCGACTGCCCGGGGACGTTCCTTGACGAACTGGACGACTCCGGCCCACGCGTGCGAGCTCGAGCGCGACCGGATGGAAGGCGGCACGCCGGCCTCGCGGGCAAGTTTTCGTCAAGGAACGTCCCGGTGTGTTTCGACGCGCGTGTGCCCAGTAGCTGGTGCGGCGCCCGCAGTTTCCGCGTGGGTCGAGTTCGCCTTTGACCGCGCGGGTTTCCTGAGGTTACGATACGCCCCGGCTCGAAATTGTTCCCGCGGGCGACCTGGCCGGGCGCCCAGCCCGGAGGCTGCGCATGGCCGGAATCGCCTCGTTCGGCGCCTATATCCCGCCCATGCGGCTCGGCTTCTCGGTGATCGCCGGCCGTGCTCCTAAGGATGGGGGCCCGGAACGCTCAGTCGCCTGGAACGATGAGGACGCCGTCACGATGGGCGTCACCGCCGCGGTGAACTGCCTGCGCGGCTTCGACCGCGCCAGCGTGGATGCGCTGCTGTTCGCATCGACGACCTACGCGTTCAAGGAGAAGCAAGCCGCCGCGCTCGTGGCGAAGGCGCTCGATCTGCGGCGGGACGTGCGCACGACCGACATTTCGGGCTCGCTGCGCGCGGGCACGGACGCACTGCACGCGGCCCTCGATGCGGTGGCGGCGGGCAGCGCGAAGCGCGTGCTGGTGGTCGCGAGCGATTGCCGGCTCGGCGCGCCGGGCTCGGGCCTCGAACAAGGCTTTGGCGATGGCGCCGCGGCATTTCTTGTTGGGGGCGACGACGCGATCGCCACGTTCGAAGGCGCGTACTCCATCGCCGACGAGATCGTCGATGTGTGGCGCGGCGAAGGCGAGCCCTTCGTGCACAGCTGGGAAGAGCGCTTCACCGTGCAAGAGGGCTACACGCCAGGCATTACGGAGGTCGTGCGCGGCCTGCTCGCGAAACTGGGCGCCAAGGCGAGCGACTTCACGAGAGTCGCGCTGTTCGGGCCCGACGCGCGCAGTCATCAGGGCGCCGCGCGCGCATTGAAGCTCGATGCTGCCGCGGTCGTGGACCCGCTGTTCGGGAGGCTCGGCAACGCGGGCGCCGCGTTCGCGCCGCTGCTGCTCTGCAGCGCGCTCGAGAACGCGAAGCAAGGCGAGCGCGTGCTGTTAGGCGCTTACGGCGATGGCGGCGAAGCGATGGCGTTCGCTGTCACCGACCACATCGGCAAACTCGAAGCGCGCCGCGGCGTCGCGTGGCATCTCGCGCGCAGGCGCGCGGTGCCGAGCTACGACCGTTACCGCGCTGCGCGCGGGCTCGACACGAAGGAGTACGCCGCGGGCCGTGATCAGGGCCTCAGCGCGACGATTCACTTCCGCGAGCGCGAAGAAGACATTTCGTTCAAGGCGCAGAAGTGCAACGCGTGCGGCGGCGTGCAGTTCCCGCTTCAGCGCGTGTGCGAGCGCTGTTTCGCGAAAGACGATTTTGAGCTGGTGCGCCTCTCGGACCGCGTCGGCACGGTGCAGACCTACACCTTCGACTTCTTCTTCCCGACGCCGGATCCGCCCACCGTCGTCACCGTCACGGAGGTGGACGGCGCGCGCGTGCACTTGCAGCTCGCGAACGTGCGGCCCGAGGCGATGCGCATCGGGCTGCCGGTCGAGTTCGAGTTCCGGCGCGTGCACATGGCCGGCGGCAGGCCGAACTATTACTGGAAGGGCGTGCCCCTTCCGGAGGGCATTTGAATGCGCAAAGACGCGCTGCGCGACAAGGCGGCTGTGGTCGGCGTCGGCTGCTGCCAGTTCGGCGAGAACTGGGACCAGTCGCCTTCGGACATGATCGTCGATGCCGCTTACGAGGCTTACGCCGATGCGGGCATCGAGAACCCGCAGCGGCAGATCGACGCCGTCTTCACCGGCTCGGTCTACTCGAACAAAGGGCCGCACGAGTGCAGCGATGCGCTGAAGCTGTTCGGCAAGCCCGTCACGATGGTCAGCAATTATTGCGCGACGGGCACCGACGCGTTTCGCATGGCGGTGATGTCGATCGCGGCCGGCGCCTACGACACCGTGCTCGTGGTGGGGTACGACAAGCCGAAGGATCGCGGCGTCTCGGGACCGAGCGTGATGATGGACCGCGTGCGCGATCTGCCGCAGACGCCGGCGGGCTGGTTCTCGCTGTGCGCGTCGACCTACTTCGCGAAGTACGGCGCGAGCCGTGAGGAACTGGCGAAGATCGCGGTGAAGAACCACAAGAATGGCTGCCTCGCGCCTAATTCGTTCCTGAAGCGCGAGATCACCGTGGAGGAAGCGCTCGGCGGGCGCATGATCTCCTGGCCGTTCGGGCTCTACGACTGCGCAGCTCAGACCGACGGTGCCGCAGCGGCGATCGTGACGCGCGCGGATCTCGCGAAGAATTACGGGAGCGATCGCATCCTTGTGAAGGGCGTCACCGTGATCGCGGGGCCGAATCCGCAGAAGGACCCGGGCAACGACTTCCTCTCGTGGAAGCCCACGGGCTGGGCCGCGGCAGACGTCTACGCACAGGCGGGAATCACGAAGCCCTTCGACGAGATCGACGTCGCGCAGGTGCACGATTGCTTCACGCTCACCGAGCTGCTCACGTACGAAGATCTCGGCTTCATCGAGAAGGGCGCGGCCAAGGAGCACATCGCCAGCGGCACCTTCGAGTTATCAGGCGAGCTGCCCGTGAACACGGACGGCGGCCTCAAGGCTTTCGGCCATCCGACCGGGGCGACGGGCGTGCGCATGATCTACGAGAACGTGCTGCAGTTGCGCGGCAAGGCGGGCAAGCGCCAGATCAAGGACGCGCGCGTCGCGCTCAGCCATAACATCGGCGGCCACCCGACTGCGTGCGGTATCGCAATTCTCGGGAAGGACTGAGCGTGCCTGGGATCGTGCACTTCGAGAAGGCAGGCGGCGTCGCCACCCTCACGCTCGACAACCCGAAGGCGCGCAACGCCTTTGACTACGAGATGACGCAGCAGCTGCGGCATTATTGGGGAGAGATCGCGCGCGACCCTGAAGTGGTGTGCGCGATCGTGACGGGTGCCGGCGAGAAAGCGTTTTGCACGGGCTGGGACATCACCTCGACGGCGCAGGGCGCGAGCCAGCATTACGCCCACGCGAAAAGGCTAGACGCCCCGTACTCGCAGATCACCGCGCTGCAAAACCGCTGCTGGAAGCCGGTGATTACGGCGGTGAACGGCATGTGCGTGGGCGGCGGCCTGCACTTCGTCGCGGACGGCGACATCGTGATCGCCGCGGAGAGCGCGACGTTCTTCGACACGCACTGCGAGGTGGGCCTGGTGGCCGCGCTCGAGCCCGCGAGCCTCGCGCGCAAGATTCCGCTCGACGCGGTGCTGCGCATGGCGCTGCTCGGTAGCGCCGAGCGCATGAGCGCAGCGCGCGCGCGCGAGCTCGGCCTCGTGGGTGAGGTCGTTCCCGCCGCGAGCCTGATGACCCGCGCGCGCGAACTCGCCGCGATCATCGCGAAGCAATCCCCGACCGCGCTCGCGCGCACCAAGCGCGCGATCTGGACCAGCCTCGAACACGGGCTCGAAGCCGGCCTCGACGCCGCGCATGACGTGCTCGACGAGCACACCAGTCACCCCGACATGGTCGAAGGCACGCAAGCGTTTCTCGAGAAGAGGAAGCCACGCTGGGCGCCGTACACGGGGGAATGACAGCAGTGGGCGCCCTTATCCTGACCGACATCAGCGAGCAAATCGGCACGATCACGCTGAATCGCCCTGATAAGTTGAACGCCTACACCACCGAGATGGGCGACGAGATCACCGCGACGCTGCGCGCGTGGCGCGACGACCCCGCGGTGCGCGCGGTGATTCTGACGGGCGCAGGACGCGGTTTTTGCGCAGGCGTTGATCTCGAACACCTGAGAGCACACCAAGCCGGCGAGAACGCCTCGAAGGGCCCACGGCTCGGCGAGGAAGATTTCCTCAGGAAGCTGCCGCTGGAGCTGACCGAGTACCCGAAGCCCCTAATTGCCGCGGTCAACGGCGCGGCCATCGGCGTCGGCGTCACGATGATCCTGCCCTGCGACATCCGCATCGCCGCCGAGACGGCGAAGCTCGGCTTCGCGTTCGCGCGGCTCGGCATCCTGCCCGGCCTCGGCAGCACGCACCTCTTACCGCGAATCGTCGGCCGCGCGAAGGCGCTCGAACTCGTAATGAGTGCGCGCACGATTGGCGCGCAAGAAGCCGCCGCGTGCGGCCTCGTCAACAAGGTGGTGCCCGCAGACAAGTTGCTCGCCGAAGCGCGCGAGCTCGCCGCGCTGATCGCCGCGAACCCACCGCGCGCCGTCGCCGCCGCGAAGGCCGCAGTCACCTACGGACACGCGCACTCGATGAGCGAAGCGATGCACAACGAAGAACGCGCCAGCGCCGAGCTGCGTGAGAAGAAAGGTTGAGGCCGGAGCCAAGATGAATTTCGAGTTGAATCCTGACGAGCGAGCCTTCGAGGCAGAGGTCGAGAAGTTCCTACGCGAGAACTACTCGGCTGACGTGATGGACGCGAACCCCGAGCAGCTGTCACAAACCGTGGATTCTCCGGCGAAGCGCGCGTTCATGCGCAAGCTCGCCGAGCGCGGCTGGCTCGGGATGTCGTGGCCGAAGGAGTACGGCGGGCGCGAGTTGTCAGGGATCTACGACTTCATCCTGACCGAGGCGCTCTCGCGCTGGGGTGCGCCGCAGCCAGGCAAAGGCGTGGGCATCGTCGGCAAGACGCTCATTCGCCGTGGCAGCGAGCGCATGAAGCGCGAATTCCTGCCGCAGATCATTCGCGGCGAGATCGAGTTCGCGATCGGTTACAGCGAACCGAACGCGGGCAGCGATGCCGCGAACATGCAGCTGAAGGCCGAGCGCGCGCCCGGCGGCTGGCGTCTGAACGGCCAGAAAACCTGGACGACCTCCGCGCACTTCGCCGACTGATATTGGGTCGGCGCCCGCACCGACACCACCAAGAAGCATGACGGCATCACGCTCTTCCTGATCCCGATGAATCACGCGGGCTTCACGATTCGCGCGATCGAGACGATCGGCGACGAGCGCACCAACGAAGTGTTCTTCGACGACGTCTCCGTGCCGGATGATTATGTGGTCGGCGACGTCGGAAAGGGCTTCGTCTACATCAGCGAGGCGCTCGATCTCGAGCGCTTCGCGATGATGCCGGTGGGGCCTCTCGAGATGAAACTCGCGGCGCTCGCCCTGTGGACGCGCGGCGCGGTGCGCGACGGCGCGCCGCTGGCGCGCGATCCCGGCGTGCGCCACCGCATCGCGCGCGCGGCGACGGAGGTGGCGGTTTCGCGCGTGCTCCAGCGGCGAGTGATTAGTGAAGCGCTCTCGAGCAAAATTCCGACCACTGAGTCTTCGCAGTACAAGCTGTTCATGAACGAGAGCGGGCAGCGGCTCGCGAACACCGCGCTGGACGTCATGGGGGAGGAGGGGGCGCTGCGGCCAGGTCAATCAGAGGCAGTGCTCGGCGGACGCTTTGAGCGCAGCTACCGCTACACCGTTGTGGATACGATCGGCGGCGGGGCGAGCGAGATCCAGAAGAACATTATTGCGCGGCGCGCGCTTGGGCTTCCGAAGAATTTCTAGTGCGGCGTTGGGAGCTGCGCTCGCTCCGCTCAGCTGGAGCAGGCCGCTCGTGGCTGGCTGGTTGTCGCAGCGTTCGAGGGCGGCTGCTCAGCTTGCGCTCCACGAGGCGCCAGAGCGCTCGGCACGAGCGTTGTGGTTCATCAAGGCGCAACTCTCGTGCAGCTGCGCGCGCGCGGAGAGCACGCGTCACCTCGCGGCGCTTGCGGCGCACACACACTCAACTTTCCGTTGAACGTGGAGCAAAGCATGACCGCACTTCTCATGATTGACGGTGTCCTGGCGTTGTTCGCGATTAGGCACGGCTGGCGCGCAGCGCCGCTCGTACTCCTCGCGGTGCCGTGGCTCATCGCTCAGTCGGAGCCGATGCTGCCCGAGCTCACGTTCGCAGGCTGGTACGTGCCGTTCACGAACGTGCTGATGCTCGTCGGCGCGCTCTCGACGAGCTGCTTGCTCTACACCGCCATCGCGGAGCCTGAGCGGATCTAGCTTCAAGCGGCACAGCGGCGCCTCCGTCGCCCGCAGTGGCGTAGAATCGCCTCCGCACTCGCGGAGGCCGTGTGGCCCAGAAGCTCCGAGCGATCGATCTCGCGATCAACGTGGATATGAGCCGCCTCGGGCAGCCGGAGTGGCTGAAGCAAGCCGCGCGCGAGACCTTCAAGCAAGGCGATTCGCTGTACCGCGACCTAATGCCTGACGAGGTCGTCGCGCAGCTCGACGCGCACAATATCGAGCGCGCCGTAATCGGCGTTGACCCGCTCGACCCGAACCCGCACGTGCTCTCGTTCCTCGAGAAGCACCCCGGCCGCTTCTTCCTCGCGGCCAGCATGGATCCCAACAACACGATGCGCGGCCTGCGCGCGCTCGAAGCGCTGAAACGCCAGTTCCCGCGCGAGCTCGTCGAAGCGCGCGTCGTGCCGTTCCAGCACGATCTCGCGCCCGATACGCCGCTCTACTACCCGCTCTACGCCAAGTGCATCGAGCTCGATCTCGTGTGCGGCATTTTCACCGGCCTGCCCGTGCCGCCGCTGCCCGGCGAATGCCAGCACCCGCTGCACCTCGATCGCGTCTGCTTCCACTTCCCCGAGCTGAAGCTGCTGATGTGCCACGGCGCCGACCCATGGTGGGACGTCGCGATCCGCCTAATGATCAAGTACCGCGGCCTGCACCTGCAAACCTCCGCCTGGGCGCCGAAGCGCCTGCCGGCAGAGCTGATTCACTTCATGAACACCCGCGGCGCCGACAAAATCCTGTGGGCGTCGAACCATCCGTCCGTGCCGATTGCCCGCCATTTCGAAGAGCTGCCCGCGCTGCCGCTGCGCGAGGGCGTGCTCGACAAGTACCTCTACAAGAATGCCGCTCGCCTGTTCTTCGGCGAGAGCGACTAGGAGAACCGCCATGGCGCTCGATCTCGGCTACCCGGTCTACGACGCCGACAATCACCTCTACGAGCCCGAAGAGGCGATGACCTCGCATCTCCCGAAGAAGTGGCGCAAGGAGTTCCAGTACGTCGAGGTGGACGGCCGCAAGAAGCTCGCGATCGGCGGCACGATCAGCGACTACATCCCGAACCCGACCTTCGACGTGCTCGCGGCGCCCGGCGCCCATGAGCGCTGGTATCGCGCCAAGAATCCCGAAGGCCTCACGCTGCGCGAGCTCTCCGGCAAGCCGATCGCGTGCCCGCCCGCCTACCGCAACGGCGCCGACCGCCTGCGCCTAATGGATGAGCAAGGCGTACACGCCACGCTGATCTTCCCCACGCTCGCGAGCGTCGTCGAAGAGCGCATGAACTACGACCACGAGCTGATGAACGCCGTGCTGCACGGCCTCAACCTATGGATGCACGAGACCTGGGGCTTCGCGCGCGAGCAGCGCCTGCACGCCGTGCCGTTCGTCACCCTAATGGATGTGGAGATGGCCGTCGCCGAACTCGAATGGTGCCTCGAGCGCGGCGCGCGCAGCATCGGCCTGCGCCCTGCGCCAGTCCCGGGTTATCGCGGCAGCAAATCCTTCGGCTTCAAAGAGTTCGACCCCTTCTGGGCGCGCGTCGCCGAGGCAGGCATTTTCGTTTCCATGCACGCCAGCGACACCGGCTACGACCGCTTCGGCCGCATGTGGCAAGGCGGCAGCGAGTTCCTGCCGTTCAAGCCAGATCCATTTCGCAGCGTGATCGGCATGAACTCGCGCGCCATCAGCGATTCGCTCAGCGCGCTGATCTGCCACGGCGTCTTCGACCGCCACCCGCGCGTGCGCGTCGCCAGCATCGAGAACGGAAGCAAGTGGATGTTCCCGCTGCTCGATTCCTTCGAGCACGTCTACGGCCAGATGCCGAAAGAGTTCTCACGCCCGCCGATCGAGACGCTGCGCCAGCACATCTTCGTCGCGCCGTTCTATGAAGAGCCGGTGCGAGAGCTCGCGGACAGGATCGGCGTCTCGCAGGTGTTGTTCGGCAGCGACTATCCGCATCCGGAAGGGCTCGCGAACCCGCTGGACTATTTGCCGGAGTTGTCAGGGTTTTCGAGCGAGGACACGCAGCGGATCATGAGTGGGAATTTGAAGGGGTTGCTCGAGGGGAGGGCGGCCTGAGCGAGCGGGTCGGGCAGGAAGTTTCGGGCACCTCCCTGGAAGGGTCGGGGCCAGAGTCACGGGCAGAGTCGAGGCAAGGATCGGCGGCTCGCGCAGCGGCGAATGCCTCAGAAATGCCCCATATGCCTCACTGCACCCCCGGCTAGCCGCGTGATCTGCGCTAGAAGCCGTGCACGCGTCGCCAAGATTGCGTTGAGCCTCGCCGGAGCCCTGCACCACCGTTGGCCAGCATGGACGGCATTGAGAAGCTCGAGTCCGACCTCTGGGAAGCCGCGGACAATCTGCGGGCCAACTCCAATCTCGCCTCCAGCGCGGCTTGATAGTGGGGCCACGAAGGGGCCAAAGGGCCCAATTTGGCGTTCGCGGAGAATGAGACACTTATGAGACATATGAGACCGGTTGGAAAGGAGTGCGACCCTGCCTCAGCGCCATGTCGCTAGACGGCA
>JANNRF010000181.1:0-38279 GCA_031401135.1 Deltaproteobacteria bacterium | reverse complement strand
CGCGCCTGGCATCGCGCTCGAACCCGAGCTGCACCCCGCGGCGCTCGCGCTGTCGGTGCTCGCCGAAGCGCTGGTCGGTGCATGCCTCGGCCTCGGCTCGGGCTTGTTATTCGCGGCGGTCGGCATGATGGCCGAAGTGGCTTCGGTGCAAGGCGGCCTCGCCGCAGCCGCGGCGCTCGACCCGAGCAGCGGCGCCACCTCGGTCGCGCTCGGCGCGCTCGCGGAGATCGCGGCGCTGTTGGTGTTCCTCGCGATCGACGGCCACCACGATTTGTTACGCGCCTTCGCGCACTCGCTCGAGCTGCTACCGCCTGGAGCCGATGTGATGCCGGCGCTCGCGCGCGCGCCGGAACTCGGCGCGGCGCTGTTCGCGGACGGCCTGCGCCTCTCCGCTCCGTTTACGGGCGCGCTGCTGCTCTCGAACGTGCTGGTCGGCGTGCTCGGGCGCACGATTCCGCAGCTGAACCTGATGTCGGTGCAGCTGCCCGCGCAGGTCGCGCTGGTGCTCGGGCTGTTCGCGCTCGGCGCGGCGCCGTTCTGTGATGCCATCGTGAGCGGCTCGGCGCTCGCCACCGAACGCGCGCTCGGCGTACTCGCGGGAGGCGCGCCGTGAGCGAGAAAGACCGCAGCCAGCAGACCGAGCCGGCGACTCCGCATCGCCTCGAGGAGGCGCGCAAGAAGGGTCAGATTCCGCACTCGCGCGACGTGCAGAGCGCGAGTGCGCTCGTGGCGGCGTGGAGCGCGCTCGCTCTCGGCGGCGCCGGCGCGCTCGCATTGCAAATGGGCGACGTCGCGACGCGCACTTGGAGCGCAGCGGCGCGGCCCCCCGACTCGATTGCCGATTTCCACGCAGTGCTGCTCGACGTCGGGCTCGTCGCCGGGGTTGCGCTCGCGCCGGTCGCAGGCGCGATCGCGCTGGCAGGCATCGCGAGCTCGGCGCTGCAAGGCGGCGTGCGCTGGCATCCGGAGCTGTTAGGGCCGCGCTTCGAGCGCATCTCTCCGCTGCAAGGGCTGAAGCGCATGCTCAGCCCCGAGCGCGTGATCGACCTGATCAAGACGCTCATGCAGTTTTGCGCGGTCGTCGCGATCGCATGGTGGGTATCGAGCGACGATCTGCCGCGCTTCGTGAGCTGGCTCCAAACCTCGGAGCAGGTTTCCACGCTCGAGACGCTCGAACTCGCCACCTCGCTCGCGTTCGCGCTGCTCGCGGGCCTCGCGCCAATCGCCGCGCTCGACTTGCTCTGGCAGCGCTATCGGCACGCGGCGCGGCTGAAAATGTCGAAGCAGGAAGTACGCGATGAGGCGCGCGAGCGCGAAGGCGATCCGCAGCAGCGCGGGCGCTTCCGCGCGCGCCATCGCACGCTCTCGCGCTCGCGCATGATCGCGGCGGTCGCGGCGGCGGACGTGGTGATCGCGAACCCGACGCACTTTGCGATCGCGCTGCGTTACGACCCGAGCCGCTCGCGCGCGCCCGAAGTGCTCGCCAAAGGCAAAGACCGCGTCGCGCTGCGCATCCGCGAAGCCGCCGAGCGTCATGGCGTGCCGATCGTGGAGGACAAGCCGCTCGCGCGCGTGCTCCACGACACCTGCGAAATCGGCCGCCACATCCCTGAGAACTTGTTCGAAGCGGTCGCCGAAGTTCTCGCCCACGTCTACCGCATCGCTCCGCAGCGCGCGCGACGCTGGAGGAACGCCTAATGCCGGCCCTTTTGCGTAAGGACGAGATCGCGCTCGGCGCCGCGCTGTTCTGGATCCTCGGCCTGTTGGTGGTCCCCCTGCCGCCGCTCTTGCTGGATCTCATGCTCGCGCTCTCGTTCACGATCTCGGTGCTGATCCTGCTGCTCGCGCTCTACGCGGAGCGGCCGCTCGACTTCTCCGTGTTCCCGTCGCTGTTGTTGGTGGTGACGCTGCTGCGCCTCGGCCTGAACGTCGCCAGCACGCGGCTCATCCTCGGCGAAGGCGCGAACGGGCCCGAGGCGGCCGGCCATGTGATCGAAGCCTTCGCGAACGTCGCGATCGGCGGCAACTTCGTAGTCGGCATCATCCTTTTCGTCATCTTCGTCACGATCAACTTCATCGTGATTGCGAAAGGCTCGGGCCGCATCGCCGAGGTCGCTGCGCGCTTCATGCTCGATTCGCTGCCCGGCAAACAGATGGCGATCGACGCAGACCTGAATCAAGGCCTGCTCGACGAGAAGGAGGCGCGCCGCCGCCGCCGCGAACTCCAGCGCGAGGCCGACTTCCACGGCGCGATGGACGGCGCCTCGAAGTTCGTGCGCGGCGACGCGATCGCCGGGCTCGTGATCGTGGCGGTCAATATTATTGGCGGCCTGTTGATCGGCGTGATTCAGGGCGGCATGCCGATCGGCGAGGCGCTCGAAACCTTCACCTCCCTGACGATTGGCGACGGCCTCGCGAGCCAGATTCCCGCCCTGATCGTTTCGACTGCGGCCGGCATCGTCGTGACGCGCGCGGGCGGCGGCGAACCGCTGAGCCGCGAACTCAGCGCGCAGGTCGTGATGCAGCCGCGCGCGCTCGCGGGCACCGCGGCGCTGCTCGCGGGCCTCGCGTTTGCGCCGGGCTTCCCGTTCCTGCCGTTCGCGCTGCTCGCGGGCGGCGCCGGCACGCTCGCCTGGTGGGGCCACACGCGGCCCGCGCCCGCGCCGCCGCCCGTCGAAGCCGCGCCCCAAGAGCCCGCGGAACTCGATGCGCGCAGCGCGATCGCCCTCGACGAACTCGAACTCGAACTCGGCTTCGGCTTGATCTCGCTGGTCGATGCGCGACGCGGCGATCTGCCGGCGCGCATCAAGGCCACCCGCCGCCAGCTCGCGAGCGAACTCGGCTTCCTGGTTCCCCTAATACACATCCGCGACAACCTCGAACTCGAGGCGAGCGAGTACGCGCTGCTGGTGCGCGGCAATCGCGTCGCCTCCTCGCGCGTGCCGCCCGGGCGCTCGCTCGCGGTGGGCACTGCGGCTGGCCAAGAGAAGTTGCCCGGCATCGCCACGCGCGACGCCGCCTTCGGGCTGCCCGCGTTCTGGATCCAGGACGTTGACCGTGGCCTCGCGGAGGCGCGCGGCTACACCGTCGTCGAGCCCGCGAGCGCGATTGCGACACACATCGCCGAGATCATCCGCAGCCACGCCGCGGAGCTGCTCACGCGCAAACACGTGCGCGAGCTGTTAGACGCGTTCGCCGAGCGCGCGCCCAAAGTGGTCGAAGAGATCGTGCCGTCCGTCGTGCCGCTCGCGGTGCTGCACCGCACGCTGCGTAGCCTGCTCGCCGAAGGCGTTCCGATCCGCGATCTCGGCGCAATTCTCGAGACGCTCGCCGAGTACGCGCCGAAGATTCAGCAGCCGGACTTGCTCAACAATCTCGTGCGCGAGCGGCTTGCCCGCACACTCGCGCGGCCGCACTTGCGACGCGATGGCCAGCTGCATGTGATCGCGCTCGACCCTGCGCTCGAGCAGACGCTGCAGGCGACCGTGCAGCACACCCAAGGCGGTTCGTTTCTCGCGATCGAGGCGGGCTTGCTCGATCGCTTGGTGCGCGCGGTGCAGAGCGCGATCGCCAATGCGGCGGGCGCGCGCGACGGCGGCGTGCCGGTGCTGCTCTCGGGTCAAGCGATTCGGGCTCCGCTCCGGCAGTTGCTGGCGCGCGTGCTGCCGCAGATCGCGGTGCTCTCGCACAACGAGCTGCCCTCCGAAGTTTCGGTGGTGCTAGCCGGGGAAGTGAGGTTGGCAGATGCTCATTAGGCGTTTCACAGGCGACACCATGGCCGATGCGCTCGCGCAGGTGCGGCTCGAACTCGGGCCCGACGCGATCGTGCTCGGCACCAAGACGCTGCAGAGCGCGCGCTCGCGCTTCGGCTTGTTCGCGCGCAGCTCGGTCGAGGTGACGGCGGGCATCGACCGAGACGTTGCGAGCGAGAAGAACGCGCGCGGCTTCGTCGACCGCTCCTGGCGCGATCTGCAGGTTTCGCGCGCGCTGGTCGAGCCGCTCGAAATCGAGCTGCGCGAACTGCGCGTGATGGTCGAGCGGCTCGCGAGTGCACCGCCGCCCGCATCGCTTGCCGCCGAGGTTGCGGAGCTGCGCAAGCTGGCGCGCGGGCTCGGCGCGAGTGTCGAGGCGCCGCAGCACGCGGTCGCTCGCTACCGCGCGGCGGGCATCTCGCCGCTGCACTGTCCGAGCCTCGCGCGCGACGCGGATCGCATCGAGCGCGAGGGAGCGGATCGCGCGACCGCCGCACTCGCGAGCCTCGCGCTGCGCGTCGAGGCGCGCATCCTGCCCGTGCGTGAAGACGGCCCGCGCGTACGGCTGTTGATCGGCGCGCCGGGCGTCGGCAAGACCACCACGCTCGCCAAGCTCGCGGCGCGCGTGCCGGCGAAGCAGGTGCGGCTCGTAACAACCGATCTCGAGCGCACCGGCGAAACGGAGCGCCTGAAGAAGCTCGCGAGCGAACTCGGCGTGAACTTCAGCGCGATCGGCTCGCTCGACAAGCTCGCAGCGCTCGCGCGCAAGCAGAAGGGCGAGTGGCTGCTGGTGGATTCGCCCAGCTCGGGCCGTCGCGCCGGCGATTCGCTCGCGGAGCTGAGCCGCCTGCGCGACGCGCTCGGCGCGCCGCACGTCCAGCTGGTCGTCTCGGCGACCACGAAGGAGCGCGACCTGCGCGCGCAGATCGCGCGCCACGCCGCGCTCGCGCCCGACTCGCTGGCTGTCACCAACTGGGACGAGAGCACCTTTGCCGCCGATCTCGTGAATGTGCTGCTCGACGCAGACGCGCCGCCGCTCGCGGCCGTCGCCAGTGGGCCGCGCGTGCCCGACGACCTGCACGTACCCGATCCGCATGCGCTCGCGCGCGCGGTTCTCGAAGGAGTCGCATGACGGAAGCACGCTCTCAAATTGTTGGGGTGCTCTCGGGCAAGGGCGGCGTCGGCAAGACCAACCTGGTGGTCAACGTCGCGATCGCTTGCCGCGGCGAAGGCAAACGCGTGCTGGTGGTCGATGGCGATCTCGGGCTCGCGAACGTCGACGTGCTGCTTGGCATGACGCCGAAGCGAAACGTCGGCGACGTGTTACGGGGCGACTGCGCGCTCGAGGAAGCCGTCGCGATCGGCCCGCAGGGGATCCACGTGTTGCCCGCCGCCTCCGCGCGCGCGGATCTCGCCGCGCTGCGCCCGCGTGAGCTGGCGGCGCTACTGCTGCCGCTGTTCAAGGCGGCGGAGCGTTACGAGCTGGTGCTGCTCGATCTCGGCGCGGGGCTCGGGCCCGCGGTGTTAGGCCTCGCCGCGTGTTGTGATCGCTTGATCCTGGTGACCACTCCCGAGCCGACCGCATTCGCGGACGCCTACGCCACGCTGAAGGTGCTCGCGAGCGAACTGCCCGACACGGCGGTCGAAGTCGTGGTGAACGGCGCGCGCAGCTTTGGCGAAGCCTGGCGCAGCCACACGCGCCTCGAAAAGCTGGCGCTGCGCTTCCTCGATCGCGCACCCGCGTTCGCCGGCTTCGTCCCGCACGATCCGCGCCTGCGCGACGCCATCGCGCGCCAGTGCGCTGTGGTGGAGGCCTTCCCGAACGCGCCGTCGTCGCGCGAGTTCGCGCGGCTCGCTCTGCGCGTCGTCGGCGCCGCCCAGCGAGCGTCTCGCGCGGACTCACCGCGCAAGGAGAACTGAAAATGGACTCGGAGCTCAAACGCGCGGTCAGCATCGTCGGCGAATTGCCGACGATCCCGTCGATCGCGAGCAAGATAATGACGACCGCCGCCGATCCGAACGCGTCGGCGGAGGACCTGCGCCAGATCCTCGAACAGGATCCGAGCCTCGCGGCGCGGGTGCTCAAAGTCGCGAACTCCTCGCTCTACGGCTTCCGCCGCGAGGTGGAGACGCTGCGGCACGCGGTCACGCTGCTCGGCTTTAAAACGGTCGAGAGCCTGGTGATGGCGGCCTCGCTGCGCGACACCTTCAAACAATTCGGGCTCGCCGAGAAGATGTTATGGGAACACTCAACGTTCGCGGGCGTGACCGCCGCGAAGCTCTCGAAGTACCGCGACTTCGGCGTCGACCGCGAATCCGCCTTCACTGCCGGCTTGCTGCACGACCTCGGCAAGATCGCGTTCATGAACGTGTTTCGCGAGCGCTATCAGAAGGTCGTCTTGCGCACCTACAACGAGGGCATCGCTGCGGTCGATGCCGAGCGCGCGGAGTTCGGCTTCGACCACGCGCTGCTGGGCGCGCAGGTCGCGAAGAAGTGGAACCTGCCCGAGCCGCTGGTGGCCGCGATCCGTTACCACCATCACACCCCTGCCGAGTACACGACGCTCGCGCCCGAGCAGCAGCGCCTGATCTCGCTGACCAGCGTTGTTACGCGCGTCTGCACGCGCCTCGGCCTCGGCCGGCGCGGGATCGTCGATGCCATCGACCTGACCGCGTTGCCGGCGTGGGGTGCGCTCGGCCTGACGCAGGCCGATGTAGATCCCGTGCTCGAGGCGGTGAGCAGCGAGGCGCAAGCGGCGCGTGGGTTGTTCGGATGAGGACGAAACCTGCAATGCCTGTGCAGTCCGCTCGGCGCTTCGGCCGCAGCGAGCGTTCAGTGTTTCGAGTTGAAGCATTCGATCTGAACGACGCGGCCGAAAAGTTTCTTCCCGAGCACGCAGGCGCTCGCACAGCGCGCGCCGTCTCTGGCATGTCGCTTGCTAAGCAAGCCATTAGGGATCGGAGGCGAGCATGAGCGCAGCGCTCTATCTGTCGGGTGTCGGCGCACGCGCGCGCATGAGCCAGCTCGAAGTCGTCGCCAACAACCTCGCCAACGCGGACACCACCGGCTTCAAGGCCGATGAGCCGCTCTTCGCCGCCGCGCTCAGCATGGCGCTCGAAGACGAACGCGGCGGCTCGTACCCGGGCGCGCTCGCGTTCGTGGCGCCCTCCGGCATTCAGGCGCGCCACAAACAGGGACCGATCTCGAAGACGGGCGGCTCGCTCGATGTCGCGCTCCAGGGCGCGGGCTTCTTCCAAGTGCAGACTCAGGACGGCCCTCGCTACACGCGCGCCGGCTCGTTCACGGTCAACGCAGACGGCTTCCTGGCAGGGCCCGCAGGACACCCGGTGTTAGGGGCGAGCGGGCCGATTGCGGTGGGTTCGCGCGGCGCGCGCATCGAGCAAGGCGGCAGCGTCGTCGATTCCAGCGGCAACGTGATCGGCCGCCTCGCGGTCGAGGAGTTCCTCGAGCCCGAGTTGCTCATCAAAGAAGGCAGCTCGCTGTTTCGCGCGCCGCTCGAACTCGTCGGACTTCCGGTCGAGAGCCCGCGCATCGAAGCCGGCTCTCTCGAGCAATCGAACGTCAAACCCGTCGAGGAACTCGCGAAGCTGCTGATCCTGCAGCGCGCCTTCGACGCATCGATGCAATCCCTGCAAGCCGACGATCAGGCGAGCCGTCGCCTGATCGAGGAGATGAATCCGTGAGAGCGCTCTTCACTGCCGCGACCGGGATGGAAGCTCAACAAACCCGCATCGACACGATCGCGAACAACCTCGCGAACGTGAACACCACGGGTTACAAGAAATCCCGGCCGGATTTCGAGGATCTGTTCTACGAGACGCTGCGCGCGCCAGGCGCGACGGATGCCTCGGGCGCGTCGCTGCCCGCGGGCGCGCAGATCGGGCACGGCGTGAAGCTGGGCTCGGTGAGCCGCGTGTTCACGCAAGGCGAGCGCGTGCAGACGGGACGCGATCTCGATCTCGCGATCGACGGCGACGGCTTCTTCCAAGTGCAGCTGCCGACCGGCGAAACGGTCTACTCGCGAGATGGTGCGCTCCAGCGCGATCGCGACGGGAACCTGGTGACGCGCTCGGGCGCACTGATTACGCCGAATGTGCAGATTCCGATCGATATCCGCGAAGTGACCGTGCTGTCCGACGGCACCGTCTCCGGCGTCTCGGCGGGAGCGACAGCGCCGAGCGTGCTCGGCCGCATCGAGATCGCGCGCTTCGCGAACCCGTCGGGGCTGCGCGCGCTCGGCGAGAACCAGTTCGCGCCCACCGAGGCGTCCGGCGATCCGGAGGTCGGCGCGCCCGCGCAGGCGGGCTTTGGCGCGATCTCTCAGGGCTACCTCGAATCGTCGAACGTGAACATGGCCGAGGAGCTGGTGCGCATGATCCTCGCGCAGCGCGCCTTCGAAGTGAACAGCCGCGTGATTCAGGCCAGCGACGAAATGCTCCAGCGCGCTGCGAACCTTTAGTCAAAGCATTAGGGGGGAGTCGTGTCGATCCTGAGAACGTCCGCAATCGCCATGTGCCTGGTCCTGCTCGTCAGCGCGGCACATGGCCAGTCGGTCTCCGAGCCCGCTCGCGCCGACCTCGGCTCTGCAATCGCAGAGTTGCTCGCGGAGCGCATCCCGGCGCAAACGGGAGAGCGCATCGCTCGGATCGACCTTCCCCCCCTCGATGCGCTCTCGCGCGAGGCCGCAATGGCGGGCGTCCGCACGGAGCTCGCGCTCGGCGCGAACGGCGCGCGCGCGGGCTCGAACCCCGTCAGCGTCTCGCTCTGGCGCGGCGATGCACTGGTGCGCAGGGCCGTAATCACTGCCCGTGTCACGGTGATTCGCCCCACGCTGGTCGCGAGCCGCGCACTGCGCAGCGGCGAAACGCTCACTGCCGCTGATATCGGGTTGGCAGACCGCGAAGCCACGAGCGCGCATCCCGAAGCGCTCGGCGACACGGCCGATGCCATCGGGCGCACGCTCACGCGCCATCTCGTGCAAGGCGAGCCGCTGCGCGCGAACGCACTCGCGAGTGCGCCGCTGGTGCGCCGCGGCGCGCGCGTCGCGCTGCGCCTTCAGCGCGGACGGCTAGCAATCGAGGCAGTCGGTCGTGCGGAGCAAGACGGCCAGCGCGGCGAGTGGATTCGCGTCCAGAACGTGGCGTCGAAACAGGTCGTGCTGGCGCGCGTCGCCGGGGAGGGCGAGGTCCATGACGAGCTTTGAGCGCGCGCTCGTATTCGACTTCGCTCGGCTCACGCGAGCCCAAGGCTCGCGTGGCCTCGCTGCGCGCTTCGCTTGCCTCTGTTTGCTGAGCGTCCCCCTAACAGGCTGCATCGAGCACGCCCTGCGCGAGGCGGTGCGGCCCACGGTGTATGCCCAGCCGCCCCCCGTCGCCATGGCGCCCGCGAGCCCAGGCGCGATCTGGCCCGGCGATACGGGAGCCGGCTCGTTCCTCTATTTCGATCGCAAGGCACGCGGTCTCGGCGATCTCGTGACCGTGATCGTGCAAGAGAGCCTTGCCGCGACGGGCTCGGCCTCGACCGAACTCGAGAAGCAGAGCTCGATCTCCGCAGACGCGACCACGGATCTCGGCTTCACCGACGCGCTGCAAGATCTCTCGCGCGGCTTGTTCGACCTGCTCGGCTTCGGCCAGACCGGCACGAACGTCGCTGGCGGCGGGACGCTGAACGCGCTCAGCAGCCATCAGGGCACGCAGTTCGAGGGCGACGGCTCGACGCAGCGCCGCAGCTCGATGACGGGCATTCTGACCTGCCGCGTCGTCGAGCTCGTCGGCGCCGATTTGTTCCGCATCCAAGGCAAGCGCCAGATCCTGGTGAACCACGAGCTGCAGATGATTACGGTCGAGGGTCTCGTCCGGCGCCAGGACATCGGCATCGACAACACCGTGCCGTCGACGCAGCTCGCCGAGGTCAAGCTCACCTTCGACGGCATCGGCGTGATCGACGACAAGCAGCGGCCGCCGATCGTCGGCCGCATCTTCGACTGGCTGTTGCCCTTCTGATGCGCGCCGCAATCCATAACAGACGCGCCTGGCGCATCGCCTTCGCGCTGCTCGCGCTAGCGCTCGCCGCGCCCGCGCAGGCCGTGCGCGTCAAGGACATCGCCAGCGTGAAGGGCGTGCGCTCGAACCCGCTGGTGGGCTACGGGCTCGTCGTCGGGCTCGCGGGCTCCGGCGACAAACAGGGCACCGAGTTCACCGTGCAGTCGCTCGCGAGCGTGCTCGGCGGCATGGGCATCGGCGTCGACGCGGCAGAGATCCAAGTGAAGAACGTCGCCGCCGTAATGGTGACTGGCGAACTCTCACCTTTCGCGCGCACGGGCTCGACGCTCGACTGCACAGTCTCCTCGCTCGGCGACGCCACCAGCCTCGAGGGCGGCACGCTCGTGCTCACTTCGCTGCGCGGCGCGGACGGCCAGGTGTACGCGCTCGCGCAAGGCTCGGTCTCGGTCGGCGGCTTCAACGTCAGTTCCGGCGGCGGCTCCTCCGCGCAAAAGAATCACACCACGGTCGGCCGTCTCGTCGAAGGCGCGACCGTCGAGCGCGAGCTGCCGTTCTCGATCGCGGGCGCAGCGAGCTTTCAGCTGGCGCTGCACCAGGCGGATTTTACGACCGCGCTGCGCGTCGCGAATGCGATCAACCTCGCGCTCGGCAGCGAACTCGCCTCGCCGCCCGATCCTGGAACGGTCGAGGTGCGCGTGCCGCCCGAGCGAGCCGGCGCGGTCGTCGCGTTCCTGGCTGCCGTCGAAGCGGTCGAAGTGGAGCGCGACGCGATCGCGCGCGTCGTGATGAACGAGCGCACGGGCACGATCGTGATGGGCGGCCACGTGCGGCTCGAAACCGTCGCGATCGCACACGGCTCGCTCTCCGTGACGATCTCCGCGCAGAACGATGTCTCGCAGCCCGCGCCGTTTGGCGAGGGCGAGACGACCGAAGTGCGCAACGACGCCGTCGAGGTCACCGAGGAGCTGGCGAGCCTGCAGCTGGTGCCGGCCGCCGTAACACTCGAGGAGCTGGTGCGCGGCCTGAACGCCATGGGCGTCTCGCCACGCGATCTGATCGCGATCCTGCAGGCGGTCAAGGCAGCCGGCGCGCTCGACGCGCAGCTGGAGCTGTTATGACGAGCGCCGCGCGAATCGCAGCGGCGAGCCCCGCGGAACTGCGGCTCGAGCAGCAAACGGAGTTGCGGCCGGAGACAGCCACGCCCGCGCGCGCCGCGCGTGAGTTCGAGTCTCTCTTCCTCGCGGAGCTGCTGAAGCGCGCGCACAAGCCGATGTTCGAGGACGGCTTGCTCTCGGGGGGCTCGGCCGGCGCGATGTACCGCGATTGGTTCGCCGACGAGATCGCGCAGCGCATGGCGGCTGCCGGCGGCCTCGGTCTCGCCAAGGCAATCGCGCAGAGCGGTGCAGTTTCGGCGCCGGGAAGCGAACGATGACGCCCGACGCCGATCGCCTGCTCGCGCTGCTCGAAGCGGAGGACGGCCTCTACGAGCGCCTGTGCCAGTTGTTACGGGACGAGCGCGCCGCGTTCGCGCGGCGGGATGCGCGCGAGCTCGAGCGCATCGCGCTCGGCAAGGAGGAGCTCGCGGACGAAGGCCGCTTGCTCGAGGAAGCGCGGCTCGCATTGGTCGCACGGCTCGCCGTCGCGCTCGGGCTCTCGGAGTCGCGCGTCCGGGTCGACGCGCTCTGCGCGCGCCTCGGGGCCGATGCGCAGCCGATCACGGGCGCCGCGAATCGCCTCGCCGCGCGGCTCGCGGTCGCGCGCGAACTCCTGCACGCGAGCCGGGCGCTCGCCCGCGACTCGCTCGCGCAGGTGCAAGCGACGCTCCGCGCGCTCGAGGGCGCGAGCGCGGGAAGTCCACGCTACGGGCTGGCGCCGCCCCAACCTGCGACCGGCCGTCTCGTCCGGCAGAGCGCCTGAGGAGCATCGATGAGCCTCAACGGAACGCTCGATGTGGCGCGCAGCGGCCTCGCGGTGACGGCGCTCGGCGTGCGCACCGCGGGCCACAACATCGCCAACGTCGATACGCCTAATTATTCGCGCCAGCGCCAGGTGATCGCGGCGGAGGCACCGGTGCTGTACGGCAGCGGCATGCTCGGCACGGGCGTGACACAGCTCGGCATCGTGCGCGTCGTCGACCCATTCATGCAGCAGCAGTTGCTCGCCAGCGACAGCAGCCTCGGCGGAACGCAGGCGCAGGCGAGCGCGCTCGAGCTGATCGAGGGCGTGCTCGCGGATCGCGCCGCCGGCGGCGTCGGCAGCGCACTTACCCAGCTCTACGACGCCTTCTCGGACCTAGCCGCCTCTGCCACGCCCGGCGCGCCCCTCGAGCGCGCCGAGGTGCGCAGCGCCGCGCAGAACTTGATCGACACGCTGCACACGATCGACGGCTTCTTGCGCGCCGAGATGCAAGCGGCGAACGGGCAGATCGAGACCAGCCTGCCGCGCGTGAACGAACTGCTCACCGGCATCCGCGACCTGAACGAGCAGATCGCGCGCTCAGCTCTCTCTGGGTCGCCTGCGAACGACCTGATGGATCAGCGCGACACGCTGGTACGCGAGCTGGCAGGCTTCGTCGACATTCGCGTCCAAGACGGGAGCGCCGGCCGCATCGACGTGACACTCGCGAACGGCGCCGGCCTCGTCGAAGGCAACCAGGTGCGGACGCTGGTGGCGGTCGCCGACCCCAATAACCCGTTCGATCCGCGCTTTGCACGCATCGGCCTCCAGAACGGCGCCAACGTCTCCGACATCACGGCGCAGATCGGCGGCGGGAGCATCGGCGGCCTGTTGCGCGCCCGCGACGTGCACATCGCCAGCGCCGTGCGCGGGCTCGACACGATCGCGTTCAACGTCGCCGCGCGCGTCAACGCGGTGCACGCCAGCGGCACGGGCGCGAACGGCGCGGTAGGGGACTTCTTCGCGCAGCCGGCCACGGTCGAGGACGCCGCGCGCAACCTCGCGCTGGCGCCCGCAATCCTGGCCTCGCCCGACGCGATCGCCGCGGGCGTGACGAGCGCGCCCGGCGACAACCGCAATGCACAAGCGCTCGCCGCGCTGCGCGATGCGCGAGCGCCAATCCACGTGTTAGGCGACACGCTCGGCGCCCCGAGCGGGCCCACGCGCAGCCTGCTCGAGCAGTTTGCCGCGCTCGTGACCGACGTCGGCGTGCAAGTGCGCGGGATGGTGAGCGTGCGCGCGACGCAAGAGCAGATCCGCGAGATGCTCGAGAACCGCCGCGACGAAGTCTCCGGCGTCTCGCTCGATGAAGAGGTCACGCGCCTCGTCGAACTTCAGGCCGCGTTCCAAGCGAACGCGCGCGTCATCAGCCTCGTCGATCGCTTGCTCGAAGACGTGGTGAACATGATCTAGGAGCCCGGCCCAAAGGGACCCGGCGGCCGAGGGAGGGCCCGTGCGAATCACACAGAACATGCTGCACAGGACCGCGCTCGCAGACGTGACGTCTGCGCGCACGCGCCTCGCGCGCACGCAAGAACAGGCTTCGAGCGGCCTGCGCATTAATCGACCGTCCGACGATCCGGTGGGCGCGGGCGTGCTCGCCACGCTGCGCGGGGAGCGCGACGGCATCGCGCAGTACACGCGCGTGGTATCAGCGCTGCGCGGGCGCGTCGGCACGCTCGAGTCGGCGCTCGGGCAATCGAACGACGTACTGATCCGGGCGCGCGAGCTCGCGATTCAAGGCGCGAACGGCACGCTGGATGCGGCGTCGCGCGCACAACTCGCGCGCGAGGTCGCAGCGCTGCACGGCGCTTTGCTGGCCGAAGCGAACGCCGAGATCGCAGGCACCCACGTGTTTGCCGGCTACTCCTCCGACACTGCGCCGTTCGTAGCGAGCGGCTCGTTCGCGTCGATCCCGCCCGTCGCGCCCACCGTCGCGTTCGTCGGCGATTCGAACGAAGTGCGCGTCGAGATCGAGCCGGGCATTCAAGTGAGCGCCGGCGCGGACGGCCGCCGCGCGTTCTTCGGGGATGGCGACGGCGACGGATCGCCGGACCCAGGCCGCGAGGATGTCTTCGACGTGCTCACAGATCTCTGGCAGGCACTCGTCAATAATGACCAGGCGGGTGTCGCTGCCACGCTGCCGCGCATCGATCGCGGCTCCGCTCAGCTCGCGCTCGAACGCAGCGCGATCGGCGCGACCAGCAGCTCGCTCGACACCGCGGCCGCGCGGCTCGCGCAGCGCAACGTCGATCTCGAGATCCGCGTCTCGGAACTCGGCGACGCGGATCTCGCGCAAGTCGTCTCCGAGCTGACGCAGCAGGAAGCGGCGCTCCAGGCCGGGCTCGCCGCGATGGGTCGACTCGTGCAGACCTCGCTGCTCGATTTCCTGAGCTGAGCATGCTCGTACTCACCCGAAAATGCGGCGAGGCGATTCGCATCGGCAACGGCGTGACGGTCGTGCTGATCAAAGCCGGGCGCGGACAGGTGCGCATCGGCATCGAGGCGCCGGCGGGCGTGCCGGTGCTGCGCGAAGAAGTCTACGCGCGGATTGCAGAGGCCAATCGCACCTCGGCCGCGGGCACAGCGCAAGCTGTGCTCGTTGGCCTCGCCACTAACAAGCAGGGAGCTCGCTCATGATCCGAGACACGTTGGTCACGATCGAGCATCGCCGCATCGGCGCCATCGACATCGATAACGCCCGCATCTTGCACCTGGATGGGCTGCCCGGCTTCCCGAACGCTCGCTCCTTCGCGCTCGTTTCGCGCGAGGAGACGCATCCCTTCGCCTGGCTCGCGAGTCTCGACGATCTCGACCTCGCCTTCGCGGTGCTCGACCCGAGCGAGCTGCTGAGGGATTACGCGCCGCGCCCGAGTGCGAACGATCTGCGCGCGGTCGATGCGACGCATCCGAGCGAAGTCGCTTGGCTGGTGCTCGTGAGCGTTCAAGCGGACGACGTGTATGTGAACCTCGCCGCGCCGATCCTCGTGAACGAGGCCAAGCTGCGCGCCGCGCAGATCGTGCTCGCGGATGCGTCGCTTCCATTGCGCGCGCCGTTGCGTCTTTAGCCGCGGCCTCGCGCGGAATCATCGGCCGGCTAGATCGAGTCGAAGCCCCACAGGTAGAGAGGCCAGGGCAGCTCCGGAAGTGCGGGTCGGGCTTCGCTCTCGGTGCCGGCGCTGCCGAGGAACAGCTCGAGCACTTGTGCCAGCGGCAAGCGCTCGCGAACGCGCCCAGCCGCGAGCAGCGCGTACTCGCCGCGCTGCCGAACCGCGAGCCGGCTGCCGCGCGGGTGGAGCGTGCGCCACAGCTTCCGCGCATCGAGCAGGCGCGCGAGACCCACGGGCGCCCGCACCACTCGCGCGCCGTGGCTGATTAGGCGTTCGGGCAGCTCCTCGGGCTCGGCGCTCGCGAGCAGCATCGATGCTCCGTGTCCGCGCGCGAGCGCGGCGACACAAGCGAGCGCGCCGCTCGCGTCGCCGGCCCACTCGTGCACGACGCCTTGCAGATCGTCGCCGCGTCCGGCCGCGGCGTACGCGATCGGCACGCCATCTCGGCGCGCGACGAGCAGCGTGGTGCTCGGCGCGGCGGCGAGCTTTGCCAAGTCGCCGGCTGCTCGAACCACATGCACGGGCTTCGCGGCGTAGAGCCGTTCGAGCGCCGGCAGTTCGTTCGCTCGCGGCGTCGAGATCTCGAACGCCCCGGCGAGCTGCGTTTGCGCAGCTTCGAGCGCGGCTCCCGCGAGCGAGACGCGCCGCTCGACGCCGCACGGCTCGAAGCCCAGCCCCGCGTAGAGCGAGCGCTGCTCGCTCCATAACATCACCAGCGGGTAGCCGCGGGCGCGCGCTTCCGCGACGCAGGCTTCGATGCAGCGCCGCGCGAGGCTGCGGCCGCGCAGTTCCGGGGCGGTGAACACGTTCCCGATCAGCCCGACCGGGAGCGTCACACCGCGCGCGCGCACCCCCACGCCGTGCAGCATCGCGTGCGCCACGGGCACGCCGCCCGACCAGATCGCGCGATGGCCCGCTGCGCGCGCTTCACACATCGAGAGCGGGTACTCGGCTTCGAGCCGGCCGCGCTCGCCGCGCCGGAGCCCGTCGTCGAGCCAGTCGACGAGCTGCGCTCGCTCGTGAAGTGCGATCGCGCGCGGGCCAGGCTCGGCGCGCGAGTCGCCCGCACACGGCGACTTCGCGGCGGGCGCGGCGGGAGCAGGCATGCACCTCGCGGAGTGGGTCTGCATAACAAGCCGGATCGCAAGTTCGGTGCCCGCGCGGGGAGCGCGCCGCATTCCCGTGAGATCGCGAAGCGTTCAAGCTGAAACGCTGCGCTTGCGTTCCGAACGACGCCGCTCTCCTCACGCGGTCGCAGCGCGTGCGCAACAACTCGCCCAGTGCGGGCCGCGCGCTCGCGCAATCCGCGCAGCACCCAACAACTGCGGCGCGTGGCACGCCGCTTGCTCAATGCGCACAGCGCCACCGGGCAACCGGCGGCGAGCCGGCGAGGCGCGCAAGGTGCGCGCGTCGCCGGCGCCAGCGAAATCCGCGCCGACGCGTTCGGCGCGGGCTTCGCAAGCTCGCCAGTGATCGGCGGGCAGGGTCCCTCACGGAAGAAGGAAAACACGATGGGTCTTCGAATCAATACCAACACCGCCTCGATCAATGCTCAGCGCAATTTGTCGCAGAGCACCGAGGCTCTTGCGCGCTCCCTCGAGCGCCTCTCGTCGGGTCTGCGCATCACGCGCGCCTCGGACGACGCTGCCGGTCTCGCGATCTCGGAGCGCTTGCGCTCCCAGGTGCGCAGCTACCAGCAGGCGCAGCGCAACGCACTCGACGGCATCTCGCTGTTGCAAGTGGCGGAAGGCGCGCTGAACGAGACGAGCGGGATCCTGGTTCGCTTGCGCGAACTCGCGGTCCAGTCCGCCAACGGCACGCTCGGCGCCAACGAGCGCGCTGCGGTGGACGCGGAGTTTCAGGACCTGATCGCCGAGATCGATCGTGTGGCAAACGTGACCGAGTTCAACGGCACGAAGCTGCTCGACGGCAGCGCACCGACGGTGACGTTCCAGGTGGGCGCCAACAACACGGTGAACGACCAGATCTCCGTCACCGGCGTGGATGCGACGGCGACCGGCATCGGCGTGAACGCGCTCTTGGTGGACACGCAGGCGAACGCGCAGGCGGCGCTCGCGACGCTCGACACGGCTATCAACGCCGTGACGTCGCGTCGCTCGGGCTTCGGTACCGCGCAGAACCGCCTCGAATCGACGATCCGGTCGATCGCGGTTGCGGTCGAGAACACGACGGCCGCCGAGTCGCGCATCCGCGACGTGGACGTGGCGTCGGAGACCGCGCTGCTGACGCGCAACCAAGTGCTTCAGCAAGCGGGCATCGCGGTGCTGGCGCAGGCCAACGTCTCGAGCCAGAACGCTCTCGCACTACTGCGGGGCTAACGGTCCCAGAGGGGGCGGCGCTCGCGCGAGCGCCGCCCTCTCCGGGCAACCGACCGACATGAATTAGGGGGAGGGGGCAATGGGCATCCGGCTCGGAGGCCTGGCGAGCGGTCTCGACACTGCCGCCTTGATCGAGGCGATCATGGGCGCGGAACGCCGGCCGCTCGCGCTCGTAGAGCAACGCAAGACGAATCTCGAGGCCGCCAAGAAGCTGTTCGCCGACCTCGGCACGAAGCTCAGCGCGCTCCGCAACGCGGCCGCCTCGCTCGATAATCGTTCGACGAAGTTCACGGGCGCTTCGGCCAGCGAGGAGTTCCTGGCCTACACCGCCGCCTCTTCCGACGAAACGCTGCTGCGCGCGACCGCCACCGGGGCCGCAGCGCCGGGCGCAACCTCCGTGCGCGTCGTGCAGCTCGCGGCGGCTGCGCGGCGCGTCTCGAACGCGTTCGCGTCCGACACCAGCCTGATCGCGGCCGCCGGCGACACACTCAATCTCGATTTCGGAGGCGCGAGCCCGATCGCGATCACGGTCGGCGCCGCTGGCGCTTCGCTCCGTGACCTCGCCGATCTCGTCAACGCCGACCCCAACAACTCGGGCGAGGTGCGCGCGCAGGTCGTGTTCGACGGGGCGGGCTACCGCCTGCTCGTGCAGGCGTCGCAAACCGGCGTCGCCAACAACGCGACGCTCAGCACGACGATTCTCGGCCCTGGCGGCGCCGCCTTCCTCGATGCCGTCGCCGGGCAGGACGCCGCGGATGCGCAGCTCGAGGTCTTCGGGCTCTCCATCACGCGCCCGTCCAACAGCGTGAGCGATGTGATCCCGGGCGTCACGTTCCAGCTGATCGCTCCGAGCGCGACCGCAGCCGAGGTTCAAGTCTCCCGCGACGACGACGCGATCGCGACGAAGCTCGAGACGTTCGTCAGCGCGTACAACGAAGTCGTCGGTTTCATGCGCACCAACGCGGGCTTCAACCTGGAAACGAAGGCCGCAGGCCCGCTGTTCGGAGATGCAGCGCTGCGCACGGTGACGACGCGCTTGAGCAAGGTGCTGCTCGACCCGGTCGCGATCGCGGGCAACGCCCTCTCGGGACTCGTCGATCTCGGCGTCTCGCTCACCAGCGATGGCAAGCTCGCGCTCGATCGCGACGCGCTCACGAGCGCGCTCGATTCGGGAGCGCTGGCAGTTCGCGAGATCCTCGGCGGCGACGGTGTCACGGATGGGGTGCTCGTTTCGATCTCGCGCAAGATCGACGAGCTGCTCGACGCCACGAAGGACCTCGTCACCAACACCACGAAGGGTCTGCTCCCGCTGCGGCAGGAGGTCTTCGACGAGCGCATCGAGGCGTTCGACGCGCAGATCGCGCGCATGGAGAGGCGCCTGGAAGCGCGCGAAAAGTTGCTCGTGCTGCAGTTCACCCGGATGGAGGCCCTGCTGTCGCAGCTCCGCTCGCAAGGCAGCGCGCTCAACGGCCTCACCCCCACCAATTCGAACCGCTGAGAAATCGCTGGTGGGCCACCGCTATCTGCAAATCGACCTCGCGACCGCGCGCCCCGAGACCCTGGTGGCGCGCCTGCTTCAGCGTGCGCTCGAAAAGGCGCGCGAGGCGCACGCGCGCAGCGACGGCGCCGCGCGCGTGCGTGACGACAGCGCCGCGCGCGTGCGCGCGCTGGCACAGTCGATCGACATTCTCGCCGAGCTGCGCCGCGCGCTCGATCTGCAAGCCGGCGGCGAGCTCGCTGCAAACCTCGAGCGCCTCTACGATTTCGCGACCGACCGCCTAATCAGTGCTGGCGCGACGCGCGCGAGCGGCACGATCGAAGAGGCGATCCGCGCGCTCGAACCGATCGTGGAGGCGTTCTCGGCCATCGCCGTCGCGCAGCCGGCCGCGCACGAAGGTGCCCCGTGATGCGGCTCTCCCTCGCGCGGCTCTCGGATCTCACGCGTGCGCTGTTCGCGGCCAGCGCGGGGGAAGACGTGGCGGCCTGCGAGCGCCTGATCGGTGCGCGCACAGAGCTCGTCGCGGAGATCGCGCGCGAGTTCAGGGGCTGCAGCCCGAGCGCGGAAGAGCGCCGCCTGCTCGACGCCGTCAGCGTTACGGCGTGCGCCATCGAGACGCAGCTGGCCGCTCGGCGCGGCGAGCTCCGCGCTGCGCTCGCACAGCTCCGCGAAGCTCACGGCACCGTGCGCGCGCGTCAGCAGAGCTCCGAAACGCGCAGCACGCTCGGGCGGGCCTGAGATGGCCGAGCCCGTAATAACACTCTCGCGAGCGATGCTCGAGGACGGCGCCAGCGCCTTCGCGACGGCGCTCGCGGGCGAACTGACTGCGCGGCTTGGCCGGACGCTCAGCTTCGGCGCCGCCACTTTCCACGAGGTCGGCGTGGTCGACCTCGTCGCGGGCGACACCGCACTCGTGCTCCAAACGCTGCGCTGCGGCGACGACCCGCCGGGGCCCCTGCACGTGCTGCTGCCGAAAGCCGCCGCGCTCACGATCGCCGCGCTCGAGCGGCGCCTCGCGGACGACGCGCTGCAAGCTGCGCGCGACGGCGCGCTCGACGCCGACGCCAGCAGCGCGTTCGCGCAAGTGATGGAGTCGGTCTCGGACGTGCTGCGGCGCTCGTTCGCGACGGCGGAGTTGCCGCTGCTCACGATCGACCCGGCCAAGGAAGTCCCGGCGCCGCAGTCCGACCCGACCTGGATCGACGACAGCATCTACCTGCGCATGAGCCTTCCGCTCGAGCTGGAGGGCTTCGAGGCGAGCCGGTTCGATCTGGTCTTCGTGCGCTCGCGCCTCGCGGCCGGAACCGGGCCCCCGCGCGAGAGCGTTTGCTTCGTCAGCGTCGGGGACGCAGAGCGCAAGCGCATCGCCGAACTCGAAGCGGGGCTTGGCTGGGCGGTGCTCACGGTCGAACCGCGCGAGCTTGCCAAGGCGTTCGATGAGCGCGTGCTCGACGCGAGCGTGCTCGTGGTTCCCTGGGACCTCGCGGGCCGGGCGGGCATTGAGCTGACGGAGAGCCTCGCGCGGGATCCGCGCCTCAGCCGCGTGACCCTGTTGATCGGGATTGCTCGGCCGACGCGCCCGCAGCTGCTCGCCTCGCTGCGCGCCGGCGCCCACGGCGTGGTCTCCCATCCTTATGACGCCCACGAGATCCGAAGCTGCGTCGAGTCGACCCGCGCACCGGGAGTTGCCGCGTGATTCACGAAAAACTCAGTATTTCCAAGGGTCTACGGGCGAGCTTCTACCCAGCCGGCGTCACCCAATGCGCGCGCCGCGCGACTCACCGACATGCTGTGGATCCTGCTCGGTACGGCCTGCGCGATTTACACGACCGTCGAGCTGATGCGCGCGGGGCGGGCGCAGAGCCCGTCTGCGGGCGCTTGCTTCGGCGCGCTCGATCTCGAATCGGGGCGGGCTCTCGACGTCGTCATCGACCGGCGCACGCGAAGCGACGCGCGGCTCATGCGCCGGAAACGCCGCAGCCGCGACCGCTAGCCCCGCGCTCGCGCTCGGCAGCGGGGTTCGCGCGATGAGCTTTTGGTCGCGCCGAAGCCGCGATGCGGAGACGCAACCGAGCACGCAAACGGAGCGGCGCCGGGTCGCGCAGAACGAGCCGCCGGAAGACGCGGAGTTCGCGCAGCGGGTGCTCGATTCACTCGTGTTCGCGCTTCGCAGTTGGGGCCAGTTCCCCGTCTCGCCGTCACCGGAAGCGGAGGGTGGCGAAAGCGGCCCGTCCTTCGAGAGCTGGGCGCAGCAGACCGCGCGAGCGATCGGCGCGGAGCCAGACGAACCCGCGCCGAATTGGGACGGGCTCGATCGTTTCGTGCTCGAACAGCGCAAGGGCGAGCAGCGCAGCGTCAGTAAGACAGTCGGCGATCTGCGCGAAGCGCTGTGGGCGTTCGTCGAGTGCTTTTCACGCGCGAACGCGGAAGACCAGAGCGCGGACGAGCGCTCGGGAAAGCAAGTCGCGCGACTGCGCGAGGTGGTCGCCGGTACAGACGTCGTCGCGATCAAGCGTGAGGCGATCCTCGCCGCGCAGTCGATTACCGCCTCGATCAATGCGCGCCAGCATCGCCAGAAGACGCACGTCGAGAAACTGTCGGCGAAGCTGGCCCACGTCTCAGCCGAGTTGGTGCGGGCGCAGCGCGACAGCACGACCGATCCGCTGACTGGCGTTTACAACCGCGCCGCGCTCGATGCGCACCTGAAGCGGTTGGCCGAGATCAACGTGCTGCTCCCGATGCCGCCGCTGCTGTTCGTGCTCGACATCGATCACTTCAAGTGGGCGAACGACAGTTACGGACACGAGGTCGGCGATCAACTGCTGCGCCAGCTCGCCGCGCGTTTGCGTGCGACCTGCCGCGACGCCGAAGACTTCGTCGCGCGTTTCGGCGGGGATGAGTTCCTGATCGTGGTCGAGAACGCCGAGCCGCGGGCGGAGATCAGTATCGCGGAGCGCGTGTTGTTCGCCCTGCGCGAGATCGAGATCGCGACCTCGGGCGAGCCGCTGCGCGTGTCTGCCTCGATCGGCTCCGCGCGCTGCCGCCCCGGCGACACGCCCGAAGAGTGGTTCCGGCGCGCCGACCAGGCGCTCTATCAGGCCAAGCACGCGGGCCGCGACCGTCACGTTTCCGGGGACGTGAAATCTTCCTGACAGAAAGCAGCGCGGGCAGCCTTCTTCCGCGCCCGTTCAATGCGGAACGCGACGCCGCGGATTGAAACGCCTTCTGCGCCTAATCAGCGGTTTGCGCCGCAAGCTCGCTGGCACGTGGCTTGCTCTCTCGTTCGCACGGGGGGGGAGTCGCATGCACGCCATGCCCGACCAAGCCGAGAGCCGGGAGTACTTCCGCATCCGCACGCGCCTTCGCGTCGGTTTGCGTGAACTCACGCCAGCCGAGGCCGACGAGATCGCGCGCGAGATCGCGCACAGCGAGCCGGGCCCCGGCACGCGCATCGATTTCGAGCACGCGGAGTGGCTCGCGCGGATCGAGCGCAAGCTCGACCTGGTGTTACGAAGACTCGGCGCCGAGGCTGAGGCAGGCAATTTGCCGAGCGATGAACTCGACCTCGTGCTCTCCGGCAACGGCTTGTCGTTTCACAGAGAAGGCCCACTGCCCGCCGCTGGCGAGCAGCTGCTAGTGGAACTGCATCTGCCGGGGATGCCGCTGCGGCCGGTGCGCGCACTGGCGGTCGTCGCGAAGCACAAAGAAGGCGATTCACCCGGGCAGCTCGCGCTCGCGCTGCGCATCATCCGCGAAGCCGATCGCGATTCGATCATTCGGCACTGCATCGCGATAGAACGGCGGAATCTCCGCCAGCACACCTTGTCCGCGGGGGAGGGGTGACGCGACTTCGCGCTGGCAGGGGCCTGTTCGCGGCCGCGCTGCTGCTCGCCGCGGTCGCGCAGGCCGCGCTTGCGGACGCCGCGCTCGCGGACCCCGAGCCGAGCGCCCCGCTGCCGAGCCCGTTCCATCTCGTGCATCCCTCGAAGCGCACGCCGCGATTCCTGGACGCGACCGCGCCGTGCACGCCAGCGGCATCGAGCGCAGCGCTCGAGTTCGCGGCGCGCCTTCGCGACGGCGACATCACCGGCGCGCGACGCGGCCTCGCCGCCCTGAAGCGCGCGCCCGAAGCGAAGCGCGACCTCGCCTTGTTAGAGGCAACCTTGCAAGCGAGGACGGCCGTTGGCTCCACGCGCAGCGCGAACCGGAAGCGGTTGCTCGAGATCGCAGAGCGAGATGCGCGGCCCGAGGCGCGCGCCTGCGCACTGCTGGAGAGTGCGCGGCTCGCGTTGTTACTGGATCTCCCGCTCGAGGCGCGCGTCGATCGCGCGCGCGCGCTGGCGAAGCTCGCGAACAAGGTGTGGCCCGAGCGGCTCGCGCCCACGGCGAAGTGGCTCGCGGCGGAGGAAGCGCACCGCACCGGCGAATCGCTAAAGGCGCTGCGGCTCTACGCAGAGCTGGCGGACGAGCCGGATGACCGGCTCGCGCTCGCGGTCTGGCTGCGGCGCGCTGAGGCCGCATTCCCCGTCGCCGGGCCCGAGGCGGCGTCAGGAGCGGCCGAGCTCTGGGCCGAGTTTCCGAGCAAGCTCGAGGCCGCAGCGCAGGCGGGGCTCGATGTCGAGCCGTGGTCGCTGGTTGCCGGCGAACTCGCGCTGCGAGCTAACGACCCGCAGGCGGCTCATTATTGGCTGGCGCGCGCGGAGCTGGCATGGCCCGGTGGGCTCGCTTCGATCCGCAAAGCAGACGCGCTGAGCGCGCTCGCCCGCGTCAGCGACGCGCGCAACACGCTCGAACGCGTGCTGCGCGTCGGCGCGAACGCGGACGTGCGCGCACTCGCGGGCCTGCGCATTGCAGCGTTCGAGCTCGACGCGGGCCGCCCCGAGCAAGCGCGCGCAGCCAGCCAGGCAGCTGCGCGCTCGCCGCACCCGGAGCTGCGCGCAGCGGCATTAGGCCTGCTCGTGCGAGGCCAGCTCGCAGCGGGGGCGGTCACCCAGAGCCTGAACAGCGGCGTTCGTCTCGTGCACTCGGGTGTGGACGCCAGCGCGATCCCGTACTTCCGCGATGACATGCAGCGCGCGCTGACGCAGATCACCGCCGAGCGCGTGGCGTGCAGCGGGGTGCTGCAGGCGCTGGGAAGCCGCACCACCCTAATTGCTCGCCAGGCGGAGGACGCCGCCGTGCTGCTGCGCGTCGCAGATTGTTTCCTCGCGACGGGCATGCCGGGTGCGGCGCTCGACGCGGTTCGACTCGCGGGGCGTACCTATGGCGCCGAGCGCATCCCCGATCTCGCGCTGCGCATGGCGACCGCGGCTCTGGCGGCTGGCGAGTTGCCCGCTGTGCATGCCGCCATCGACGCCGCGGCCAAGGAGCCGGCTGCATCGCCCGATGCGCGCCTGCGCTGGCGCAGCCTCGCGGCCGCGCTCGCGGAGCGAGAGGGGCTGCTCGGCGCCGCCTTCGAGGAACTCGTGTTGTTATCGGGTGAGGACGCGCTCCCGATCGAGCCGCGCATCCAGGCTGAGCTCGCGCTCGTGCGCATGCTCGAAGCCGGGCGCGACGCCGCGCGCGGTGTGGGCGCACTCGAGGCATCGCTCGCGCGCGAGCCGGCTGTAATACCGGAGGCGCGCGCGTTCGTCTGGCTTCGCCTCGCGGATCTCCGCATGAGCGCCGGCGCGGTTCCGGAAGCGCGCGCCGCCTATGAGCGAGCCGCGACAAAGCTTCCGAGCGGCGCGCTGCGCGACCGCGCGCTCCACCATGCCGCGTTTGCTTCACGCGCAGGCGCCGAGCGGAGTGAAGCATTAGGGATCGCAGTGGCGGCGGGCTCGAGGAGCGCTTGGAGTGAGCTCTCGGCGCTCGAGACCCAGCTGCGCCAGCTCTCCGAAGAACTCGACGACCGCGCGATGAACGGCCAATGAGCCAGCGCGCGCTGGCGCGCAAGGCGCTGCTTGCCGTGCGCGATCCGCTCACGCGCATCGCGCTGGCGCTGCAGCGCCTCGAGAGTGCGCGTCCGCGCGAGTTGCGCGAGCGCGCTGAGGCGATCCAGGAGGCATTAGGGGATGCGGAAGCGCGGCTCGGCGAGCTCGAACGCGCACTCTCGCCCCCTGCGTGGCGCGCGCGAGCGCCGCACAGCGGCGATTGCAGGCCAGCGCTCGCGGAGATCCACGCGCGTGCCTGCGCGGCCCTGGCCGCGCACTCCGCAACGCTTCGCCTCGCGCCGGGCGATCAGCCGGTTCCCGGAGATCTCGCGGGTGTGCGCCGCGCGGCGACGCGTCTGCTGCGCGTTGCGTGCCTCGCGGTGCGCGAAGGCGGCGAGATCACGCTGTCGTTGGCGCCCGCCGCGCCCGAGTCCACCGCGCCCGAGTCCGGCCCGCTCGCGCCCACAAGTTCGCGCGCTCGCCTCGAGCTGCTCGTGCAGCCGGCGCGCGAGCCACTGGACGGCTTGATCGACGAGTTGCTCGAACGTTTCGCGCTCGCAGAAGGCGCCGAGTTCGAGCGCGAGCAAACAGGCGCAGGCGAGGCGCTGCGCGTGAAGCTGAGCCTGGCAGCCGCGGGGGCGCCATGAGCGTGCTCGTCGCGTGCACCGACCCGAGCCTGCGCCGCGCGCTCTCGGAGGCGCTCGGGCGCGCGGGCATCGCGTCGCGCACTGTCCCCTGCGCGGGCGCGGAGCATCACCTGTTAGGCGCTCAGGCGTTCGTGCTGGATCTCGGGGGTGGCGAAGGACGCCGGGCGATCGAGCGCGCGCGGCGCCTCGCGCCCGCGCTGCCGATCGTCGCGCTGCTCCGGAGCAGCGAGCCCGCAGAACTCGTGGCTGCTCTCGCGGCCGGCGCCGACGCGACCCTCTGCAAGCCGTTCGAGCCCGAGCGGCTCGAGGCGGCGCTCGCTCGCCTAATGGATGCGCGC
Organism: Deltaproteobacteria bacterium; assembly: GCA_031401135.1. Classification (GTDB taxonomy): domain Bacteria; phylum Myxococcota_A; class UBA9160; order UBA9160; family UBA6930; genus VGRF01. The sequence goes on along the minus strand of JANNRF010000181.1, from coordinate 12,703 downwards.
AGCGCTCGCTGCGAGCGCCCGATCGCCAGCGATCCCCCGTGCCGCCAGCTCATGGAGCGCCTCGAAGCGTTGGCGCCGACCTCGCTCACGGTCGCGCTCTGCGGCGAGGCCGGAACCGGCAGGACGTACCTCGCGCGTTGGCTCCATCAGCAGAGCGCCGCGCTCGGCACGCGCCTGGTGGAGCTTCAGTGCGCGGAGCTCGCGGAGATGTGGAACGCGGATGCGCACGCGCCGCGGCCGGAAGACACGCTGCTCGAGGCGATCGACGCCGCGGCCGGCGGCACGCTTCTGCTCGAAGAAGTCTGCGACCTCCCGCTCGCGTCGCAGGAGTTGTTGGTGAGTTGCCTCCGGGCGGGCCGGCTGGCCTGTGCGGACGACGCGCTCTCGCGCGGCGCCGCGCGCGTGGTGGTCACTTCGCGGCGCGCGGTCGCTGCCGAGGTCGCTGCGCAGCGCTTGCTGCCGGAGCTCGGCATTCACTTCGGCGCCGAGCCGCTCTGGATTCCGGCGCTGCGCGAGCGCCCGCTCGATCTGCCTGCGCTCGCGCAGCGCTTCCTCGAACGGGCGGCGCGCGCAGCCGGCGAGGCGCCCGCGCAGCTCGATGCTGCGGCGCTAGCAGTGCTCGCCGCCCGGCGTTTCCCGGGCAACCTGCCCGAGCTCGAAGGCCTGATGCGCCGCGCCGCTCTGCTGTTCGCGGGGCGCAGGGTCGATCTCGCACGCCTCGCGCGCCCGCTCGCAGCCGCGCCCCCACTCGCTGCGGCTGGCGCTTCGCTCGATCTCGCGACCCTCGAGCGCGACGCGATCGAGCGCGCGCTCGCCGCGAGCGGCGGCGATCGCACGCTCGCCGCCCGCGCGCTGGGCATCCATGTGCGCACGCTGCGTAACAAGCTGCGCGTGAGCCGCTGACGCCAGGGGCGCAGGGCGAGAGAGCGCGCGCCTCGCGCTCCCGCGGCCCCGCCCCTATATCACCGCCCACCACGGCGCCGCGAGAACCCCCGGCGCCAACCACTCGACGGCCGCCCCCGTGTGCAGCACGAGCCCCGCCCGCGCTGACTTGCCGTATTCCTCGCGAAACGCCTGGAGGTGGCGTCCGTCCGAAACCCTCGGCCGACTCGTCGCCTTCACCTCGATCGGCATCAGCTTTCCCTTTCGCTCGATCACGAAATCGACCTCGTCGCCGGATGCGGTTCGCCAATAGAGAATCTCCGGCCGGACGAGCTGGCTGTCTCTCCAGGCAAGCAGATCCATCAGCACGAGGTTCTCGAGGTGCGGTCCGTCGGGCGTCGCGCCCGAGAGGTGGAGCGCCAGCCCGGTGTCGCTCCAGTAGAGCTTCGGCGTCTTGATCAGTCGTCGCGTTCGGTTCACCGAGTACGCAGGCAAACGCACGAGCTGATAGGACGCTTCGAGCACGTTGAGCCAGCGGTGAACCGTCGCCTGGGGTAGCGCCACGTCGCGTCCGAGCTCGGTCTGATTGGCGAGCTGGCCGATTCGTAGGCTGACAGCGCGCATCAATCGGCGAAGGTCGGGCAGGCTCGAAATCGAAGAGAGCTGCAGCACGTCGCGCTCGAGGTAGGTCTGCGCGTAGCCGGCGAACCAGTGTTCGCGCTCGGCCTCGTTCAGCTCCAGTGCAGGCGTCGGATAGCCGCCGCGGCGCGCGGCGCTTCTCCAGTCCTCGGAGCTGCCCTTGTGTGTCGCGACGACGTCCGCCCAATCCTCGTCGCGAGCGTCGAACAGCTCCTGCCAGATCCCGGCCCGCCCGTGGCCCTGCTGCTCGCGCCGCGTCATCGGCCACAGCGTCGCGTAGCTCGCGCGCCCGGCGAGAGACTCCGAGACCTTGTCGAGCAGGGCGAGATTCGCGGAACCGGTCAGCAAGAAACGACCGCGCTGCCGCTTCCGATCGATCGCGCGCTTGATCGCTATCAGCAATCCGGGCGCCCGCTGCACCTCGTCGAGCGTCTGGAGGGGTGCGCGCGCGACGAGGTCGTCGGGCGCCGCCGTCGCCTGGTCGAGCACGTCGTAGTCGTCGAGCGTCAAATAAAGTCGATCGTCGCCGCCGATCAGGCGGGCGAGCGTGCTCTTCCCGGTCTGCCTTGCACCGGTCAACACGACGACCGGCATGGCCGCGAGCGCGGCTTCGGCCAGATCGGACACAGCTCGATCGAGCGACTTCATTGCGTGGATGATAATCATTCAAGCAATGAATCACTAGTGATGCGGCACCGCCCCCCGGTCGCCTCGCGTGAGACCGGATCGACCCGCGAAGTTCGACCGCCTGCCCCAGCGCTCCCGCGGGCTCGACATCTCGGGCCTCAGAGCCAGCGGACGTTTCGTCCGCTGGCGTTTCACGGCGTTGCAAGTTGAAACGCGCTCGCGATGCAGTTAGGTGCGCGCTGCGCGCCAAACGCACGCTGGGGCGTGCAGAAGGCCTCTGCGCCCTGGCACACCGGTTGCAATTCCGCCTCTCGGCAGAGGTGGACGCGATGCTCGACAAGCTCCTGGGCGGCTCGATGGCGGAACTCGAAAGCGCGCTGCGCTTCCGCGTCACGCGGCAAGGCGCGCTCGCGGCGAACGTCGCCAACTCGGATACGCCCGGCTACCGGCGCGTCGACGTCGAGTTCGCGCCCGCGCTCGAGCGCGCCGCCGCGGGCCTCGCGCGCACCGACCCGTCGCACATCGCGAACGCAGGAAACGCGGGCGTTCGCATTCTGACCGGGCCGCGCGGCAGCCGCCCGGACGGCAACGGCGTCGACCGCGACCGCGAGCTCGTCGCGCTCTCCCGCAACGCCGGCGAGTTCAGCGAGCGCGCCGAAGTGCTCGCGCGCGTCTTCACGCTTCGCCGCATCGCCGCGACCGGCGAGAACCGCTGAGGGAGGCTCCCATGAAACTCGGCGACATCAGCGACCTGGCCGTCTCCGGCCTAATTGCTCAGCGGGCGCGCATGGCCGCCACCGCCTCGAACCTCGCGAACGCGGAGACCACGCGCACGCCGGAAGGCGGGCCGTACCGCCGGCGCGATCCGGTTTTCGGCACGACCCCGAGCGGCGGCCCGTTCGCCGACGCGCTCACGCGCTCGTTCCATCGCGTCTCGCTGCGCGGCGTGGCGTTCGATCCGCGCCCGCCAACGCTGCGATACGACCCGAGCCATCCCGACGCCGACGCGAGCGGCAACCTCGCGCTGCCGAACGTGAACGTGGTGGAGGAGGTCACGAACCTGCTCTCCGCGAGCCGCTCGTTCGAGGCGAACCTCGCGGTGCTGCGCAAGGTCCGAGAGATGGCGCAGGCCACGCTCGGCATCGGGCGCGTCGGATGAACGACGTGCGCCTAATGGCTCTCGCCGCGCGGCCGATCGCTGCGTCGACGCCCGCGCAGATGCAGCCTGCATCCGCGGCGGGGCAGGGCTTCGGCGACAAGCTCGCGGCAGCGCTGGGTGACGCGAATCGCGAACTCGTCGCGGGCGAGCGCGCGGCCAGCGAGTTCGCGAGCGGCGAGATCGACACGCTCGACGCGATGGTCGCGCTCAGCAAGGCGGACCTCACGCTGCGTCACCTCGTCACGCTGCGAAATCGCGCGCTCGAGAGCCTGCAAGAAGTTCTGCGCCTTCCTCTCTAGGAGCCTGAATGGCCGCATCGCTCGGACAGCTCGGCGCGAATCTCGCGGCGCTCTCGCCGGGGCGGCAGCTCGCGCTGGCGCTGGCTTCGGCCGGCTCGCTCGCCTTCTTCGCCTGGATCGTGCTCGGCGCCTCGGGCCCGAGTTATCAGGCGCTCTTCCGTGGACTCGAAGCCGAGGAAGCTGCGCGCGTGGTGGAAGGCCTCGGGCAGGAGAAGATTCCGTATCGCCTCGACGAATCCGGCACGAGCGTGCTGGTGCCCGCGACGCAAGTGCAGGAGGCGCGCATCAGGCTGGCCGGCCGCGGCCTGCCGAGCGGTTCGTCGGCGGGCTTCGAGCTGTTCGATCGCCCGGCCTTCGGCGTCACGGATTTCGTGCACCGCGTGAACTTTCTGCGCGCGCTGCAGGGCGAACTCTCGCGCACGATCGAGCACCTCGACCCGGTCGAGCGCGCGCACGTGCAGCTCGCGCTGCCCGAACGCGGCCGTGTTCTGGCGAGCCGCGACGAGCCGGCGCGCGCCTCGGTGATCGTGCGCCTGCAGCCCGGCCGCGAGCTCGCGAGTAATCAGGTCGATGCGATCGTGCACTTGATCGCTTCGAGCGTCGAGAATCTCGACCGCCGCAACGTGGCCGTCGTCGATGGCGCGGGCCGCCTGCTGGCGCCTCGCGAGGGGCAAGACGGCGAGCTGGCTGGCGTCGAAGGCGGGGCGTCCTACCAGCAGCGCGTGGAAGCGCAGCTGGCCGAGAGCATCGAGACGCTGCTCGCCAAGACGGTCGGCCCCGGCAATGTGGTGGCGCGCGTGCGCGCCGAGATGGACTGGACCGAGCGCCAGGTCACCGAAGAAGTCTTCGACCCCGAATCGCAGGTGGCGCGCAGCGAGCAGCACAGCACCGAGACTTCTCAGGAAGGGGCGCCCGGCGGCAGCGCGGGGGCCGGCGGCGCGCCAGGCCTCGTCTCGAACGATCCGAGCTCACTCGGAGCGGGCGGCGCCGCAGCCGGGCCCAACTCGTCGCGCGAATCCGAGACGATCAATTATGAGATCAGCAAGAAAGTGTTGACGAGTTCGACGCCGCGCGGCGAGGTGAAGAAGCTCTCGATCGCCGTGCTGGTCGCTGATCCGGTCGCGCCTGTGGTCGAAGTAGCCGCCGGCGAAGAGCCCGCTGCCGATCCGAAGGCCGCGCCGGCTGGCGGGCCCGCTGCCGCGCCGGCCCCCTGGACCGCCGAGCAGATCGAAGCGTTCGCGCAGCTCGCGCGGAAGGCGGTCGGCTTCGACGAGAAGCGCGGCGACCTGATTACGGTTTCGAGCGCGCCGTTCCGAGCGCCCGACCAAATGATTATTGAAGAAGCAGCGACGCCGATCCGCGACTACCTGCCGATCATCGAATCGCTCGTGCGCGGCGTCGCCGTCGCGATCGCGCTGCTGCTGTTCGCACGCTTGATCGTGCGCCCGGCGCTGGCGTCGATCTCCGCAGGCACTTCTCAGGGGAGCGCGCCGGCGGGCGGCCTCGCGGCACTCGGCGGCTCCGAATCCGCAGCCGCACTCGGCGCCGGCGAGCGCAGTCCCGCGCTCGCGGCGGGCGGAGCCGCTAGCGCGGCGCTGCCTCCGGCCGATGGCGTGCGCGCGCTCCGTAATTGGTTGAGCCAGGGCTAGCGCATGGACTTCGAATCCCTGAGCGGCGCCGAGAAGGTTGCGATCGTGATGCTGTCGCTGCCGCAGGGCAGAGTGCGCGAACTTTTTGCGCAGCTCGACGACGACGAGGTCGAGAAGGCGCTCGCGGCGATCTCGCGCATGGATGCGATTCCGAGCCGCGTGCAGAAGCAGGTGCTGGCTGAGTTCGAGGAGGCCGCAGGCAAGGCGCGTGAAGACGGCCTGCAGGGCGGTCGCAAGCAGGCGCTCGCGCTGCTCCAGCACATCGGCGGCGACGGGCGCGCGACGAAGATTCTCGAGAACCTCGGCCGCGACGAGCAGCGCATCGACTGGACGCTGCGCGCCTTCCAGCCCGAGTACATCGCCGAACGCATCGCCGTCGAACACCCGCAGACGATCGCGCTGACGCTCTCGCAGCTGCCCGCGGCGCGCGGCGCGAAGATCATCGAGGCGTTGCCCGAAGAACTGCGCTCGGACGTGATCCTGCGGCTCGCGAACCTCGAGTCCGTCTCCAACGACGTGATGGCGAGCCTCGAACTCGGCGTTGCCGAGCTGTTCGATCGGCGGCCGGTCCCGACCACACGCGTCGGCGGCCCGAAAGCCGCGGCCCAGATGCTGAACCGCGTCGAGAAGACCGCCGGCGCCACGATCCTCGAAGAGGTCGGCGCCAAGGATTCCGACACCGCGCTCTCGATCCGCAAGCGCATGCTCAGCTTCGACGACCTAACAGGCGTCGACAAGCGCGGCTTCCAGGCCCTTCTGCGCGAGGTGAACACCCAGAGTCTCGCCGTGGCACTGAAGGCCGCCTCCGAGGAGATGCGAGCGAAGGTCTACGCGAACCTCTCGACGCGCGCGGCCGAGCAGATTCAGGAGGAGATCGAGCTGCTCGGGCCGATGCGCCTCTCCGAAGTCGAGCGTGTGCAAGAGGAGATCGTCGAGACCGCGCGCAAGCTCGAAGCCGAAGGCCGCCTAACACTCGACCAGGGAGGCGGCGGCGATGTTCTCGTCTGAGCCGCGCGTGTTTGTGGCGCTGGCTGAGGAAGCGCGCGGCGCGGAGTTCGCCCCGCTGCCGCTCGCCTGCGGCGCCGAGAGCGCCCCGGCCGCGGGCCGAGGCAGCAGCGCCGGCGCGCCCGCCGCGCAGAGCGTCGAGCAGCGCATTGCCGACGCGTTCGAGCAGGGCCGCACATTAGGCGCCACGCGGCAGCGCGCAGAGTTCGCCGCCGAGGCGGGTGCGACGCTCGCGCGCATCGAGCGTGCGCTCGCGGACGCGCGCGACGCCGATCTCGAAGCGCTGGCAGCGCTCGGCCGCGGCAGCTTGGACGTGGCCGCCGCGATCGCGGAACGCGTGCTCGGCGCATTGGCTGCGAGCGAGATCGCGCGGCTCGCGCCTTGTCTGGAAGAAGCACTGAGCGCGCTTCCGCCCGCCGCAGCACGCTCGCTCGCGCTAGCGCCCGAGGATCTCGCTTCGCTGCGTGCAGGCGGCGCCGAGGCACTGGCGGGCTTCGCCGAGCGCAACGCGCTCAGCCTACGCGCTGACGCCACGCTCGCGCGCGGAGAGCTGTTACTGGAATCGGGCGCCGCGAGCCTCGAGTTGCGTTGGCAGAGCATCGTCGAGCGCATTCGCGCAGCCGTGGAGCACAGCGCGTGCGAGCTGGAGGCGGCGTCGTGAGCGACTCGCTGGCGAGCTTCTTCGCGCGCTCGCGCGCGGCGGTGCAGCGTGCTCGACCCTACAGCGCGAGCGGCCGCGTGACCGCGCTGGTCGGTTCGGCCATGCGCGTCGCGGGCCTCGAGGCGCCCGTCGGCGCGCTCGTCAGCGTGGCGGACGGCAGTGCGCGCGGGCTCGCCGCCGAGGTGGTGGGCTTCGACGATTCTCAGTGCTTGTTACTGCCGCTCGCGGCGCCGGAGGGCCTGCGCGCGGGCGCACGCGTCCATCTCTCGGCGGAGCACGCGCGCCCACTCGACGGGGCCGGCTGCCTCGGCCGCGTGATCGACGGGCTCGGCCGCCCGGCCGATGGCGGCCCTGCGCTGCCGCGCGCCGCACACAGCCGGCGCGCGCGGAACGCAAGCCCACTGCGCAGGCGCCGCATCGAGCAGCCGCTCGATCTTGGGGTTCGCGCACTGAACGCGCTGCTCACGGTCGGCGTGGGATCGCGGCTCGGCCTGTTCGCCGGCTCGGGCGTCGGCAAGTCGACTCTGCTCGGCCAGATCGCCCAAGGCTGCGACGCCGACTGCATCGTGATCGGTCTGATCGGCGAGCGCGGGCGCGAAGTGCGCGAGTTCATCGAGCGCGATCTCGGCGCCGCGCTCTCGCGCTCCGTAATCGTCGCCGCGACCAGCGACGAGACGCCCGCACTGCGCCGTCGCGCCGCCTGGCTAGCGACCGAGATCGCGCAGAGCCTGCGCGACGCGGGCCGCCAGGTGTTGTTACTGGTGGACTCGCTCTCGCGCTTCGCCGCCGCCCAGCGCGAGATCGGACTCGCCGCTGGCGAGCCGCCCGCGACGCGCGGCTTTCCGCCCTCCGTCTGGAGCGCGCTGCCGCAGCTGCTCGAGCGCGCGGGCAACGGCGAAGGCGCCGGAAGTATTACCGGCTTGTACACCGTGCTCGTCGAGGCCGACGATCCCGAGGATCCGATCGCCGACGCTTGCCGGTCTTTTCTCGACGGCCACATCGTGCTCTCGCGGCGGCTCGCGGAACGCAATCAGTTCCCCGCGATCGACCTGCTCGCGAGCGTTTCGCGCGTGATGGCGGATGTGGTGCCCGCGGACGGGCTCGCGCTCGCGATGCGTGCGCGGACAGCCCTCGCGCGCGAGGCGGACGTCGAGGATCTGGTCAGCGTCGGCGCGTATCGCGCCGGCAGCGATCCGCGCATCGACCAAGCGCTTAGGCTCGCCCCGCGCATCCGCGCCTTCATGAGCCAGCCGCGCGGCGAGCGCGCGAGCTTGCAAGAGAGCGCGCTCGCGCTATGCGCCGCGCTCGAACTGGAGAGCGCATGAAGCGCGGGCTGCGAACGCTTCAGCGCCTGCGCAAGGCGGAGCGAGATCGCGCGCTGCACGCGGTCGCGGGCGCGACGCACGCGTTCGCGAACGCAACCGCGCGCAGCGACGAGGCGCAGCAGCGCGCCTCCGAGGGCGCGAGCGCGCTCGTGGAAGCAGAGCGCGCTGGGCGACCAAGCCGCTGGTGGAGTTCCGCGTCGAGCGGTGCCGGGCGGCTCGTCGAGACCGCGCGCCACGAGCTGACGATGCGCGGCGAAGCCGAGCAGCGGCTCGCCGAAGCGCGCAGCAGCGCGTTCGCGGCGGAACGCTCGCTGCGCGTGTTCGAGAAGCTCGCGGCGCGCCTCGCGCAGCGCGAGCAGAGCGAACGACGGCGCGCGCTCCAGCGCCGCCTCGAAGACGCGGCGGAGGCGATTCGCCGCGCGCTGCCAGCGATTTTCCTAATGCTCGCGTTCTGCGCTGCGCCCGCGCTCGCGAACGAGCCCGACTCGGGCGCGGGCGTGGTTCCGCTGCTCGCCGAACTACGCGCGCGCAACGCCGAACTCGATCGGCGCGAGCTCGAGGTCGCAGATCGCGAGCGGCACGCCAAGGAATTAGAGCGCCTCGCCGAGGCGCGGCTGGTCGAGGCGCGCACGCTCGTCGGCGCCTTGGAGCAGCGCATCGCGGCCTGGAAGGCGGAGCAGGGCGACAAATCGATCGCCCGGCTGGCGCGGGTCTACGCGGAGATGCCGCCGCGCTCCGCCGCTCCGCTGCTCGGCAGGCTAGATCTCTCGCTCGCGACGCGCATCGTGGCCAAGATGAAGCCCGATCAAAGCGCCGCGCTGCTTCCGTTCCTAACACCCGAGCGCGCGCTTGCGATGAGTTGGCTCGTCGCGCATCCGCTCGCGCTGCGGAGCGACACCGACGTTTCGGCCGCGGAGCCCAATCCATGATCTCGACAATCTCCGGCGAGATCTCGCCGAGCCCCAGCGTTCGCGAGACAGGCCAGCTCAATTCGTCCGCCTTCGCGGAGTTGATCGCCGCGCTGTTCGCGCAGCTCGGCGTCGCGCCACTGCAAGCTGAGTCCCCGGTGCGGGGCGCACCGCCCACGCCGCCGGAAACAGCTGCCCCCGAACCCTCGGCGGAAGTCGTCGAGAGCGCCGCTGCGCTCGCCCAGGTGTTCGGTGCCCTAACGGCTGCGCCGCCTTCAGCGATGCTCGAGCAACCGCGCGCGCCCACAACGTCCGCTGCGTCCACACCGGCCGGCGCACCGATGATTCCCGCGCTGCCGAATGCAGCCGCACCCGCGCAGCTTGCGCCCGCATTACGGCCGGCTCCGAGTGACGCCACTAACAACCCGGAAACTGCGCTCGGCCGCGAACCGACCCCTGCCAGCGAGGTCGCGATCGTCGCGCGCGAATTCGCGCGCAGCGTCCCGGCCTTGCGCCCTCCAGGCGAGAGCGCACCCGCAGTTACGGCGTCGGCGCCGGCGCCCGCGCAAGCGCCCGCGCAGCCCGCAGTGCTGGCGGACGCGAGCGAGCGCAACTTCGAGCACGCACGCGAGCGCGAAGCGCGCAGCGAACCGCAGCCGCACGCGCGCGTTTCTCACGGCGCGTCCCTCGAGCACGGCCCGGCGTCACGCGCGCTGTTTCCGAGGCCAACGCCCGAGTACGGCCTCGAGCCCGTCCCGCGCGACGCGGCGACCGCGTCCTCCGCCGCGCTGCGCGCCGAGGGCTCGGCCGCGCCCGCGCTGTTCGCAACCGAGCGCCCCGCTCTGCAGCAAGCCGCCGCGCCTAACACGGGGCCGATTCTCGAGCGCATCGCCTGGCTCGCCGAACAAGGCGGCGGCAGCGCGCGCCTGCACCTCGACCCGCCCGCGCTGGGCGAGCTCGAGATCGTCGTGCGCGTGCGCGGCCGGCGCGTCGACGTGCACCTGCGCGCAGAGGAAGCCGGCGCGCAGCAAGCGGTGCTCGAGAGCCGCGATCGCTTGGTGGAAGCGCTCGCGATCAAGGATTTCCGCGTCGACGAGTTCAGCGTCGGCGTCGGCAGCCGCGAACGCAGCGAAAGCGGCTCGGGCGAGCCGACGCGCGAACGCATGGCACCTCCGCCCGAGCATTCGCGAGCGCAAACGCCAGCGCCCGCACCTAACACGGCACGCGCAACAGCACCGCGGCAGGCAACCGCCGGCAGCATCGACCTACGGGTCTGAAGGAGTTCTCATGGACATCGCAAGCCTGACAGCAACGAGCGCCACTCCGGCGGCAGCAGCGGGAGCAGCGGCTGCGGCGCCGCAAGATCTCGGCCGCAACGAGTTTCTGCGCATGCTGATCGCGCAGCTCGAGAACCAGGATCCGCTGAATCCGCAGGACGCCACCGAGTTCACGGCGCAGCTCGCGCAGTTCTCGAGCCTCGATCAGCTGTTCGGCATGCGCAGTTCGATCGACGCGCTCTCGAAAGTGCAATCCGTTGCGCAGTCGCTCTCTGCGGCTTCGCTGATCGGGCGCTCGGTGACGGCGGAGACGAACCGCATCGAGATTCCCGCGAGCGGCGCGCCGCCCGAACTCTCGTTCGAAGTCGACGTCGCCACGAGCGTGCTCGGGGCGGAGCTACGCGATGCGAACGGCGCCGTGGTCGCGCGGCTCGGCGCGAGCGATCTCGCAGTGGGGCGCACGCAGATCCCGTGGTCCGCGTTCGGCGGCGCGCCTGCACCGGGCGTCTACACGCTCGCGTCGACGCCTGCCGGCGGCTCCGCGGCGCCGCGCGTGCTCGTGGATGCGCGCGTCACCGGCGCGACGTTCGCGGACGGCGCGCCAACGCTGTTGTTGGGGTCGATCGCGATCCCCGTCACGCAGATCCGTCAGGTGCGCGAGTAGCGCAGCGGCGCGCTCGACGGCTCCAGTTCTTCAACACCGAAAAACGAAGTCTTCAAACACACGAAACGAGGTCCTCTCATGTCCCTTTCCAGCGCCATGTTCGCCAGCGTCTCCGGTCTCGACACCGCGTCTACCGCGATCTCCGTAATTGGCGACAACATCGCCAACGTCGGCACGCCCGGTTTCAAAGAGCGCCGCGCCGAGTTCGCCGACGTGCTCGGGAGCTCGCTCGCAACCAGCGGCGGCTTCGCGCAGACCGGCGCCGGCGCGAGCATTCTGAACGTGAGTCAGATCTTCAGCCAAGGCAGCTTCGAATCCACGTCGCGCGTGACGGACATGGCGATCGAGGGCCAAGGCTTCTTCGTCCTCGACGGCGCCCAGGGTCGCAGCTTCTCGCGCGCGGGCATGTTCTCGTTCGATCGCAACGGGCTGCTCACGGATCCGCTCGGCATGCGCGTGCAGGGCTACGGGATCGACCCCGTGACGCTGCTGCCGACGAGTCAGCTCGGAGACATCCAGATCAACAACGCGGTCTCGCCGCCGCGCGCGAGTTCGACGATGCAGGTGTCGCTCAACCTCGACGCGAACGCGCCGATTCTCGCGTTCGATCCCGCCAACACCAACGGCTCGACCAACTTCCAGATGGGGATGACGCTCTACGACACGCTCGGAAACGCGCATCAGTCCGAGGTCTTCTTCAACCGCACCGGCCCGAACGCCTGGAGCTGGAACGCGACGCTGCCGCCGGCGGACACGTCGATCCCGCCTGCGGGCCCTAATGACACCGTGGTGGTGCAGGGCGCCGGCACGCTGACGTTCGACAACATGGGCAACCTGACCGGCATGAGCGGCTCGCCGCTCAACTATCAGTTCTCAGGCGGCGCAGCCGCTAGCCAGTCCGTCGCAGTCGCATTCGGTCCGATCGCCGGCGCCGGAACCGGCACGCCGACCACGCAGTTCGGCTCCGCGGCCTCCGGCGTCAACTCGAAGACGCAGGACGGCTTTCCGCCCGGAACCCTCACGAGCCTGTCAGTCGATCGCGGCGGCTTCGTGACCGCGACCTTCTCCAACGGCGAGACGCGCCCGATCGCGCAGGTCGCGCTCGCGACCTTCGCGGCGCTCGAGGGCCTCCAGTCCGTCGGCAACAACAACTGGCGCGAGACTCGAGAATCCGGCCAGCCGCTGATCGGGAATCCGCGCACCAGCCAGTTCGGCTCGATCCGCGCCAGCAGCATCGAGCAGTCGAACGTCGATCTCGCCGCACAGTTCGTGCGCCTGATCCTCCAGCAGCGCGCGTTCCAGGCGAACACGCGCACCGTTTCAACGACCAACGAGTTGCTCGCGAACCTCGTGCAACTCGGCCAATAACACACCGCGCTCGCGGCGGAGGTACCTCATGTCGGAGAACAGTGGCGGTGTGATCGCTTTGCTCGTTCGCGAGGGCGTGCTCTCCGAACAGCAGCTCCGTCATGCCGAGCGGATCCACGCCAAGCTGAAGCCGCCGCGGCCGTTGCTGACGATCCTGAAGGATCTCGGGCATGTCGACGACGCGGCGATCCAGGAGGTGCTGTCGCGCAACCCCGAGGAGTTGCGCCTGGGCGAGATGCT
>JANNRF010000180.1:0-1750 GCA_031401135.1 Deltaproteobacteria bacterium | reverse complement strand
TGCGATAACAAGCCCGCGGCGGAAGCGGTGTTGAGCAAGTAACCGCCGCCGCGCGCGCTCATGCGCGGCACCAGATGACGCGCCGCGTAGACGTGCGACATCAGGTTGATCTCCCAGATGCGCTGCCACTCGGCGTCGGCGACTTCCGCGCCGCCGCTCACGCCGATGCCCGCGTTGGAGCAGAACAGCGCGATCGGGCCGTGCGTCGCTTCGGTGGAATCGATTAGGGCGAGCAGCTCGTCCTCGCGCGCAACATCCACGCGCCGCGCGTGGCCACTGATCTCCGCCGCCACGAGCGCGGCGCCGCGCTCGTCGCGATCCGCCACCACTACCGCGCGCGCGCCGTCGGCAGCAAAGCGTCGGCACAGCGCGCGCCCGATGCCGCTCGCGCCGCCGGTCACCACGACGACTTGGTCTTTCACGCGCATGAGGTCTCCTTCGAGTTGCGACCGGGATTCTCCGTACAACGAGCAGCTCATGCAATCGCAGCGTGGGCGCGCGGACCAGGCTTCATTGCTCGCGATCAGCAGCCGCCGCGCACCGCAACTTCGAGCAATGCGGCCAAGACGAGCGCCGCGCTGCCGAGCCAGTCCGCGGCGGCCACGCGTGCGAGCGGCCCGCGCACGCCGCCTTCGAGCCGCGCGATCGCGACGAAGCCGAGCATGCTGGCAAGCCCGGCTGCGATCGCGGCGCCGCGCAGCTCGCCGCGGAAAGCCGCCGCCACGAGCAGCCCGCCCACGACGCCGAACAGCAGCGCGCGGTGGCGGAGCAGAATTGCGATTTCGGCGTTCGCGACCTCGATCCCGTAGAGCGCGCGCAAACGCTCCGCGCCGAACACGCCCGTGACCGGCGCCAGATTGATCGCGCCCGCGAGGAGCAACAGTGCAGCGACGGCGATTTGCATGAGCCGCATTCTCCGCCAGCGCAGCCACACGCGCGATTCCCGGGGACGTTCCTTCACGAGATGGACGCCTCCGAACGCTCCCAGACGTGCCCCGATCGCATCAGAACGCTCTTGCTCCATGGGCGAATGTCGAGCGAAACTCGAATCTCTATGTCCGACTACGTCGAGCTGCGCGCGAAGAGCGCTTTCTCCTTCCTCGAGGCGGCCTCGAACCCCGAGGATCTCGCGGCGCGCGCGGCGGAACTCGGGCACACGGTGCTGGCGCTTGGCGATCGCGACCGGCTCTCGGGCATCCCGCGCTTCCACACCGCCGCGAAAGCTACGGGCCTGCGTGCGCTCGTCGGCGCCGAGCTCTCGGACGTGGAGGGGCGCCCGTTGTTATTGCTGGCGACCTCGCGCGCCGGTTACCGCCACCTCGCGCGGCTGCTGACGACCGCCCAGGGCAACGCGCCGAAAGGCGAGGCGCGCGTTTCGTGGGACGAAGTCGAGGCGCACGCGGGCGGGTTGTTCGCGCTGGTGAGCGCTGAGGCATTAGGGACAAGGCAACTCCAGCGGACGCCGCCGTCGAACGCGGCGCGGAGAGAACGCAAGCAGCGAGTCGAGCGCGCGGAGCGAACGAGCGCTTTCGACAGTGAGGCATGGCTTCACTCGGCGCAGCGCACGTTCGGCGCTCGCCTTGCGCTCGACGTCGCGCGCACCAAGGATCGCGCGCAGGAGGCCGGCACGCGGCGCGCCGTCGCGCTCGCCGAGACGCTGCGCATCCCGATCGCGGCGAGCGGAGACGTGCGCGCCGCCAAGCCCGCAGGCCGCAAGCTGCTCGACGCGCTCACGTGTCTGCGCCACCAC
>JANNRF010000179.1:0-2614 GCA_031401135.1 Deltaproteobacteria bacterium | reverse complement strand
CGTGCCGGCCGGCGCGGTGGTTTTCCACGGTCGGGCCGGGGTCGTAATCGGCGCCGCGGAAGCCGCGCGGGTCGAGGCCCGAGCCCTCGAAGAAGCTGCGCGCGCCGAGATCCACCTCGCGGTAGCCGAGCGGATCGCCAGGCAGCGCGCGCCGCTCGGTGATTACGCCGTCCGCGAAGACGACCGCCTCGCGCCGCAGGTCGATCACGTCGAGCCGCAGGCCACTCTCGGCGAAGCGCGCCTGCATTGCGTCGAGCCCGGCGAGCTCGCGGATTCGCGCGAAGTCGCAGTCTTGTTGGGGTGCTTCCGCGATCGCGACGGAGCCGCTCGCGCCGACTGCGCGAAACGCGAAATCTGCGAGCGCGCGCACCACCGAGCCGTGGGTGATTACGGACTCGACACTGCACGCCGGCGCCGGGCCCGGGTTCCAGTGGCGGATGAAGTTCGGCTTCAGCACCACGCTGCCGCCCGGCGCGACCAGCTCGCTGAGCGGGTTGAACGCTGGGCTCCCCGCGCGCGCTGCATCGAGGCCGAGCGCTGCGAGCGCGCGGGCGACCGCATCGTGCACAGGGTTCGGCGCGTCCCACGGCGCGTGCAATCCCTGATAACTCGGCGCGGTGCGCGCGAGCCCGACGCGAATCATGCCGCTCTCGGCACCGAGGCCGGTCGCTCCGCTCCGCGGTCGATGAAGATGCGCATCCACATTTCGATGCACATCACCGCGAACAGCGTGTAGGCCGCATCGGTGCGCTGCGCGCGGTCGGCTTCGATCAGCCGCCGCACGCGCACGGGGTCGAACAGGCCGCGCCGAGAGAGCGACGATTCGGAGAGCACATCGTCCACGAGCGGCCGCAGATCGTTGCGCAGCCAGTGGCGCAGCGGCGCGCCGAAGCCCGCCTTCTCGCGGTGCAGGACGGCGTGCGGGAGGTACGGCTCCATCGCCTTGCGCAGCACCCACTTGCCTGTGCTGCCGCGCTGCTTTTGCGAGAGCGGCAGGCGCGCTGCGAGCGCCACCAAGTCCGGGTCGAGCAGCGGAACCCGCACCTCGACGCCAGCGGCCATCGGGATCTTGTCGGCGTAATTCAGGTTGTGGTCCGCCAGGAAGAAGCGGCCGTCGAGGTAGAGCATGCGGTTCAGCGGCGGCGTCGCTTCGGGCAGATCGGCGAGCGCGCTCGCGAGCGGATCGCGCCAATCGTCCGCGAGCAGGCTCCAGCGCAAGCGGCTCGTGTAGGTCGCCTCCGCGATGCGCGGGTCGATCCAGTAGAAGTACGAGGCGATGCGGTCGTCGCCGTCGCGGTCGGCGTACTTGAAGGCCTTCGCGACGCGGCGTTTCCATTCTCCCGTCGGGCGAATGCGGCCGGCGATGTTGCGCAGGCCAGCGCGCGCGCTGTGCGGGAGCCAGCTCCAGAGCCGCTCCTGTTGCACCGCGAAGTGGCGGCGATAGCCCGAGAAAATGTCGTCTCCGCCGGAACCCGAGAGCAGCACCTTGATGCCGTGCTCGCGCGCCAGCCGCGCGATGAACAGCGTGTTGATCGGCGCGGGGTCGGCCTGCGGTTCGTCGAGGTGGTAGAGCATCGTCTCCAACTCGCCGATCATCTGCGAGCGCACCGTAATCACTTCGAGATCGACATCGAGGTGCTTCGCGACCATGCGCGCGTAGCCGAGATCGGCGTTCATGCCTTCCGGCTGCGCCTCGCTCGCGTCGAAGCCGATCGTGAAGCACTTGAGACGCGCGTCCGGCGCCGCGCGGCGCGCCATCGCGACCACCGAGCTCGAATCGAGCCCGCCCGAGAGGAACGCGCCGACCGGGACGTCGGCAACAAGTTGCTTGCGCACCGAGATGAACAGCTGCTCGCGCACTGCCTCGATCGCCTGCGCATCGCTGAGCTGCGCGATCGGTTGCTCGTAGGGCAAGTCGTACCAACGCCAGAGCCGCTCGATCGCGCCGTCTCTCGCGATGAAGGCGTGCCCCGGCGGCAGCTTGTGCACGTTGCGCAGCATCGTGTGCGGCGAGGGCGACCAGAGGTAGAGCACATGGCTCGCGACGGCCGTGGGATCGATCTCGCGATCGAGCGAGGGTTCGCACAGCAGCGACTTCAGCTCGCTCGCGAACAGCACGCCCTTCGGCGTCTTCGCCCAGTAGAGCGGCTTCACGCCGATGCCGTCGCGCGCGACGAACAGCCGCTTCTGCTGCGCGTCCCAGATCGCGAACGCGAAGATGCCGTTCAGTTTGGGCAACATGGCCGGGCCATCGCGCAGATACAGGTTGAGGATCACCTCGGTGTCGGTGTCGCTGTTGAAGCCGAAGCCTTGCGCGACGAGCTCCGCGCGCAGCTCGCGGTAGTTATAAAGCTCGCCGTTGTAGACGATTACGGCGCGGCGCTTCACGTCCCACATCGGGTTGTGACCGCGCGGCGAGAGGTCGATGATCGAGAGCCGCCGGTGCGCGAGGCCAATCCCGTTCTCGGGCTCTGCCCAGATGCCCTCGTCGTCGGGGCCGCGGTGCGCGATGCGGCTCGCCATTTCGCGCAGCAGCGCAGGCTCGAAGCGCCCCGAGTAGCCAGCAATTCCGCACATTAGGGAACGCTCCTTCGCGTCGTGATCATCGATTTCA
>JANNRF010000178.1:0-3038 GCA_031401135.1 Deltaproteobacteria bacterium | reverse complement strand
GCCACTTCGGCCATCATGCCGACCGCCGCGAATAACAAGCCCGAGCCGAGGCCGAGGCATGCACCGACCAGCGCTTCGGCGAGCACCGACAGCGCGAGCGCCGCGGGGTGCAGCTCGGGTTCGAGCGCGATGCCAGGCGCGAGGCTGAATGCGACGAGCAGTGCGAAGGCCGCGCGCAGGCGCATCGGAATCGCCACGTGCGAGAACAGCGGCGCCGTGAGCAGGAACGCCAGCAAGCGCACCGAGACGAGCCCGAAGGCGACCAGCGTGGCGATCGGCAGCGAGAACGTCACGGCAACGTCCCTGCCTGCGCGAGCAGCGTGCGCGTGAAGTCGACCAGCCTGCCCATCCAGGCAGGGAAGATCCAGGCGAACACGCCGAGCGTGATCACGATCTTCGGCACGAAGGTGAGCGTCTGTTCGTTCACCTGCGTGGCTGCTTGCAGGATCGAGATCGCGAGCCCGATGCAAAGCGCGGCGCCGAGCAGCGGCGCCGAGAGTTCGAGCGTCACCCAGAGCGTCTGCTGGAGAATCCCGCTGACTTGTTGGAGATCCATGGCTTACCTCAGCCCCTGCACGAGGGCGCCGAGCACCAGGTTCCAGCCATCGGCGAGCACGAACAGCATCAGCTTGAAGGGCAGCGAGACCACGACCGGCGGCAGCACGATCATGCCCATCGAGATCAGCAGCGAAGAGACCACGAGATCCACCACCAGAAACGGCAGGAACACCATGAAGCCGATCTCGAACGCGGTGCGCAGCTCGCTGATTAGGTGAGCCGGGATGAGCGCCGTGAGCGGGACGTCGGCGACGGTCTCGGGCCGCTGCGCGGTGAACTCGAGGAAGAGCGCGAGATCGCTCTCGCGCGTGGATTTCGCGAGGTAGGCGCGGATCGGCACGAGCGCGCGCGTGCCCGCCTCGCGCGCGTCGATCTGCTCCGCCACGTAGGGCTCGTAGGCCGCCACGCGCACCTGCTCGCCCACCGGCGACATCACGCCGAGCGTGAGGAACAGCGCGAGGCCGACGAGCACCTGGTTCGGCGGCATGTGCTGGAGCCCGATCGCCTGGCGTAACAACGCGAGCACGACCACGATGCGCGTGAAGCAAGTCGCCATCAGCAAGATCGCGGGCGCGACGCTCACCAGCGTGAGCAGCGCGAGCATCTCGAGCGCTGATGAAAGCTCCTCGGGCGCGTCCGGCGCGTTCAGCGAGATGTGGATTCCGGCGCCGCTGTCCGCAGAGGTCGAGGCTTCGGCCTTGTCGCCGTTCTTGTCGCTCGGCGCCGCGGCCCACGCGGGCGACGCAACGACACAGCCCGCAAGCGTCAGCAGCAGAAGCGACGCCAGCAGGCGCGAGCGCTTCGCGAGCCGAGGCTCTCGCGCCGTGTCGGCGGTGGCCTCTGCCTCGGCCGCCGCCTCGATCGGCAGCGAGCGCAGCAACGAGATGTGCGTGTCCGTAACACCGAGCACGAGCCGCTCACCGCCGGCCTCGACCACGCACAGCCGCTTGCGCGGCCCGAGCGCGATGCCGCCGACGACGCGCAGGCTAGTGGCCGCTTGTTGCGGGAGGCCGAGGCCTCGCCAACGCATTAGGGCTCGCAGCGCGTACAAGAGCGCCAACACGAAACAGAGCGCACTGAGTGTCTCGGCCATGACCCCTCCTTGGGTTTGCCGCGTTCGCGGCGCGGGCTACTTCGTGTCGCCCTTCAAAACTTCGACGATGCGGACTGCCAGTCGGTCATCGACGTTGGTCACGTCGCCTCGCGCCACCAGCCGCCCGTTCACCAGGATGTCCGCGAGCTCGCCGGAATCGCGGTCGAGCTCGACCACGGAGCCCTCGTCGAGCGCGAGCACCTCGCGCAGCAACAGGCGCGCGGCGCCGATCTCCACCGTGAGGCGCAGCGGCACGTCGCTGACGAACTCCATCAATCCTCCGCCCGAGCTGGCGGTGCTCCGCTCGGCGCGTTCGGACTCGCTGCGGTCCGGCCCGCGCGGTTGGGGCTCGCGCGGTTCGGGACCGCGAGAGTCCGGCTCGCGGGGTTGCTGAGGCTGCTTGTCCGACACTTGTTGGGCTCCCGTTTCGCTCACAACCGCTCCGAGATGCGCAGCGCGAGGCGCGCGCCGAGTGCGCCGCGCGTGGCGTGGAACTTGGCTTCGCCGCCGATGCGCACGAGCAGCGCGCCCTGCGCCGACGGGCGCAGCGGTACGACGTCTCCGCAGCGCAGTTCGCGCAGGCGGCCGAGCTTGAGCTCGGCCGAACCGATCTCCGCCCGCAGTTCGACGGGGGCCTCGCGAATGCGCTCGGCGACCGCGCTCGAGCCGCGCGCGGTGGGCCGCGCCTCGCGCTCGCGCCCTAATATTCCGTCCGGGAGCGCGACGCGCAGCCGCGCGAGCTCGCCGAAACCCGTTGCGTCGAAGGACGCTACCCACAGCCGAGGAGCGAGTGCGGCGGCGGCCAGCTCGGGCTCGAGCTTCGCTCCCACTTCGATGCGGGTCGCGAGCAGCGGCGCCAGCGCCGTCGAGAGCAGCTGCGCCAGCTCCTTGGTTGCTACCTGCAGGTGACGGAGTTCGATGCGCGAGAGGCGCCTGTTAGGGACGTAGAGCGGGCTCGCGTCGATCTCGCCGCCGAGGCCGAGCGTCAACCAGCCGTAGAAGAGCGTGCGCCCGATCAGCAGCGCGCCGGCGCCGCCGGGCTCGAAGTTCAGCAACACCGGCGCGTCGGTCGGCAGCATCGCGGCCGCGAAATCGTCGGCCGGCAGCGAGCGCAGATCGAGCAGCGAGATCGCGATGGTGCGCTCGTAGACCGAGGACAAGCGCCGTCCGGACTCTTCGCCGAAATCTCGGAGCGCGCGCGCCACGGGCGTCCAGGCGAACGTCTGCGCTTCGGTCGAGCCCGCGAGCCGGCGGCTGCGCGGGTCGTCGCTCGAAGCGCTCGCGACGCTCGCGAGGATCGCGTCGATCTCCTCGCGCGTCAGCACTTGTTGGGGTGCGTCGCTCATTGCACCACGAACTCCGTGAACAGCACGGCCTCGACCTGCTC
>JANNRF010000177.1:0-3004 GCA_031401135.1 Deltaproteobacteria bacterium | reverse complement strand
GGTGCGGCGCTGCTGAAGAAGGCGATCGAAGTCTCGCCCGACGGCTTCGAGCTTCACACCCACCAGAAGAATCCGAAGGCGCGCGCGTTCTACGAAAAGCACGGACTCACTGCCGTGCGCTTCGGTGTCAGTCCGCCGCCGGAGAGCGAACCGGATATCGAGTACCACTGGCGGCCGTGAAACGGCGCCGCGATCGCGAAAACCGCGCCGGCCATCGCAGCATGAAGCTCGCGCATGATTTCGCACCACGGCCGGGACGGCCGCGCGCTAGTTTGCGCCGAAGAGGACGTGCATGATCGAGATCTACGTGGACGCCGATGCGTGTCCGGTGAAGGACGAGGTCTACAGCGTCGCAGCGCGCTACGACTTGCGTGTCTTCGTCGTCGCGAATGCGCGCATGCGCGTGCCCTCCGGAGTTCGCGTCGAGCTGATCGTCGTGGACCGCGGCTTCGACGCGGCCGACGACTGGATCGCCGAACGCGCGCGCGGCGGCGACGTCGTCGTCACCGGCGACATCCCGCTCGCGGCGCGCTGCCTCGAAAGCGGCGCTCGCGTACTCGGCACCGACGGGCGTCCGTTCACCGAGGAGTCGATCGGGAGCGCACTCGGGAGTCGCGCGCTCAACGCGGAACTGCGCGAACGCGGCGTGCTCGGCGGCGGGCCACGGGCTCTGTCGGAAAAGGATCGATCGCGATTCTCGTCGCGGCTCGATCAGCTCGTCCAGGCAGGACTGCGCGAACACGCGTGCTAGCGCATGATTTCGCACCACGGCCGGGAACGGCCGCGCGCTAGCCCAAGTTCCGCAGTTGCTGACGAAGTTGAGGCGATTCCGGCCTCCGCGACGCGCCAAGTTGTTGAATTGCATCGACTCGCATTTCGAAGCGGCGTGTAGTGCCGACCTACCCCCTTGTTTGTTGGGCTCGTTCTTGAGAGAAGAGAGCGGGGGGATCGAGCGTGTACCTGCGCCACTGTGTTCGGCGCAAGAACGGCAAGCGCCACACGTACTGGCGTTTGGTGCGATCGGTGCGTCGCAACGGCAAGGTGATCCAGGAGACGGTGGCGCAGCTCGGCGAGCTGGACGGCGAGGGCCGGGCGAAGGCACGGGCGCTGGCGCGGCAGATCACGGGCCGGGGCGAACAGCGCGAGCTATTTGAAGCGCCCGCAGCGCCTGAAGCCAGCGCAAAGGTGCGGCTCGATCGCATCCGCGTGGAGCGCGGCCGCTCGTTTGGCGACGTCTGGCTCGGGTGGACGCTCTGGCAAGCCTTGCGACTCGACACGGTGTGCGAGGAACTCTTGCCGCGAGGCCGCGAAGAGGTGCCGTGGGCGCAGATGGCCGCGGTGTTGGTGCTGGCGCGACTGTGCGAGCCGTCGAGTGAGCTGCACATCGCAGAGGATTGGTACCGGCGCACCGCGCTCGAGGATCTGCTCGATTTGCCGGCCGAGCGGGTGAACGACGATCGGCTCTACCGGGCGCTCGATCACCTGCTCCCGCACAAGACGGCGATCGAGCAGCACCTGGTGAAGCGACTCGGCGAGCTCTTCGATCTCTCCTACGACCTGTTGCTCTACGACGTGACGAGCACGTACTTCGAAGGGCAGGCGTTGCGCAATCCGCTGGCGCAGCGCGGCCACAGCCGCGACCACCGGCCCGACTGCAAGCAAGTGTGCATCGCGCTCGTGGTGACGCGCGAGGGGATGCCGCTCGGCTACGAGGTGTTTGCGGGCAACCGCGTCGACGTGACCACGGTCGAAGAGATCGTCGAGACGATGGAGACCCGCTACGGGATCGCCGAGCGGGTCTGGGTGATGGACCGCGGCATGACGAGCGCCGAGAACATCGAGTGGTTGCAACAGACGGGGCGCCGGTACCTGATCGGAACCGCCAAGAGCGAGCTCCGGCGCTTTGCGCGCGAGATCGCCGAGGCCCGCGACTGGCAGACGGTGCGCGATGGCGTGGAGGCAAAGCTGTGTCAGGGTCCGGACGGCACGGAGACCTTCGTGCTGTGTCGCTCGGCCGATCGCCGCGAGAAGGAGAAGGCGATGCACGAGCGCTTCGCGAAGCGCATCGAGGAGCGCCTCGTGAGCCTCGGCCGGCGTCTCGAGCACGCCCGCCGGCGGCTCGATCGCGAGACCATCGGCCGCCAGATCGGACGCATCCTCGGCCAAAACACCCGCGCCGCGGGCCGCTATCACATCCAGGTGTTGGAGGACGCGACGCGCGCTTCGGGGCTGCGCTTGGTCTGGACCGCGAAGTCCGAGTGGGACGAGTGGGCTCGACACAGCGAAGGCACCTACCTGCTGCGCACCAACGTCTCGGCGTGGACGAGCGAAGAGCTGTGGCGCACCTATGTCCAGCTCACCGAGGCGGAGGCGGCCTTCCGCATCCACAAGAGCGATCTCTCGATCCGTCCCATCTGGCACCAGAAGGCGGAGCGCGTCCAGGCGCACATCCTGGTCTGCTTCCTGGCCTACGTGCTGTGGAAGACGCTCGAGCAGTGGCAGCGGCGCGCCGGCCTCGGCAACAGCCCGCGCACGATCCTCGAAGAGATCGGCCGCATCCAGAGCACCGACGTCGTGCTGCCGCTGGCCGACGAGCCCGGTCGCGAGCTCCGCCTGCGCTGCATCGTTCGTCCCGACAAGCCGCAGGCGATGCTGCTCGATCG
Organism: Deltaproteobacteria bacterium; assembly: GCA_031401135.1. Taxonomy (GTDB): domain Bacteria; phylum Myxococcota_A; class UBA9160; order UBA9160; family UBA6930; genus VGRF01. The sequence continues at coordinate 341 of JANNRF010000177.1, read as the reverse complement.
CCTCGGCCTGCGGCTCCCCGAACGACTCCGCCTCCCCGCACCGATGCGCGAAATGTAGTGCCGACTCGAGAGGTCAAGTGCCCGGAAAACCACGAAACCAACCCGCCAACTGCGGAAGTTGGGCTAGCGCATGATTTCCGCACCACGGCCGAGACGGCCGCGCGCTAGAGGCGACGCGCCCGCGCGTCATCCCCGGCTATGATCGGCCGTCATGTGGATCCGCGTCGCAGCCGTGTTCGGAGTGATCGGTGTCGTCCTCGGCGCGTTCGGCGCCCACGCATTGCGCAGCCGGCTCGCGCCAGAACAGCTCGCGTCGTGGGAAACCGCCGTCCACTACCAGC
>JANNRF010000176.1:0-8608 GCA_031401135.1 Deltaproteobacteria bacterium | reverse complement strand
CTATCTCGCGCTCTGGTTCGTGACGCCGCCTGCCCTCGGCGAACGCAGCGCGCTCGACCGCCTGATCGACGCAGTGCGCGATCTATTAGGCGTGGACGAACGCGCCGCGCGCCGCAGCAGCGCCGTCGTCAGCTCCGATGAACTCCCCAGCGATCCCAGTGCGTGAGGCGCTTGCCGGGGATGCGCTCGGCGCGTGAGAACGTCGCGCCCGTGAAGTAGGCGACCGGCAGCAGCGCGACCTGCGTGAAGCGCTCGAACGGAATCTCGAGCAAGTCCGCCGCTTCCTTTTCGAAGGGCAGATGCAGCGTCGTCCACGCGGAACCGATGCCGCGTGCGCGTGCCGCGAGCATGAACGACCAGACCGCGGGCAGGATCGAGCCGTACACCGAGGCCTGTGCAAAAGCCGGCGCGTTCTCGACGCGGCCCTCGATGCACGGGATGAAGTGCACCGGCACTTCGTGCAGGTGCTCGACGAGATACGTGGCGGAGTCGAGCACGCGCGGGCGCTGCGCGGCGCGCGGGTCGCCTTCGCCGTACTGCGGCTGATCCTTGCGATTCGCGTACGCCGTGAACGCGCGCTTGTAGAGATCGGCGAGCGCCTTGCGCTTGGCGGCGTCCGTCACGAACAGGAACTGCCAGCCCTGAGAGTTCGAGCCGGTGGGCGCTTGCAGCGCAATCTCGAGGCACTCCTCGAGAATCTCCGGCGAGACGGGGCGCTTCAGATCGAGGCGCTTGCGCACGGAGCGCGTGGTGGTGAGCAGTTCGTCGACACTCTTCAAGTCCATCGCATTTCTTCCTTCTGTGATTGTCCGTGGATTGATTAGGCCAGCTTGCGCACGAGCGGCTCGGTTTGCTCGACGAAGCGAAGGGCTTCGTCTTCGCCGCGGCCGGGGAGCATCACGATCAGGCGGTCGACGCCGAGTTCGGCGTAGGCGCGGGCGGCGGCTTCGTCGACGGCGCGCGGCGGCGTGATGCTGATCTCGAGCGCACCCAAAGAGTCCGGGCGCTTCAGCTGTGCGCGCGCGGCGGCGATGCCCGCGAGGTCGGCCTTCGTTGCAGCGAGATCGCGCGCGAAGCCGTACCAGCCGTTGCCGCGCAGCAGCGCGCGCTTGAAGGCGCTCGCGCTCATGCCGCCCACGACGATCGGCGGGTGCGGCTTCTGCACAGGCCGCGGCTGTGCGTCGATGCCTGAGAAGTCGACGGTGGCGCCCGCGAAGCGCGGCTTCTCCATCGTCCAGAGCGCGCGCAGCACGTCGATGTACTCGTCCGTGCGGGCGCCGCGATCGTCGAAGCGCGCGCCGATCGCGTCGAACTCGGGCTTCAGGTAGCCGGCGCCAAGGCCAAAGATCAGCCGCCCGTTCGAGAGCACGTCGAGGCTCGCGAGTTCTTTCGCGAGCACCAACGGATTGCGCTGGGGGAGGATTATTATGCCCGTGCCGAGCTTGATGCGCTGCGTGTGTGCGGCGAGAAACGCGAGCGAGACCGCGGGGTCGAGCATCGCGTGCTGCGGCGGTGCGGGGGAAGGCGGCGCCTGCGGATCGGGCAGCACCACGTGCTCGCCCGTCCAGACCGATTCGAAGCCCGCCGCTTCCGCCGCGCGCGCGATTTTCGCTGAGGTTTCAGGGCGCGCACACGGGCCGGTGTTAATGCCAAACAAGCCGAACTTCATCGCTGCGTCTCCTTGGGGGAAGCGCGTACGATACTCCGCTTCCCGCGAGGAGAAGCCGTGAGCGCCGACGGAGATGGAGTGCTCGCGCTGGAACTCGCCGCGTTCGAGGCGTGGCGAGCGGAAGAAATCGTCGCGCTCGGGCCGTGGTGGCTGCGCTGCATGCACGGCGTCACGAGTCGCGCGAACTCGGTGTGGGCGGGGCCGGGCGAGCCGGCGGGCGGGTTCGCGCGCGCGATCGCGGAGGTGGAGGCGTTCTACGCGGAGCGCGCATTGCCCGCGATCTTCCAGATCACACCCGTGGCGGATCCGCGCCTCGACGCGCTGCTCGCAGCGCGCGGCTACCGCTCGTTCGACGCGGTGAGCTTTCAGGTGGCAGACGCGGCGCGCGTTGCCGCGATGGAGCCGAGGCCGCGCGCGAGCAGTGCATGCGAGAGTGCGCTCAGCGATGCGTGGTTCGAGGTCTCGGGGCGGCATGGGAGATTTCGCGGCGACGAGATCGCGGTGTATCGCGCGTTTCTCGAGCGGCTCGCAGGCCGCGCGGGCTTCGCGAGCGCGCGCGATCCGGGCGGAGAGATCGCGGCGGTCGGGATTGCGATCGGGGCGGTCGGGCTCACGATCGTGGCGCCGCCGCTCGCGGGCGTGTTCTCGATGCTCACGCTGCCAGAGCAGCGCCGGCGCGGGCTCGCAGACGCGGTGTTAGGCGCGAGCGCGCGTTTCGCCCTCGCACGCGGCGCCACGCGGCTCTATCTGCAAGTCGAGATCGAGAACGCTGCTGCGCGTGCGCTCTACGCACGCGCCGGTTTCGTCGAGGCGTACCGCTACCACTACCGGCGCCGCGCGAAGCCCTAACGACTCAGCGGTGCGCGGCTACTTCTTCTTCGCTGCCTTCGCCCTGAGCGCCTCGGCCACGGGCTTCGCCGCGCGCTTCGTCGGTGCTGCCGGCGCAGAGGTACCTGGCCGTGCCGACATGTTCGCCATCGCCGCGTTCATCTCCTCGAACGAGACATCGCGCACGCGTGTGTGGAAGAACCACATCTGCCCTTCGAGGTCGGTCGCGTTGTAGACGCGGTCGCCGTAGAACATGTCCGCCGGCTCGCTCGTGATCACGGCGCCCGCCTCGCGTGCGCGAGCGCAGTGGGCGTCCACGTCGTCCACGTACACGAGCACCGAGGCGTTGCGGTCCTTCAGCGCGCGTTTCGGCTCGTAGCCTTCGGGCGTGCCGAGATAGACGACCGAGTCGCCGAGGCCGAGCTCGGCGTGCATCACGCTCTGCCCCGGCCCGGGCATTACGCCGCGCACCTCGAAGCCGAACGCCTTTGCGAGAAAGTCGATCGCGCCTTTGCCGTTCTTGTAGGAGAGATACGGAACGACGCCCTGCGTACGCGGAGGAAGATTGGCCATGGATTCTCCTTTCGAGTTGTTGGGGGGCGCGACTACTTCTGGACGACGCCTTCTATTGGCGCTTCGCCGCCGCTTACCACGCTCGCGAGCGGAGTCTCAAAGAACCATTCCGGCATTCGAACTCGTTCGCCGCCGCCCCGGTGTCGCGGCAGCACAGCTGCGGAATCAGATCCTGGCAGATCACCCTACACCCAAGCCAATCTGGATTCGCTGACAAACTCGCGCTCTTCAATCGCGGAGCGAACGAACCGAGAGGGCCTCAACGGCCCTCTCGGTTCGCCTCTCTCTTCCTGGGCACAACGCCACGCCCAGGTTCCACGCTGCAACGCCGGCGCGAGTGGCGGGCGGGCCGGGCGGATCGCAGCCGCAGGGCCCGGTTTGCGCCCAGCGATCCGCACGCCGCGCTGCCACGCAACCTTGGCCGCGAGCGTGCAAGCACGCCCAGCTGGCGCGCACCGCCTCCACCCAACTCCGCAAGCCGATACGCCAAGGGCCCGGAGTCGCGACCGCCCGGCCCGCCCGCCACTCGCGCCGCCTCGCTGCTCTGCTTTCTTCGCGCGCCGAGTCTTCAATGGCGCGCGCCAGCCGCTACTCGGCGAGTTCGCCCGCGCTGAAGCCGTACGTCTGCGCCATCTCCGCGTCGCCGCGCGCGATCAGCTTCGCGAGGCCAATCATCACCTTGCACTGCTTCACGGTGGCGTCGTCCTGCATCTTGCCTTCGAGCATTACGGTGCCAGAGCCGTCGCCCATCGCCTCGATCACGCGGCGCGCCCAGTTCACTTCGTCGGGCGGCGGGCTGAACACGCGGCGCGCGATCTCGATCTGGTTCGGGTGCAGCGACCAGGCGCCGACGCAGCCCATTAGGAACGCGTTGCGAAATTGGTCCTCGCAAGCGATGCCGTCGGCGATGTCGCCGAACGGCCCGTAGAACGGCAACAGTCCCGAGGCGGCGCAGGCATCGACCATGCGGCCCATCGTGTAGTGCCAGAGATCCTGTTGCGCGACGGCGCGCGGCGCGTCGGCGTTGGTCGGGTCGGGATCCTGGCGCACCAAATAACCGGGGTGGCCGCCGCCGACACGCGTCGTCTTCATGCGCCGCGAGGCTGCGAGATCCGCGGGCCCGAGGCTCATGCCCTGCATGCGGGGCGAGGCGATCGCGATTTCTTCGACGTTCGCGACGCCGAGCGCGGTCTCGAGAATCGCGTGCACCAGAATCGGACGCTCGAGCCGGTGCTTCGCCTCGAGTTGCGCCAGCAGCTGATCGACATAATGGATGTCCCACGGCCCCTCGACCTTCGGGATCATGATCACGTCGAGCTTGTGCCCGGCTTCGCCCACGATCGTCAGCATGTCGTCGAGGAACCACGGCGAGTCGAGGCTGTTCACGCGCGACCAGAACTGCGTCGTCCCGAAGTCCGTCGACTGCGCGATCTTCACGAGCCCTTCGCGCGCAGCCACCTTGTTCTTGATCTCGATCGCGTCCTCGAGGTTCGCGAGCAGGATGTCGACGCGCTTGGCGATCTCCGGAATCTTCGACGCCATGCGCGGATTGCTGGGATCGAAGAAGTGGATCATGCGCGAGGGGCGGAACGGGATCTCGAGCAGCGGCTTCGGAGCCCCGATCGCGAGCGGCTTGGTGATGTTACGGGGGTTGCGCATGGGATCTCCTAGCGGGTTGAACTTCGCTCGGCTGCGAAGACTTCGCCTCGCTGCGCGCTTCGCTTGCTTGCGCCTCGCGGTGGCAGGTTACGCGGTCGCGGGGTCGCGATGCGGCGGCGCAATCGCCTCCGCGTCGAGCACCGGCTTCTTGCGCCAGATCTTCGCGCTCAGCCAGGCCGCGAGGTCGTCGAACGCGAGATAGAACACCGGCACCACCAGCAGCGTGAGCGCCGTCGACGAGATCATGCCGGCCGCGGCGGCCACGGCCATCGGCGCGCGCGTCTCGGCGCCGGGCCCGATGCCGAGCGCCGCGGGCAACGCGCCGAAGATCATCGCGATCGCGGTCATCAGAACCGGGCGCATGCGGATCGGCGCCGCCGTGCGGATCGCCTCGATCTTGTCCATGCCGCGTTCGCGCAGTTGGTTGGCGTAGTCCACCAGCAGGATCGAGTTCTTCGTGACCAGTCCGAATAACAAGATGATCCCGATCAGGCTGAACAGGTTGAGCGTCATGCCGGGCCGCCCGATCGCGCCCATCAGGAACAGCCCGCCGAACGCGCCGATCATCGCCAGCGGCAGCGCGAGCATGACCGTCATCGGGTGGACGAGGCTCTCGAACTGCGCGGCGAGCACCATGTAGATCACGAGGATGCCGAGGCCCATCGCGAAGAAGAGCGCCGGGATCCCCTTGGCCTGCTCCTCGGTTCCGCCGGCCGGCAGCATCAGCACGCCTTCCGGTAGTAACTCTGCGGCGATCTCCGTCGCCTCCTCGAACGCGCGCCCGGCGTCAATACCCTCGAGGTTCGCCGAGATGCGCACAGCGCGTTGCTGGTTGACGCGCGTAATCGTGGACGGTGACGCGCCCTTCTCGAGCCTCACGAGGTTGCGCAGCTCGACCGTCTCGCCGCTGCGAGTGCGCAGATAGAGACCGAGGATCGCCTCGGCATCGCCTCGATCTTTGCGGTCGAGGCGCACGCGGATGTCGTAGCGATTGCCGCCTTCGCTGAAGGTGCCGACGTCGAGCCCGCCGATCATCGCGAGCACCGTCGTCGCGAGTTGGTCGGCGTCGACCCCCAGCGACGCGGCCTTCTCGCGATCGGGGATTACACGCACCTCGGGTTTACCGAGGCGCATGCTCTGATCGAGGTCGACGAAGCCGCCACGCGCCTTCAGCGCCGCTAGAAATTTCTCGCCGAGGTCGGCCATCTCTTGAATCTCGAGGTTGCCCTGGAGCTCAACCTCGAACTCGCCCTTGTCGGAGGACATCATCATGCCCGACATGTCGGAGAGCCTGACCTTCTCGCCGGGGATCGCGCCTAACACGCGCCGGCCTTCTTCGATCAGCTCGTGCACATCGCGGCGCTCGCCGCTCTTCAGCATCACGAACATGATTCCGCGCGTGGGATCCGAGCCGCCTTCGGGGCCGGCGAAGCCGACGCCCGCAAACACGCCCGCGACCTCGGGCAGCGAGAGCACCCACTCTTCGTTGCGCTTCATCATTGCCAGCGAGCCTTCCGGCGAAGTGCCAGGCGGCGTTTCCATCGAGACGAAGAAGCGGCCGACGTCGGAGGGCGGAAACATCTCGGTACCGAGCGTCTGCGAGAGGCCGCAGCCTCCGGCGAATGCGCCGAGCGCGACAGCGAACGTCGCCAGGCGGTGCGCGAGCGTCCAATCGAGCACGCGCCGGTAACCGTCTTCGAGAGCGCGTAGCCAGCGCTCGAACACGTTGTAGATGCTGCCGTGCGAGCGCTCTTCCGCGGTCGGAATGCGCGCCGCGAGCATCGGCGTGAGCGTGAGCGCGACCACCAGCGAAAGCATTACGGCGATCGCGACGGTGGCGCCGAACTCGCCTAAGAAGTTGCCGACCATGCCCGGCACGAAGATCACCGGGATGAAGACCGCGGCGACCGAGACGGTGGCCGCTGTCGCCGCGAACGCGATCTCGCGCGCACCCTTCGAGGCGGCCTCGAACGGCGATTCGCCGGCATCGCGATGGCGTTCGATGTTTTCGAGCACGACGATGGCGTCGTCGATCACGACGCCCACGGCGAGCGTGAGCGCCAGCAACGTCATTGTGTTCAGCGTGAAACCGAACGCCCACATCAGGCCGAAGGTGGAGATCAGCGAGATCGGGATCGCGAGCCCGACCACGAGCGTGGGCCGGAAGCGGCGCAGGAACACGAACACCGTGCCGGTCGCGAGCAGCGCGCCGAACCAGAGGCTGAAGATCGCCTCTTCGACGGCTTCGCGAATCGATTTCGAGAAGTCCGCGACGCCGTCGCCCTCTTTGAAGCTCATGTCGGGCGGCAGCGTCTTGGTGATCTCGTGCATGCGCCGCCGCATCTCGTCAGCAATCGCCACCGTGTTCGCGTCGGACTGCTTCACGACCATTAGGCCGACGGTCGGCTTCCCGTCGAAGCGCGCGTACTCGCGGATGTCCTCGGCGCCGTCCTCGAGCCGCGCGACATCGCTGAGCCGCACCGGCGCGCCGCTCTCGTACGCGATCACCATGCTGGCGAGCGCTTCGACGGAGCGGAACTCGGCGTCGGTCTTCACCTGGAACTCGATGAGCTCGCCCTCGACAATGCCGCCGGGCCGCTCGATGTGTTCGCGCCGCAGCGCGCCAATCACGTCCATCGCGGCGAGCCCGCGCGCGCGCAGCGCCTCGCCGTCGAGCCAGATGCGGATCTGGCGCTCGCGCGCGCCGAACACCTCGATGCCCGCGACACCCTTGATCGTCTCGACCTTGGGCTTGATGTGGTCTTCCACGTACTCGGTCGCCTGCACGGTCGACCGCTCAGTCATGATTGGCATCCACATCACCGGGAAGCCGCTCGAATCCATCTTGCTGATGATCGGATCCTCGAGCTCCTCGGGCAGATCCCAGCGCGCGCGGCCGACGCGGTCGCGTACGTCCTGGGCCGCGCGGTCGAGGTCCTCGCCAAGTTCGAACTCGATCGAGATCGTCGAGAAACTTTGCCGCGAGCGAGATGTCAGGCGCTTCACGCCCGCGATCGTGTTGAGCTGCTCTTCGAGCGGCTCGGTGACATCCTCCTCCATCACCTCGGGGCTCGCGCCGTCGAGGTTCGCGGAGACGGTCACCATCGGAAATTCCATCTTCGGGTACTGGTCGACGCCGAGGCGCACGAAACCTAATACGCCGAACACCACCATGGACAGAATCAGCATCCAGGTGAGGACGGGGCGGCGGATGAAAATGTCGATCCAGGCCATTAGCGGGCGCTCCCGCCGGCAGCGGCGTCGGATGCGAGGCTCGCGCCGGGCGGAGCCACAGCCGGCGCCGCGTCCTCGTTCTTGCGCGAAACGAGCACGCCGTCGACGAGCGCGGTGTGCCCGCGAACCACCACGGATGCGTCCCCCGCGAGGCCCTCGGTGATCTCGATGCTGCCCTCGCGCTCGACGCCGGTCTTCACGACCACGCGCTTCACGCGCTCATCGGCGCCGACCGTGAATAACACCTGGCCGTCGGCCCGCTGGAGCACCGCTTCGACCGGCACGAACACCGCGCCGCTGCGCTTCGCGACGCCGAGATCGGTGCGCGCGAACAGCCCCGGCCGCAGGCGCCCGTCCGCGTTCGGGATGCGCGCTTTCACGCGCATCGTGCGCGTGCGCGGATCGATTACAGGCGAGACGGCGCTCACCTCGCCGAGAAAGCGCTCGTCGGGATACGGCGCCACGGAAACCTCGACGGCCTGACCGAGCACCACGCGCGCCGAGTCGCGCTCGGCGACGGTGAACTCCACCTCGATCGGGTCGAGCGCGACGACTTCGAGCAGCGCCTGCCCGGGCCGCACATAATCACCGCGCGAGACTTCGCGCTTGGCGACGAGGCCCGCGAACGGCGCGCGCACGCTGGCG
>JANNRF010000175.1:0-19137 GCA_031401135.1 Deltaproteobacteria bacterium | reverse complement strand
GCAGCCGCAGCGGAACGGACCCCCTCCCACCCCGAGCGCCCGCACCCAACCCTCTTACCCTCCGACGACCCATGCCCCGCGCCCACATCGAAGAAATCGACGCCAAGACCATTCTGACGCGCACTACTGGGTATCTCTCGGGCTTCACCCACTCCCTCCAGCCCTACTCCGGCTGCCAGTTCTCCTGCACTTATTGCTATGTGCGAGAGCTCGCCGTGCAGCGCACCAACCGCTTCGGCCTCCCGTGGTCGCACTGGCTGATCGCCAAGCGCAACGCACCCATATTGCTCGCGCGCACGCGGCTCGAACACGCGCGCATCTTCATGTCCTCCGCCACCGATCCCTACACGCCCGTCGAGCGCCGCCTCGGCATCACGCGCGCGTGCCTCGAAGTGATGACGCTACGCCCGCCCGCCGCGCTGATCGTGCAAACGCGCAGCCCCCTCGTGCTGCGCGATCTCGATCTGCTCGCGCGCATCCCGCGCCTGGCGGTGAGCTTCACCGTAACAACCAGCAGCGAGCCCGTGCGGCGCCTGCTCGAACCCGATTCGCCGAAGTTCGCGCGCCGGCTCGCGACGCTGCGCGCTCTGAAGCAAGCCGGCATCCGAGTGCAGGCCGCGATTGCGCCGCTGTTGCCCGGCGATGTGCGCGAACTCGCGCGAGCGCTCGCCCCGCTGGTCGATCGCGTCGTACTCGACGACTTCTTCCGCGGCGACGGCGCGGGCGGGCGTCGCAGTCGGCCCGCGCTGCGAGAGCTCGAAGCCGCGGGCTACGCCGCGTGGACGCAGCCGGGCTACGCGAGCGAAGCCGCGAGCGTGTTACGGGAAACGCTCGGCGCCGAGCGCGTGGTCGAGTCTCAAGCTGGCTTCGCCGACTTGGCTTGGCTCGGCGCGTGAACGCGCAGGCGGAACGCTGCGCCGGAATGCGGGCGTAGCGCAGCCGGGGGCGCGCCGGCTGTTCGCCGCGCGCCCTCCGGTGCGCATCCCAGCTCGCTAGCGACTCGCTGCAGGCATGGCGCCTAACACCACGCAGCTCGCGGCACTGCTAGCAGCCGAGAAAGACAGCTCGGCTCAGTGCGAGCCGATCGGATCGTCGAACACGTAGCGGTACGGCTTCTTGATCAGCATCTCGGTCGGCTTGCTCACTTCCGAAGGCTGAACCGCCGCGGTCATTGCCGCAGCGGGCAGCCAGAGCAGCGCGCCGAAGGCGAGCCCGATCAAACCAACCGGCCGCATCACGAGCACGTCGAACATCGGGCTCGCGTTCGAGGACTCGACGTTCGAGAACTGCTTTTCAGCCAGCGCAGGGCCTGCAATCAGAGCCGCGACCACCGTCGCAGCGAGAAACTTGGAAACGAGACGCATGATGACTCCCTCCATGGGGTGCGAATCCAAAGAGTCATCGGCGCATTCGAGGCCGGGCTGAAGTGCGCGGCGCACGCTTTCACGCAGCAGCCGACGGGGCGGGCCTTCAGCAACCGGCAAGGGCGCGGCAGTTCCCGTCCGATCTGCGCGCGCGCAAAGGTCTGCGAGACTCCGCCAATGCCCGCCACTTCTCCTCGACCGCGCACGCGCTCGCTCGCAGCGCTCGCCGTGCTGCTGACGGCGCTCGCGAGCGTCGGCGCTGCGCACTTCTATCTGGTGAAGCGTTTCGTGCTCGACCCCGCGCTGCCCGAGCCGTGGCGCACGCTCGGACTCACGGTCGTGCCTGTCGCGTTTCTCGGCATGTTCGTGCAGCTCGCGCTCGAGCGCGCACTGCGCCCGCCGTTGTTGCGCATCGTGTCGTGGCCGTTCGCGCTCTGGATGGGCGTGTTCTGGCTCGGCTTCGTCGCGCTCGGGCTCTCAGATTTTGCGCTCTCCCTAATGGGTGCGGCGAGCAGCGCCGAGCCGCTCGAGCTCGCGCGCGGGCGGGCGCTCGCAGCAGGCGGGCTCACGCTGCCGATCGGGGCGCTCGCGCTGCATTCGGGCCTGCGCGTGCCGCGCGTAAAGCGCGTCGAGTTGGCGCTCGCGAACTGGCCGCGCTCGCTCGACGGCTTTCGCATCGCGCAGATCAGCGACATCCACATCGGCCCGATCCTCGGGCGGCGCTTCGCGGCGGCGCTGGTCGCGCGCGTGAACTCGCTCGCGCCGCAGCTCGTGGCGGTGACTGGCGATCTCGTGGACGGCGCAGTCGACAAAATCGCCGACGACGTCGCGCCCTTCGGCGAACTGCGCGCCGAGCACGGCGTCTTCTTCGTCACCGGCAATCACGACTTCTACTCGGGTGTCGATGGTTGGCTTGCGAAGCTACGCGCGCTCGGCATCCGGGCGCTGCGCAACGAGCGCGTCGCGATCGGAGGCGACGAAGGCTTCGACCTCGCAGGCGTCGACGATCACCGCGGGGATTGGTCCAAGGGCTCGACCGAGGACGTCGATGCGGCCGTTGCGGGCCGCGACCCGCCGCGCGCGCTGATTCTTCTCGCCCACGATCCGACCACGTTTCTGAAGGCGGCGCAGGCCGGTGTCGATCTTCAGTTATCAGGTCACACCCACGGCGGGCAGATCTTCCCGTTCAGCCTGTTGGTGCGCGCTGTAATGCCGTTCGTCGCGGGTGTGTATCGCCGTGGTGCGAGCACGCTCTACGTGAGCCGCGGCTGCGGCTTCTGGGGCCCGCCGATGCGCCTGCTCGCGCCGAGCGAGATCACCGAGATCGTAATCCGGCGCGCGCCAGACTGATTATTGGCGTCGACATCGTTTTTGGCTTTCTGCGCACGGCGAAGCGCCGTCAGCACGGAGGCCACTGCTCGATCTCCGCTCGCCTTTGGCTTGCTGCGCGTGGCGAAGCGCCGCTTGCTAACCCCGCACCAATAACACCACGCCGAGCGCGAGCAGCCCGGCCCAGGCGAGGCGGCGGAAGTTTTCGCCGGTGAGGCGCGCGGAGAGCGCGTGGCCGGCGAACTGCCCGGCGATCGCGAACGGCGTCGCGATCGCGGCCTGCCATAACACCGAGCTGTCCATCACGCCCTGCGCGGAAGCGAGCGCCATGCGCGCGAAGCTCGAGCACAGGAAGAGCGCCTGGAGCGTGGCCTTCAGTTGCTCGGGGCGGCCGGGGCGGCTGTAGACGTAGGCGATCAGCGGTGGACCGCCGCTGTTGAAGGCGCCGCCGAAGAAGCCGCTGAGCCCGCCCGCGATGGAGTCGGCGAGCACGGTTTCCGGAATGCGCAGCGCGCGGCCCGAGAGGTTCCAGGCAGCGGCGACGATTACGAACGCGCCGAGCGTGCGGACGAGCAGTGGGCCGTCGAGGGTTGCAAGCGCGAGCACGCCCACGAAGACGCCCGCGACGAGCCACGGCGCGATGCGCAACACCGCGCGGGGTTCGACGTGGTGGCGCAGCCGCCAGAACAGGCTCGCCGTCACGAACGGGCTGGCGAGGTTCACGAGGTTCGCGGCGTGCACCAAGTCCATCGTCAGCGAGAGGCCGGCAGTGGCGACAATGCCGAAGCCGAACCCGAACAAGCCGGCGAGGAACGACGCGAACAGCACCAGCAGCGCGATCACGGCGGCGTCGTCGGGGAGCATGCGCAGCAGTCGTTAGCAGCACTGGCAACGCCCGCTCATCGAGCCGACACTTGTTGACTTCGCTCGCCTACGGCTCGCTGCGCGCTGCGCCTGCGTGTCCGTTCGGGACGAGATCAAGGCCGCGCCACCTCGAACAGGACCTCCCGCTGATGCCGTCCGGCAACGACTATCTCGAAGTGCGCGGCGCGGCCGAGCACAACCTGAAGCGCGTCGATGCGCGCATTCCGAAGCAGCGCCTGGTCGTGTTCACGGGGCCGTCGGGCTCGGGCAAATCCAGCCTCGCCTTCGACACGATCTACGCCGAGGGCCAGCGCCGCTACGTCGAATCGCTCTCGGCCTACGCGCGCCAGTTCCTCGGGCAGATGGAGAAGCCGCGTTACGACCACATCCGCGGGCTCTCGCCGACGATCTCGATCGAGCAGAAGTCCGCCAGTAACAACCCGCGCTCGACGGTTGGCACGATCACCGAGATCTACGACTACCTGCGCGTGCTGTACGCGCGCATCGGGCGCCAGCACTGCCACCGCTGCGGCGAGCCGGTCGAGCGGCTCTCGGCGGCGGAGGCGGCGGAACGCTTGCTCCGGCTCGCGCCCGGCACGCGCTTCCAGGTGATCGCGCGAATCGCGGACAACCGGAAGGGCGAATACCGCGACGCGCTCGTGGAAGCCGTGCGCGAAGGCTTCTCGCGCTTCCGCATCGACGGCGTGGCCGTACGCGGCGACGAGTTACCGGTGCTCGACAAGAAGAAGAAGCACACGATCGACATCGTGGTCGACCGGCTGGTCGCGCCCGAGGGGCGCGACGCGAAGCACGCCTCACGTGTTACGGACTCGGTCGAGACCGCGCTGCGCAAAGGCGGCGGCGCCCTAATCGCAGCGTTCGACAACGAGGAGCGGCTCTACTCCGAGCACCTGCACTGTCACAGCTGCGATCTCGGCTTCCCAGAACTCTCGCCGCAGAGTTTCTCGTTCAACTCGCCGCTCGGGATGTGCCCAGATTGCAACGGCCTTGGCACCAAGCCCGAGATGGATCCCTCGCTCGTCGTGCCCGACGCCAGCAAGAGCGTGCGCGACGGCGCGATCGAGCCGTGGAAGACGATCCTCGAGCGCGGCGAATCCTGGACCGGCTCGATCGTGAAGAATCTCGCGAAGCAATTCGGGATCGATCTCGATATGCCGTGGAAGGACCTTCCGAAGAAGCACCGCGACGTCCTGCTTTTCGGCAGCGGCGACAAGCGCATCGCGCTCTCGATGAAGTTCGCGACCGGCAAGATCGAGTTCGAGCGCCCGTTCGAGGGTGTGCTGAACGAGCTCTATCGCCGCTTCCGCATGACCAAATCCGAGGGCATGAAGCGCTGGTACATGAAGTACCTCTCGGAAGCGGTGTGCAAAACCTGCGGCGGACGGCGGCTGCGGCCCGAATCGAGCGCGGTGTTCGTCAGCGGGAAGAACCTGCCCGAGCTGACGGCGCTGAACGTTGCTGAGGCGCGCGAGTTATTGGGGGCGCTGACACTGACGCCGACCGAGCGCACGATCGCGGGGGAAGTCACCAAGGAGATCGACGGGCGGCTCGGCTTCCTGCTCGACGTCGGCCTCGGCTACCTGACGCTCGAACGCCCCGGCCCGTCGTTATCAGGTGGCGAGAGCCAGCGCATTCGCCTCGCCTCGCAGATCGGCAGCGAACTCACCGGCGTGCTCTACATCCTCGACGAGCCGTCGATCGGGCTCCACCAGCGCGACAACGGGCGGTTGCTGGCGACGCTGAAGCGCCTGCGCGACATGAGCAACACCGTGATCGTGGTCGAGCACGATCAGGAGACGATCGAGGCGGCGGATTTCGTGCTCGATTTCGGGCCCGGCGCCGGCAGTGAGGGCGGCGAGGTGGTGTTCGCGGGCACGCCCGCGCAGATGCGCAAATCGAAGCGCTCGCTCACCGGCGCCTACTTGTCAGGGCGTCTCTCGATCAAGACGCCTTCGAAGCGCCGCAAGGGCTCGGGCAAGTTCCTGCGCGTCGAGGGTGCGCGCGAGCACAACCTGAAGAACGTCGACGTGGAGTTCCCGCTCGAGACGCTGACAGCTGTTACGGGCGTCTCCGGCGCCGGCAAGAGCACGCTCGTGAACTCGGTGCTGTATCCCGCGCTGCGCCGCGCCTTCCATGGCAGCCACGATCCGGCCGGCGCGCACGACCGCATCCAGGGCCTCGGCTACATCGACAAAGTCATCGACATCGATCAGCGGCCGATCGGGCGCACGCCGCGCAGCAACCCGGCCACTTACACCAAGGTGTTCGACCTAATTCGTGAGGTGTTCGCGACCACACCCGACGCGCGCGCCTACGGCTACAAAGCCGGGCGCTTCTCATTCAACGTGAAGGGTGGGCGCTGCGAGGCGTGCGAAGGCGACGGCATGAAGCGCATCGAGATGCACTTCCTCGCCGACGTGTTCGTGCCGTGCGACGTGTGCAAGGGCAAGCGCTTCAACGAAGCGACGCTGCGCGTTCAGTTCAAGGGCCTCTCGATCGCGCAGGTGCTCGAACTCTCGGTGACGGAAGCGCTGAAAGTTTTCGAGAACCAGCCGAAAGTGCTCGCGGGCTTGCGCACGCTCGGCGAAGTCGGCCTCGGCTACCTGAAGCTCGGGCAGCCATCTCCGACTCTCTCGGGCGGCGAGGCGCAGCGCATCAAGCTCTCGCGCGAGCTCTCGCGCACCGCGACCGGCCGCACGCTCTACATCCTCGACGAGCCCACCACGGGCCTGCACTTCGACGATCTCAAGAAGCTGCTCGCCGTGCTCGATCGGCTCGTGGATGCGGGCAACACCGTGCTCGTGATCGAGCACAACCTCGACGTGATCCGCTGCGCGGACTGGGTGATCGACCTCGGGCCCGAAGGCGGCGACGGCGGCGGGCGCGTGATTGCGGTCGGCACGCCCGAGGAAGTTGCCAAGAGCAAAGACAGCTACACCGGCCAGTACCTGCGGCGGGTGCTCTAATGAGTGCGCAGCACGCTGCAATCGAGCGCCTGCTCGCGATCATGGCGCGGCTGCGCGATCCCAAGGACGGCTGTCCGTGGGACCTCGAGCAGGACTTCGCGTCGATTGCGAAACACACGCTCGAAGAGGCCTACGAGGTGGAGGACGCGATCCGCAGCGGCGACATGGAGGCGCTGCGCGACGAACTCGGCGACCTGTTACTGCAAGTGGTCTTCCACGCGCGCATGGCTCAGGAAGCTGGGCACTTCGATTTCGCCGGCGTCGCGAGTGCGATCAGCGACAAGCTCGTGCGCCGCCACCCCGGGATCTTCAGCGACGCGGAGATCAAGACAGCGGAAGAGCAGGTGGCGAGCTGGGAAGAGATCAAAGTGAAGGAGCGCGCGACGAAGGCGGGCGGACAGATGAGGTCCGCGCTCGATGACGTCCCGCTCGCGCTGCCTGCGCTCGCTCGCGCTGCCAAGTTGTTGCGTCGCGCCGAGCGCGCCGGGCTCGCCGAGTTAGTGCCTGCCGCAAACGGAAGCGCGAATGCTGCTCTCGACGAGGACTCGCTCGGCGAGCGGCTGCTCGCTCTCGTCGCGGAAGCGCAGCGCGCCGGCCTCGACGCCGAGGAAGCCCTGCGCGCGGCAAACGCGCGCTTGCTCGCACGCGCGCGAGAGCGCGCGAAGTAGTTTGCGCCGCAGCCTGAACGAATAACAAGGAGCCCCGATGTCCCGCCGCGACCAGATCCGCATGACCGATGATGAGCTGAAAACCTTCCTCGCGAAGTCGCAGACGATGACGATCGTTTCGATCAACAAGGACGGCACGCCGCACCCGATGCCGATGTGGTTCGGCGTCGAGTCCGACGGTTCGGTCGTGATGAGCACGTTCACCAAGAGCCAGAAGATCCTGAACATCGCGCGCGATCCGCGCGTCTCGCTGCTGGTCGAGGCCGGCGGCGGGGTCTATGAAAAACTCAAGGGCGTGGTGATCTACGGCAGGGCGGAGTTGATCCGGGATGTCGAGCAAGTCGTCGACATTCTCACGCGCGTTTCAACCAAAACGCTCGACAACCCGGACGACAAGACTCGCGACGGCATCCGCAATGCGGTGCGCGGCACGGCGCCGAAGCGCACAGGCATTAGGATTCGCCGCGAAAAGATCGTGAGCTGGGATCACAGCAAGCTGGGCGGGGTGTACTGAGCGAGGCGCGGCGTCAGAGAGTTGGGCCGCTGCCGCGGCTGGCGTGCCAGAACGCGACCACGAAGATGGCGCGCTCGCCCGGATCGATGACGTAGTAAAGCTGATATCGCGTGCGCCTCAGGAGGTAGCGCCTGAGCCCTGGCGCCTCGGGCTCGTTCTGCGCGACACCAAGCGACGGATGCGCTCGGATCAGCGCCAGAGCATCGAGCAGCTCGTCAGAAAGCAGTTGAGGGGCGCCGCTTCCTGATCGTCGCCACCACTCGCGCGCCGCCCGAACGTGACGCAAGGCAGTTCGCGTCAGGACGACGCGATAGCGACGAGGCACCTGTTGCTACGCCCGAAGTTCGCGGACCAACTCGTCGAAGTCGATGGTTTCATCTGCGGCGATTTCTCGAATCGAAGCCAGCAACTCCGCGCGCTGCAACGGAGTGAGTTCAAGTGCTTCGCCACGGTCGAGGGCGACGACTGCGACCCTCGTCCCCTCCTCGAGTGTCGTGTCCTCGAGTTCAACCTTGCCCGCCACAACGGTTCCGTGTGAGACCTTCATGCGCACCAGAGTACTCCTGGGACGGGTGGGGGCTACGGCAAATAGCGTTAGGGAGCGACGAAGTGCGCCCGCCACCACGGAGCTGCAATTTACGCGTCCTTTACACGCGCCCGCCTCCGCGCGCCGATAGTCTCCCCTGATGACCGCCAAGCTGCGCATTCTCGTGGTCGAGGACGAGCCCGCGATTCGGCGCGGCTTGCTCGACGTGTTCGCGCACCACGGCTTCGAGGCGAGCGGTGCGGCGACCGGTGAAGAGGGGCTACGGGCGGGGTTATCAGGTGGACACGATCTGGTGGTGCTCGACCTGATGCTTCCGGGGATCTCGGGCTTCGACGTTTGCGAGCGCCTGCGCACTGAGCATCCGCGGTTGCCGATCCTGATGCTCACGGCTCGCGGTGCTGAGGAAGACATCCTACGCGGCTTTCGCGTGGGCGCCGACGATTATGTGACGAAGCCGTTCTCGCTAGCGGAGTTGCTCGCGCGCGTGAAGGCGCTGCTGCGCCGCGCCGGCGAGCGCACGGAGGAGATCGCGCCGTTTCGCGTGGGCGCGCTCGCGATCGAGCCCGCGCGCCTCGTTGCCCGCGACGGCGATGAGGAGATCGAGCTCACGCGGCGCGAGGTGGAACTGCTCGCACTGCTCGCGGAGGAACGCGGGCGCATCGTCTCGCGGCGAACGTTGTTACGCGAAGTCTGGCGCTTCGAGCACGCGGACCAACTCGAGACGCGCACCGTGGACATGCACGTGGCGAAATTGCGCAAGAAACTCGGCGCCGCGCGCGACCTGATCGAAACGGTGCGCGGCGAAGGCTATCGGCTGCTGGCATGACGACCGCGCGCCTGCGCCTCGTGTTCCTCGCGCTGGCAGTGGCGCTCGCGTTGCCGGGCGCCCTGCTCGTGCGGCGCGCGCTCGCGAGCGTCGCGCTCGAACGCGAAGCCCGCGAGCGGGCGGTGGCGGAGCGCGCCATCGACGAGCTCGAGCGCGCGCTCACGGAGTGGTTGCGCAGCGAAGAGGCGCGGCCCGCGAGTGATTATGAGTTTGGGAGTGAGCGCTCCGCGTTGCGCGAGAGGCCCGCGGAGTCGCTAGCGCAGGGGTATTTCCAGATCGAAGCGAGCGGCGAGGTGTCGACGCCAGCGTGGGCTCGCGGCGTAGCGCCGCTCGCGGCGCAGATCGCGGCCGAGGGCGCGCGCATGGAGATCGGGCTCGTGCTGGAGACAGCGCGAGCGCCGGCTGCGAATCCGTTCGCCGCAACCAGGAGCGCGGCTCCGCCTCGGCCACGTCCCGAAGCGGCGAAAGCGGTTTCGCCTGTTCCTGGGCCGGAGCAGAAGGACAAGGGCGAGGAGATCGTTGTTACGGCGGCCAAGCGCGACCAGGACGCCCCGCTGCCCGCGCCGAGCGAGGAGGTTGCCGCCTACGACGCTCTGTCGAAGCTGAACACGGCCGCCAAGGAACGCGAGCAGCGCACGCAGCAGGTGTACGAAGAGTCGCGCGGAGTCGAGGAGATCGTCATCACGGAGCGCTCGTCGCGGTTTCGGCGAGAAAAGAAACGGGCCGCGCCCTCGAGTGCTGCGCCCATGGCGGAAGCGAATGCGAGCCAGCAGGGCGCGGAGCAAGCGGTTGCTGATGCGTTCGCCGCAGAACCCCAACCTGAGCCACACGAATGGGACGCGAGGCGTGTCGATCGCCAGCTGACTGCGGTGCCCGGCGATCCGCGAGCCGTCACTGCCGAACCCGCGGGAGTTGTTGGGGAGATTTCGGGCGCCGCGCAGGAATCCGCTGCCGCCACTGGAGCCGTTTCACTCGCGGCGGCACCGATTGCAGCCCAGGTACTCGCTGACGAGGAACCTGGAGACGTGGAACTCGCCGACGAGGCGGCCGCACCCGAAGCTGAGACTCAGCCGAGTGCAGGCGGCAAAGCCGAGGGGACTCCTCGCGAGCTGCGGCTGATCCGCGAGGCGCCAGTGCGTGTCGTCGTCGACCCGCTGCGGGGCCGGCTGCTCGCAAGCGGCGAGCTGTTATTGGTGCGCACCGCGTGGATCGGATCGCGCGGCGTGCGTCAGGGGTTGGTGCTCGATCTCGCGAGCGTCGAGCGCAGCCTTGGCGAGCGAATCCTGGCAACCGGTGCATTGCACGGCGCCGCGCTTCGGCTTGCTGCCCGCGGCAAGCCGTTCGCGGCGGGCGCGCAGAGCGATCGCAGTGCCTTCGCGCACCGCTTCGCCGAACCCTTCGACGCGCTCGCCGCCGAGCTTTCGTTCATCCCCTTCGCGGACGAAGGCGCGCGCAGCGTCTATTGGCTCGCCGCACTGTTCGCGGGGGTCGTTAGTGGCGGCCTCTTCGC
This sequence comes from Deltaproteobacteria bacterium, assembly GCA_031401135.1. Classification (GTDB taxonomy): domain Bacteria; phylum Myxococcota_A; class UBA9160; order UBA9160; family UBA6930; genus VGRF01. The sequence continues at coordinate 8,528 of JANNRF010000175.1, read as the reverse complement.
CGTCTACCGCATGTCGGCGGTCGCGCTCCACTTCGCGGAGCGCCGCAGCAATTTTGCCGCGGCAGTTTCCCACGAACTGAAGACGCCCCTCACTGCGATTCGGCTCTACGCGGAGATGCTGCGCGACGGGCTCGTCTCGGGCGACGAGAAGCGGCGCGAGTATTACGGCTCGATCACCGCCGAGACCGAACGGCTCTCGCGGCTGATCAACAACGTGCTCGAGTTTTCGCGCCTCGAAAAAGGTGCGCGCAGCCTCGAGCTCCGCGTCGGCGATGCCGCGCCGGTTGTGCGCGAGGCCGTGGAGTTGTTACGGCAGCACGCGCACGAGCACGGGCTGACGCTCGAACTCGCCGTGGATGAGGCGTTGCCGCCTGTCCGCTTCGAGCGCGACGCGCTGCTCCAGGTCGTTTTCAACCTAATCGACAACGCGGTCAAGTACGGGCGCGGCGAGCCGGCGCGGATCGAGATCGGCTGTCGCCGCGAAGGCGAAGGCGTGGCGCTCACGGTGCGCGATCACGGCCCCGGGGTTCCGCGCGAGGAACTCGCGCGCATCCTCGAGCCCTTCTACCGCCGCGGCGACGAACTCACGCGCAGCGCACCCGGCGCCGGCATCGGGCTCGCGCTCGTGAACTCGCTTGCGCAGCAGATGGGCGCTGCGCTCGAGGTCGGCAACGCCGAGGGCGGTGGGTTCGCCGCGACGCTTCAGTTATCAGGTGCGAACGCCGCTTGAGCGGGCGCGCCGCACGCTTGCCCTCACGCGTCCTGCAGCAGCGCCCGCGCGCGCTCGGGGTCCACGGCGTAGCGCTCTGCGCAGAACACGCAGCGCACTTCGAGTTGTTCGCGTTTCGCCATCGCCTCCTCGAGATCGCGGCGGCCGAGCATCGCGATGGCGCGCAGCACGCGCTCCTCGTCGCACGCGCAGAAGAAGCGCGGCTCGCTGGCTTCGAGATCGCGGCGGCCGACGCCCTCGAGCAGGTGCGCGACGATGTCCGCGGCCGACGCGCCGTCGCGCACGAACCGCGAGAGCGAAGACAACCGCTTCACGTTCGCGTCGACGCGCTTCACGATTGCGTCGTTCGCGCCTGGCAGCGATTGCACGAGATATCCGCCGGCCGCAGCGGCGGCGCCATCTGGCTCGTGAAACACACCGAGCCCGACCGCGGAGGGCGTCTGCTCGCTTTCTGTTAGGTAGAGCGCGATGTCCTCGGCGATCTCGCCCGCGACGATCGGCACGATACCGGTGTAAGGCTCCTTCCAGCCCGGCCGGAAGCGCACGACCGAGAGTTCGCCGAGGCCGACGGCCTTTGAGACATCCAGGCGCCCGCCGCGCAGCGGCAAGTCGAGGCCCGGGTTCGCGACGTAGCCGCGAGCGCGGCCTAAGCAGTCGGCCATCGCGACGATGTGGCCGAGCGGCCCGCGCGCGCGGAAGCGCAGCTCGAGCGTCTCGCCGTCCTTGCCCTGAGAAGCCAGCAACACCGCGCCGAGCAGTGCGCGGCCGAGCGCGGCGGTGGCCACGGGCGAGGTTGCATGGCGCCGCGTGGCTTCGCGCACGAGCTGCGTGCCGACGAGCGCGCGCACCGAGACGCTGCCGTCCTCGGAGAGTGTGCGCAGGAGTTGGTCGGGGGCGGTGGGGGGCATTCAATCCATCGGAAACGTGGACGCCTTCACCTGCGAGCCGCCGTCCACCGCGATGCATTCGCCCGTAACAAAACTCGAACGCGACGAGAGCAGCCACACCACCATCTCGGCCACTTCCTCGGGTTCGCCCATGCGCCCGAGCGCGTGGCTCTCGATCGCTCGCTTGGCGATCTCGGGCGAGAGCTTCTCGAAGCGTTCGTTCGCGGCGGTGCGGATCATGCCCGCATTCACCACGTTCACGCGCACGCCGCGCGGCGCGAACTCGGCGGCCGCGGATTTGCTGAGCGCGATCAGGCCGCCCTTGGCCGCGGCGTAGGCCGAGAGCCCGGGCATGCCGCGCACGCCGATCATCGAGCCGACGTTCACGATCGTGCCGCCGCCGCCCGCGATCATGGCGGGAATCTCGTGCTTCATGCACAGCCAGATGCCCTTCAGCGAGACGCCGACGAAGTCGTCCCATTCCTCTTCTGTTAGGTCCGTGAGCAGCTTTACGCTCTCTCCGCCAGAGGCGCTGTTGCACGCCCAGTCGAGCTTGCCGAACGTGCCGAGCGCTTCCTGCACCATCGCGGCCACGTGATCCTCACGGCGCAGGTCCGCCATCACGAAGGTCGCCTCGCCGCCGGCCTTCTCGATCTTGCGCACCGTGTCTTCGCCCGCCGCGCGGTTCACGCCGGCCAATAACAAGCGCGCGCCTTCGCGCACCGCCTGCAGCGCGGTCGCGCGCCCGATTCCCGTGCCGGCGCCGGTGACGATGCCGACTGTGCCTTCGAGCAATCCCATTGAGCGCGCCTCTCGAGTGAGCGCGCGTATGCTACGAGGCCGCGTTGCTCCGCCGCCACCGGAAGCGCCGCGAGCCGGGAGAACCTGCGAGCGATGGAAACGGCGGTCGGACGCTTCGCACCCTCGACCACTGGCCGCGCGCACCCAGGCACATTGCTCGCTGCCTTGTTGTGTTGGCTCGATGCGCGTTCTCAGGGCGGGCGCGTGATTATGCGCCTCGAGGATCTCGACCCGCTGCGCTCGAGCGTGGAACTCGTGGCGGGACTGCAGGAAGACCTCGCGTGGTTCGGTCTCGATTGGGACGAAGTGCAGCTACAGAGCGCGGCGCGCGCGCGACACGAAGGCGCGCTAGACGCACTCGCTGCGCAGGGCTTGCTCTACCCGTGCGCGTGCAGCCGCTCGATCTTGCGCGAGCACGCTTTGCCCGCGCCGGACGGCGGCTTCGCGTACGCGGGCACGTGCCGCGCGCGCGCGTTGCCCGCGGGCGGCTGGCGCGCGAGCGCGGAGCCGCTCCGCGTGCGCGTGCTCTCGCGCGAGGTCGCGGTGCGCGACGAGAGCGGGGCGGTGTGGGCGCTCGATCCCGCGCGCGCGTTCGGCGATCCGGTGGTGCGCAGGCGCGACTTTGCTCCCGCGTATCAGCTCGCATCGGTGGTGGACGACGCCGCGAGCCTTGTTACGCGCGTCGTGCGCGGCCGCGATCTCGCGCTGCGCACGCCGCTGCAAGTCGCACTGCGCGAGTTGTTGGGGTTGCCCGTGCCAGCGTTCCGCCACCACCTGCTCTTGCTCGAAGCGCGCGGCGAGAAGCTCGCGAAGCTGCACGGCGCCGTCGCCGCGCCCGAGCTGCGCGCGCACTACAGCGCGGCGGAGCTGTGCGGCGTGCTCGCGCACGCCTGCGGATTGCGCGCGAGCGCGGAGCCCGTAGCGCCGCGCGAGCTGCTGCGCGAGTTCGACTGGAAGCGCGTGCGGGAGGAGGACGTGGTGATGCGGTGGACCGGGAAGGAACTCGAACTCGCGTGAGAAACTTCGATGGCGCTCAAACGAACGTCAGCCCGAGCCACTCCATCACCACCGACGGCTTTTCCTGTCCCTCGACTTCCACCGTCACCTCGGTCGTGCTGAGGAACCGCCCGCCGCCTTGGTCTTCCAGCGACTTCAGCTTGAAGCGGCCGCGCACGCGTGCGCCGCTCTTCACCGGCGAGACGAAGCGCAGCTTGTTGATGCCGTAGTTCATGCCCATCTTGGCGCCCTTGACGCCCGGCACGACCTGATAACCGAAGTTGGCGACCAGCGAGAGCGTGAGAAAGCCGTGGGCGATGGTCGAGCCGAGCGGCGTCTGCTTCGCGGCAGCGGGATCGACGTGGATGAACTGGTGGTCGTCGGTCAGGTCGGCGAACGCGTCGATGCGCTTCTGATCGACCAGCGTCCACTCGGAGACGCCGAGCTCTTTGCCCACTAGCGCCTTGAACTCGTCGATCGTGATCGCTTTCGTCGGGCCCTGCATCTGCGCTCCTCTCGGGTTGAGTCGCGCAGCTTACTCCGCGGCGCTGCGCTCCGAGCCGTCCGTGAGCAGCTGCGCGGCGTCGAGCTCCGGCAGCGCCTCGACTTTTCCGAGCTTCCCCTGGATGAAGCGCGTCTTGCGCGTGGCGTCGCCGAGCGTGCTCGATGCTTCCTGCAGTTTCTTGTCGACCTTGTCGAGCAACTGCGCGAACTGACCGAACTGCTGCTTCACCGCGCCGAGCAGCTGCGAGACCTCGGTGGTGCGCTTCTCGATCGCGAGCGTGCGGAAGCCCATCTGCAAGCTGTTGAGGATCGCCAGCAGCGTGGTCGGCCCGACCACCAAGACTTTGCAATCGCGCTGCAGGGTCTCGACGAGCCCGGGCCGGCGCAGCACCTCGGCGTAGAGCCCCTCGGTAGGTAGGAACAGCAGCGCGAAATCGGTGGTGTGCGGCGGCGAGACGTACTTGTCGCGGATGCTCTTCGCCTCGCCGCGAATGCGCGTCTCGAGCGCGCGGCCCGCGTCCTCCGCGGCGCTGAGATCGCTGCGCTCGATCGCGGCCTGGAGGCGCTCGTAGTCCTCCTGCGGAAACTTCGCGTCGATCGGGAGCCAGAGCGGCGCGCCCTCGGGTCCGTTCGGCATGCGCACCGCGAAATCGACGCGATCGCTCGAGCCCGCGCGCAGCTGCACCTGCTTCGCGTACTGGCTCGCCACGAGGCAGTGCTCGAGCAGCGCGTCGAGCTGCGTCTCGCCGTAGCCGCCGCGCGTCTTCACGTTCGTGAGCACGCGCTTCAGGTCGCCGACGCCGACCGCCAGCGACTGCATCTCGCCTAATCCCTTGTGCACGGCTTCGAGCCGCTCGCTCACTTGCTTGAACGCGACGCCGAGGCGCTCTTCGAGCGTGCTCTGCAGCTTCTCGTCCACGGTCGCGCGCATCTCGTCGAGCTTCTTCTGATTGTCGTCCTGCATGCCGCGCAGGCGCGCATCGATTGAATCGCGCGAGCGCTCGAGGTTCTGGTCGAGCGTGTTGCCGACGTCGCGCAGCGTGCTGCTGACTTCTTCGCGCAGATTGCGCGTGTGCGTCGCGAGTTCCTCGCGGCTGCGCAGCATCTCGTCGCGCAGCGCGCGGTCCGTGCGCTCTTGGCCGCGCGTGAGTTCGTCGAGGCGCGGCGCGAGCACAACGGCCGGGTCGCGCTCGCCGCGCCGGTACAGCGCAAACAGCATCGCGGCGCAGGCCGCGAGCAAGAGCCCGACGCCGAGCAGAGCGATCTCGACGAATCCCATCGACATGGGACTTCCCCCCGATTTGGATCATACGCTCGCGCGAACTTCTCGCGCGCTTGCGATGAGGGAAGTGTGCGGGGTGGTTGTGTCAGGGACGGTCACACCGGGGACGTTCATCGGGGACGTTCCTCGACGAAACACGCCCGCCCGCGTCAGCTCGCCGTTCGCGGGTTTCGTCGTGGAGCGTCCCCACTCGAGCTTGGCGCCCGCGCGACCGGGGACGTTGGACGACGAAACTCTCGCGACAACGCCGCAAGTCGCGGCGGGCGTGTTTCGTCGACCAACGTCCCCTGCGTCCTAGATCCGCATCTCCCTCCATTGGCCGGAGGAGAAGCGCCAGAGCAGGCCGCCTGCGAGCAGGGCGACGTAGATGACGCCGCCGACGTAGGCGCCGTCGAGGCCGTGGCCCATGCGCACGCCGAATAGCCACGCGAGCGGTACGAACACGCCCCAGGCGAGCGCGGTCTGCCAGAGGAACGGCCAGCGCGTGTCGCCCGCGCCGCGCAGCGCTCCGATCGCGACGATGTGCACGGCGTCGAGCAGTTGGAAGATCGCGCCGAGGCGCAGCACCGAGACGCCGAGCGAGAGCACGCTCGGGTCGTTCGTGAAGATGCTCATCAGCAGCTCGGGTACTGCGGTGAGCGCGATCGCCAGCGCCACCGACACCGTCAACGCCACGCGCATGCCGTTTTTCAGCGCGAGCACCACGAACTGCGGTTCGCGCGCGCCGATCGCGCGGCCAACAAGGGTCTGCGTCGCGCTCGAGACGCCGAGCGAGATCATGAACGACACATTCACGAGCATGATGAACGAGTGGCTCGCCGCGACCGACGCCGCGCCCATCGAGGCCAGGATCAGCGTGAACACCGCGAACGAGGCGGCGTCGAACACCCACTGGCCGCCGATCGGGAGGCCGACGCGCACCATGCGCACGAATGCGGCGCGCTCGGGCCAGCGCGGGCGCGTGTCGTAGCGCGCGACGATGCGCGGCCGCGAGGCCGCGAAGATCAGCATTGCCGCGTAAAAGAACTCGCTCGCGGCGGTCGCCAGTGCGGCGCCGGCAATGCCAAGCTTCGGCGCGCCGAAGTGCCCGAAGATCAGCGCGTAGCCGCCGATCCCGTTCGCGACGTTTGCGATCACGCCGATGATCAGGGGCGTGCGCATGTCGCCGATGCCGCGGAAGAAACCGTTCCACACGAACACCACGCCGAGCGCCGCAAAGCCGATCGCGCTCGGCTGGGCGTATGCGATGGAGGGCGCGACCAACTCCTGCGGGTTGCCGACGTGCGACAACAGGAACGGCGCCGCGAAGTAGGCGCCGACCGCGGCAAGCGCAGTCGCCGGCGCCACCACCCAGAGGCCCTGCCACGCCCAGGCCCCGCAGCCTCGCTCGTCGCCCGCGCCGTGACTTTGGGCGACGAAGGTCTGCACCACGGACGCCGCGCCGAAGAACAGCGAGAAGATCATCCAGCTCCAGATGTTCGCGAACGCGGCGGCGCCGAGTTCTGCGGCGCCGAGGCGGCCGACGAACGCGGCATCGACGATGCCCATCAGGATTTGTGAGAGCTGCGTGAGCGCGAGCGGCGCCGCGAGCAACACGAGTTCGCGCAGGCTGCCGCGAGCGGGCGCGCCGCGGGCAACGGAAATGGCGGAAGAAGCGGGAGAGAGTTCGGTCATGACGGGATCCAAGCCTGATGAGAGGAGCGGAGGCAGCGGCTACTGAGCGCGCCTCCCTGGCCTCCGAGCTTGGAACCGAGTCAACGACTCGCTTCGATCGGGGAGGGCGCGCTGCGCATCGGGGCATGTTTCATGGCGCGCTCCTCGCAAAGACCTGGCCCTTTTATCAGAGCCGCGTGCGACTTGGCAAATCCTGAGAAGCAGAGCCGCTCAGAACTCGTCGCGTACCGGCATCACGATCCAGAGCACGAGGTAGAGGATCGCTGGCACGCCGGTGCAGAGCGTGATCAGGGCGTAGATCACGCGCGTTCCTGTCGCGCCCCAGCCCAGCCACTCCGCGATGCCGCCGCACACGCCCGCAATGATGCGCTGATCGCGCGAGCGCTTGAGCCCAGGTCGTGAAATCGCCATCGAGTTCTCCCTCTCTTTCGCGGCGATGCTACGCGGCGAGCGCCACGGAGTTCTCGGACACGGCGCTTCTACGAGACGATGCGCCCCACGATCTGGCTCGCGCCGAGCCCCATGCCGGCGCACGCGCCGAACGAGGTCAGCACGAACACGAGCAGGATGCGCAGCAGGCGGTTGCGCCAAAGCCCGCGCGCGGAGGAGAGATCGTCGAGCACGGCGCTGAACTCGCGCACCAGCGGCGGCCGGAAGTAGGACTGCACGAACGCGGTGACGTAGCCGGCGCCGATCGCTGGGTGCAGCGTCGTGATCGGCGCTGCGACGAACGCCGAGAGGATCGTGGCGGGGTGGCCGAAGGCGATCACGGCGCCGAGCGCGCACGGAATGCCGGTGGCGAGGATCCACACCAGCGAGCTCTCGCCGACGGCCGCGGGGCCGCGCACGATTCCTACCGCGACCAGGCTTGCGACGATCGCGATCGGGATCGCCCAGCCGATCGCGCCAGTCCAGCGCGACGGCGGCGGGATCGATTCGAGCGGCGCGAGCGCAATCGGCGCGCCACGTTCGAGATGCGCCGCGAGGCCCGCGATATGCCCGGCACCGACCACCGCCACCAGCTTCGCGCCGGGCGTCTGGCGGATCTTCTCCGCGAGGTAGGCGTCGCGTTCGTCGATCAGCACCGCTTTCAGGCCCGGGAACGCCTTCGCGAGTTCCGCGAGCAGCTGCGACATCACGTCGCGCTCCCGCAGTTCGCGCAGATCGTCCTCGCTCATCTCGGGCCGCGCGAACAGGCTCTCCGCCAGCGCCGAGACCAGCAGCGATTTCTTCCACCACGAGAGCGCCGCCCAGGCGCGCCGTAGCGTGATGCGCACTTCGCGGTCGCACAGGTAGAACGGCTTGCCGAGCGCCTCGGCCACGCGCGCGCCCTCGAGCAGCTCCGCGCCCGGCTTCACGCCGAGCTTCACGCCGAGCGAGTGCTGGAACGCGGCGAGCAGCAAGTTCGCGAACAGCGTCGGCAGCTGGCGGCTGCGCATGATCTGACGCAGATCGAGCTGCTCAAAGCGCTGCGGCTTCGAGAGCGCGTCGTAACGGCCGGCATCGAGCTCGATGCACACGCCGTCCGGCTGCGTGGCCTCGATCACGCGCCGCACCAACTCGGTCGACTCGCGCGAAACGTGCGCGGTGCCAATCAGCACGATCTCGCGCCCCGCGCTCGCCACGACACGCACGTCCGGCGAAGCGAGCGGGT
>JANNRF010000174.1:0-3197 GCA_031401135.1 Deltaproteobacteria bacterium | reverse complement strand
CCGGGAGAATGGCAACATGTCCGGGGCCAAGCGCAGGCCCAGATAGTTGGCGGGGTCGAACTTGCGCGCGGCTGCATGCTCCTCGGCTTTTGCCAGCCACTCTTGGGCATTGCCGAACATGCGCGTGAAGACCATAAGTTGTTGGCCCGCCAACAACTTAACTTTCTTACGGAACGTCCCCGAGTTCCTGTGGCCCGTGGCCTTGTGCGGCCCAGAACGCGCGTGCTCGCTCGAAACGCTCCAGCGCGCGCGCGTCGCGGGGGCCGAGCACAAACGGTGCGCTGCCTTCCGCGTGCTGCTGCCAGCGCGCATCCGCGGGCCTGCCCTCGCGCGCGAAGGCGGCCCAGTTCGCCTGCATCGCGCGCGAGAGTGCGCCGCCGGTGGCGTAGAGCATGCGCAGCGCGGGCTTGCGATAGCTGCCGAACACGAGCGGGATCTCGAGCGCGTGGCAAGCGCCCAGCGCGCGAGGTGTTAGGGGTGGCGACCAGGTGAAGCAGTAGGCGTAGGTCTCGGGCGTATGCTGCGCGGCGAGCGCGGCGAGGCGCTCGGCGGGCGCGCGGAAGACGCGATGCGTTTGCAGCAAGCTCCAGCGCTCGACGGGCTTCGAGCGCGGCAGCAGCTCGCCGTAGAGCGCCGCGGCTTCCTCGGCGCGCGCGGGCCCAATCACTCGCGCGATCACATGCCGTAGGCGCGCTTCGTCCATCGCGCGGGCGCTGGAGTTCAGCAGGAACAGGTTGTACTCGTCGCGGTTGGTGCCAACGACGAGCGAGACGCCGCGCGCGCTGCCCGCGGCGATTGCGTCGAGGGGCGGCGCGGGCAGCACGTCGTCGTCTAGCGCCGGTTGCCACGGCAACAGGCCCCACGGCGCGGGCAAGCTCGCCGAGGCGCGCAGCTGTGCGTCGATGAGCGCCGGAAGCGGCACGTCGCATAGCCTCTCGGCGCTCGCAGATGTTAGGTCGAGTGCGCGCAGCAGCGCGTGCGCCATGCGCGCGGCGCCATCGCGCGACGAGACGTGGTGCGCGGCGCCGCTCTGGCAGATCGCGCGCTGGAAGAGCCCGTGCGCAAGCGGGCTGCCGAGCAACGCGCCGATGCTCATGGCGCCCGCGCTCTCCCCGAACACGGTCACGTTGTTCGGGTTGCCGCCGAACGCCGCCGCGTGTTCGCGCACCCACGCGAGCGCCGCGAGTTGATCGCGCAGGCCCACGTTCGAGGCGAACGGGCCGCCGCGCGCCACGCTGTCGAGCTGCGCGAAGCCGAGCGCGCCAAGGCGGTAGTTGAGCGAGATCAGCACCACGTCGTGCTCGCGCGCGAACTGCGAGGCGTCGTAAACGGGCGCACTGCCGGCGCCGAACACGAAGCCGCCGCCGTGGATCCACACCAGCACGGGTCGCTGCCGTGAATCGAGGCCTGGCGTAATCACGTTCACGCACAGGCAATCGAGCCCATAACGCTTGGGGTTGCCCGCGATCCCCTGCAGCCACTTCGGCATCGCGCTGCGCTGCGGCGCGCCCGGGCCCGGCTCGAAGCAGTCGCGCACTCCTGCCCACGGCTCGGGCGGCTCTGGCGCCGCGAAGCGCAGCCTGCCCTCGGCGGGCCGCGCGTACGGGATGCCGAGGAACGCGAGCACGCCGCGTCGCGTGCGCCCGCGCACGCGTCCGCTGCGTGTCTCTACGACGGCATCCATTTCACACGTCCGCTAAGAAGGCCCTCCACTCTAGTGAGGTCCAGCCGTGGCGAGCGAACGCATCTTCAACTTCTCCGCCGGACCCGCTGTGATGCCCGTCGAGGTGCTCGAAGAAGCCCAGGGCGCGCTGCTCAACTTCAACGGCACGGGCATCGGCATCGCCGAGCACAGCCATCGCGGCCCCGCCTTCGAGGGCGTGATGCGCGAGGTCGAGGCCGATTGCCGTGAACTCGCCGCAATCCCGGATGATTATGGCGTGCTGTTCCTGCAAGGCGGCGCGTCGACGCAGTTCTTCCAGGTTCCCGCGAACTTGCTGCCGGCGGAAGCCAGCGCGGATTACCTGGTGACAGGTGCGTGGTCCGAGAAAGCGGTGAAGGAAGCGCAGCTCTACGGGAAGGTGCACATCGCGGCCAGCACCGCCGAGGGCAACTTCACGCGCATCCCGCGCGCCGACGAGATTCGCTACAGCGCAGCGCCCGTCTACGCGCACTTCACTTCCAATAACACCATCTTCGGCACGCAGTGGACGAGCGAGCCGCCCGCGCCGCCGGCGGGCGCGTTCCTGGTGTGCGACGCGTCGAGCGACATCTTCTCGCGCCCGCTCGACGTCAGCCGCTATGGGCTGATCTACGCCGGCGCGCAGAAGAACCTCGGCCCGGCAGGCGTGACGCTGGTGATCATTCGCCGCGATCTGATCGCGCGACGAGTGCGCGAGCTGCCGACGATGTTGCGTTACGACACGCACGCGAAGGAAGGCTCGCTCTACAACACGCCGCCGACGTTTCCGATCTACCTAATGGGTCTCGCGCTGCGCTGGCTGAAGAAGCAAGGGGGCCTCGCTGCGATGGAGCAGATCAATCGCCGCAAGGCGGAAGTGATCTACGCGGCGCTCGAGGCGGGGGCGGGGTTTTATGCGTGTCACGCGGGAGAGGGCAGCCGCTCGCTGATGAACATCACGTTTCGAGGGCCTTCGCCGGAGCTCGACGCGAAGTTCTCGAAAGAATCCGAGCAGGCCGGGATGTCGGGGCTGAAGGGACATCGTTCGGTGGGCGGGATGCGGGCGAGCATCTACAACGCGTTCCCCCTCGCGGGGTGTGAGGCGTTGGCCTCGTTCATGCGCGAGTTCGCCAAGAAGAACGGGTAGGGCGAGGAGCCGGGAAGAAGGAGCGCGCGGTCGCGGACTGCGCGCGCGCGGAGAAGAGGTGCTCGTCGCGAGCGGCGGGCGGGGGCGCGGGGGCCGTGCGCCTCGTGCCTCGTCGGGGCCTTGGGTGGAAGTGGCGTTTGTTGGGGCGCGTCTTCTGGTGAGAAGGCGCTGCGTTTCGTTGGGCCCCGCCTGCGGTTCTACCTCGGCGCAGCGGCCCCCACGCGCCCGCCCGCCTCGTGTGGATTCGGGGGCCTCCACAGCGGGCCTGGGAGTTTGGCGGGTGCGGCTTGCGCGGGATCGAAGAAAAACTGCTGCAAGTATTCTGGATGAACATCGACCCGACCGTGAAAAACGCGCAATTCTGCGATC
>JANNRF010000173.1:0-1982 GCA_031401135.1 Deltaproteobacteria bacterium | reverse complement strand
ACAAGTTTCGCAGGTCGTAGAGCGAGGGTGCGCGGGCGCCGAGCGCGCGCTGCTGCTCGACGCTCGCGGGCTCGGTATCGCCCTGCGTGACGACGAGCCGCCGCAGCGCGGCGCGCAGTTCGCCGGGCACTTGCTGCCACGCGGGCGCGCCGAGCGCATCGCCAAACGGGATGCGCCGGTCCGGCTCCGGCGGCGCCAGGAAGATGCCCCAGCGGTACTCCGGCATGCGCACGTAGTCGTAGTGCGCCCAGCCCGCGCGATCGACGCTCACCGCAGTTCTCAGGTAGATCTCGTCGGCCTGCAATCCTTCGGGGCCGCGCGCGCGCCACCAGTCGAGGAACTTCGGCTGCCAGGCCTCAAGCGCGCGCCGCAGCTTCGGATCGTCCGCGAGGCCGACGTTGTTGGGGATGCGAGAGTCGAGATCGACGTTCAAGCGTTCTCCGTCAGGTGCGCTTCATATCGAGCTTCGCACGTTCCGGGCGGCCGTAGGCGCGCAGTGCGCCATCGGGCCCCGAAGCGTTCGGGCGTTGGAAGATCCAGTTCTGCCAGGCCGAGAGGCGCGCGAAGATTTTCGTCTCGAGCGTCTCAGGCCCGGCGAAGCGCAGGTTCTGTTCGAGGCCGGTGAGCGCGTCGGGCGAGAAGCTCGCGCGCTCTTCGATCGCGAGGCGGATGGCGTCGTCCCACTCGATCGCGTCGGGAGCCTCGGTTGCGAGGCCGAGCGCGAGCGCGGATTCGGCATCGAGCGCGCCGCTCGCGGCGAGCACGCGGGCGAGCGCGGCGGCATCGCCGAGGAAGCGCGATTCGAGGCGCGAGAGGCCGTTCGCTCGCGGGTACGCGCCGCGATTCAGCGCGCCGAGTTCGAGCGCGCCGCTCTCCGCATGCAGGTAGATGCGATCCGCTGCGAGTGCGAGTTCGAGGAATGTCCCTGAGAAGCAGGCGCCTGCATCGACGAGCGCGAAGCACGAGCGCGCGGAGTTCTCGACGCGCTTGAACACGCGGCCTAACAGCGCGCGCACTTCGCCTGCGAGCCAGCTCTCGCTCGCGAGCGCGGCGTCGAGCGCGCGCACTGCCGCGACTTCGCCGCGCGTGCGCAGCAGCAAGAGCCCGAGTTCGGGGTGGTGGAAGCGCAGGCGCAGCAGCGCGTCGTCGAGCTCGCGCGCGAGGCGCAGTGCAGCGCTCAGGTCTGCGACGGCGTGCACTGTTATCTCCGCGGTGCGCTGCTCGTGTGAGAGCGCGACGCGCACGTGGCGGTAGGCGATCTCGCGTTCGCTCACGGCGGGTGCGAGCGCTTCGAGCACAACCGCCGGACCGCGCGCGGCGTTGCCCGCCGACGCGAGGGCAACAGCGACCTCGCCCCCAACAAGTTCCGCGAACCGGCTCGGCGCTGCGATTGCATTCACGAGTTTCCATTCGAGCGCCCGCGCTGCCCGCACGCCTTCTTCGCGCGTGCAGAACAGATCCGCGAGATCGCGCCGCACGCCGCGCTTGTCGACGAGTCGCGTGAGCCCGCCCGTGCCAGGCAGCACCGCGAGCAGCGGCAACTCCGGCAAGCTCACAGCGGCGCGGCGATCGTCTACGAGCAGGATGCGTTCGCAGGCGAGCGCGAGTTCGTAGCCACCGCCGCTCGCGGTTCCGCCTAACACCGCGAGCCAGCGCTGCCCCGCGCGCGTCGCGTCCTCGATCTCTAGCCGCGTCTCGTTCGTGAGCCGGCAGAAGTTCACCTTCAACCCGTGGCTCGCGCGCGCCAGCATGCCGATGTTCGCGCCGGCGCAGAACACGTCGGGCAGCGCAGACTCGAGCCGCACGCACGCCACGTCCGGGTGCTCGAAGCGCAGGCGCTGTACGGCGTCGCGCAGTTCGAGGTCGACGCCGATGTCGTAGCTGTTGCGCTTGAGCAGCACCCCGTCCATTAGGGCGCCGGCTTCGTCGACGCTCATCGTCAGCGTCGCGACGCGGCCCAGGGCGCGCAGCCGCCAGTGCCG
>JANNRF010000172.1:0-1781 GCA_031401135.1 Deltaproteobacteria bacterium | reverse complement strand
AGTTGCAGGGGCAATGTTCATCGCGACGGAAAGCAGGGTCCGTCAACGCGGGCCCGGAGGCAAGTGTTCAATGAGATAACGGGCAATCAGCATGCGCACGTGAACGGTCGATCCCTTGCCCTCAGAGAGCCCGTGATCGCGATTGGGATAGACGAAGTAGTCGAAGCGTTTACCGAGGGCAACAAGCCGGTCCACCAACCCTTCAGTGATCTCCAGATGCGTGTTGGTTTCGCCGCTACCGGTGATGATCAGCAGGTCGCCACGCAGGCCCTCCGCATAGTTGATCGGCGCACTGGTGCGGTAACCGTCCGGATTTTCTGTCGGCGTTCGCATATAAATCTCCTGATACCACGCGATGTAGTACTGCGGCTGAGGCTTCGGCACGACCGCGATCCCTACGTGGTAAATGTCCGGCTTGCGGAACATCGCGTTAAGCGTGTTCGAGCCGCCGCCGCTCCAGCCCCAAATACCCACTCGCGTGAGGTCCACGAACGGGCAGAGTCGCCCCAGAGCTTGCACGCCTGCGGCCTGATCTTCAGTCGAGAGCGGCCCGAGGCTGCCAAACACCGACCGCCGCCACGCCGCGCCCTTGGGCGCCGGCGTGCCCCGATTGTCCATCGATGCAGGATCACGCCCCACTCTTCGGGGTCGGCCTTCGGGTCGAACGCTGGCACCGCGCCCGCACGCTCCCACTCGAGGCCCTTGTGCAGCAGCAGCGTGGCGTCGCCGCCGTCGTCCACGAGCTGATCCGGCCCCGAGCCGTCGGGCCATAACAAGGCCGCGGCGGTGCACCACCAATACTCGTCGAGCGTCTCGCCCTTCCAGGCGTAGACCGCGATCCCGCGCGGGTGCTCGGGCGTGCCGTCCGGGCCGACCGCAACCGCCGCCGCCGCGGAATCCTGCGTCGAGAAAATGTTGCACGAGACCCAGCGCACACTCGCGCCGAGCGCGGTCAGCGTCTCGATCAGGACCGCCGTCTGCACCGTCATGTGCAGCGAGCCCATGATTTTGAGGCCGCGCAGCGGCTTGCTCGCGCTGTGCCGCCGGCGCAGCTCCATCAGCCCCGGCATCTCGTGCTCGGCGAGCCGGATCTCCTTGCGGCCGAGTTCGTGATCGGCGAGGTCCTTGACCTTGAAAGGCGGGATGGCGGTGGGCATCGGGGCTCCTGTGGGCGGCCTCGCGGCCGGCGACTCGAGGACGAGTGCAATCCATCCGTGCATCCGGATGGATTGAAAGTGACGGCGCAACCTAGGGAAATCGGGCATCGGCAGCCACGCCTGGCACCGCGCCGCGAGAAAAGTCGAGAACGCGACGGCAGGAGTTACGCGCCCGGCATACCGTGCGCCCCCCATGTCGCAGCCCGAAGTCGCCACTCCCGAAGCTCGAGTCGTCCCGCGCGACGCCGCCGCACTCGTGCTCTGCCGCCGCGATCAAGGCGAACCGCAGATCCTGCTCGGGCGCCGCGCCGGCGGCCTCAAGTTCATGCCCAACCTCTACGTGTTCCCCGGTGGCCGCGTCGA
The DNA here is from genome assembly GCA_031401135.1 of Deltaproteobacteria bacterium. GTDB lineage: Bacteria > Myxococcota_A > UBA9160 > UBA9160 > UBA6930 > VGRF01. Next base: position 261 of record JANNRF010000172.1, on the reverse strand, counting down.
TCCGGCCGACGCCCGCGCCGCCCGCGCCACCGACTTGCGCCCCGAAGTGCTCGCCAAACTCGCGCTCGGCGCCACCCCCGCGCGCGCCCGCGGCCTCGCGCTCGCCGCCGTGCGCGAAACCTTCGAGGAAGCCGGCCTGCTCGTCGGCCAACGCGTCGCGCGCCGCGCGCGCAGCAAAACCGAGAGCTGGTCCAAGTTCTTCGCGAACGGAATCGTGCCCGCGCTCCACGGCCTCGACTACATCGCGCGCGCCATCACACC
>JANNRF010000171.1:0-6236 GCA_031401135.1 Deltaproteobacteria bacterium | reverse complement strand
AGGCGATCCTTCAGATCGAAGTGGCACTGCAGCGGCACGGCGCCCTCATCTCGACCCGGCGACCAGTGATGCGGCCGGAACCAGACCGAGATCATGGCGGGCGGCGCGATCGGGCCGCCGGTGATTTCCTGCGCGGCCTTGTCGTCCCAATAAATCGGATTCGCGTTCATCACCGATGAGCAGGTGGTGAAGATGTAACCGCGCTCGACGTCGAAATCGCCCCACAACTCGTAACGCTTCTGGCCGATCCAGTTTTGGACTTCGGCCGGGATCTCGGACATCGCCTGCTCCTGTTAGAAGATGATGCCGAACGACTTCAGCGTCTCGATGCGGCTCTGCGTCATTCCTACTTCCATGAGCAGTTCGAGCGTGTCGGAGCGCGAGGCGTCGCGCGCCTCGAAGGGCTCGCCGTCGCGGTCCATGCCCGCGAACACCGGCGCGACTTGTTGGAAGGCGCCGCGGTTGGCGTGCTCCGCCTCGCTGAACGCGCCGCGCGCCAGTAATTGCTTGTCCTTCACCAACTCCTCGATCGAGTTCACCGGCGAGACACAGGTGTCGTTAGGCGCGAGCTCCTTCACCCAGTCGTCGCGGTCGCGCGTCTTGAAGGCTGCCGCGAACGCGGCGCGCACCTGCGGCTGCGCGACGTCGTCGTACTGCTTCTCCGAGAAGCGCTCGCAGCCGATCGCCTTGCACAGGTTGCGGTAGAAGTGGCCCTCGATCGCGCCGACGGCGAGCCACTTCCCGTCCTGACACACGTACGTGTCATAGAACGCGTAGCGCCCCGTGAGCACGTCGTGGCCGGGGCCCGGCTTCTCGCCGGTGGCGAGGAACTCGTCGATGTAGAGCGACATCAACGAGAGCACGCCCTCGGTCACGGAGACGTCGAGGAACTCGCCCTTCTTGGTGGTGTGCCGGCGCTGAAGCGCTGCGAGCACTGCGATCGCGGCTTGCATTCCGCCAGCCGCGCTGTCGGCGACAGTTGCGCCAGGCAGTGGCGGCTTGCCGCCCGTGCCGCGGCCGGAGGTGTGCAGGAAGCCGGCCACCGCGAGGTAATTAATGTCGTGGCCCGCCCACTGCGCGGCGGGGCCGGTCTGTCCGAAGCCGCTGGTCGAGACGTAGATGATCTGCGGGTTCACGCGCTTGATCGCGTCGTAATCGATGCTGAGCCGCTTCGCGACGCCGGGCCGGTAGCTCTCTACAATCACGTCGGCCTTTTTCGCGAGCTTCAGAAACGCGTCGCGGCCCTCGGGCTCTTTGAGATCGAGGCGCACCTGCTTGAAGTGGCGGCGCGCGGAGTAGGCGTAGAACGCGGGCTCCACCTGCACGCCGGCGCGGCGCGGCGGCGCGCCGATCTTGATGATGCGCGCTCCATAATCAGCGAGGATGCGCGTGCAGCGCGTGCCCGGACCGACCGTCGAAAGATCGAGCACGGTGATGCCGCCGAGCGCGCTCGGCAGATCGCTCTTCGGCCGCTTCGGCCGCTTGCCGACGACCGGCGCCTTCACGGGCATGCGTCGACCCGGCACGATGCGCTTGCGCGGTTTCATCTCGCTCTCCCGTGCGGCGGGTTTCCGCCGTGGCGCCGCCCGCTTCCATTGCGCGCGGCGAACCCGCTGCGCCGCGGCACCAGCGACCGTCGCAAGCGCGGCGGAGCGCGAGATTGAGGGGCGGAGACGCGCCCATGCTATTCGAGACGCTGCGTATTGTAAATCGAACCCCGCGGGATTCCCGCCGAAAACGTGACCCCGCGCCCGGGCCGAAGTGCGCGGAATGCTGTAGGAAATGGCCTCTCACCAGGGGAACTCATCGATGTCGTTCGCTCGCCGGCCCAAGGCCTGGCTTCTCGCCGCCGCCCTCGCCGCTGCCGCGCTTGCTGGCTGCGCCACTACGCCGGCGGGTCACGATTGGCAGGTCGTCGAGGGCCCTTGGCTCGTCGTTTACACAGACGGGAATGTCGAAAGCGCGGAAGCGCTCTACCAAGAGCTCGAAGAGTTTCGCGCCGCCATGCGCTGGTTCACGAACCTCACGAAGGTGAAGCCGATCGGGAAGACGCGCTTGATGGTCTTCAAGAGTGGGACGGATGCGCTGCCGTACTTGATCGAAAAAGAAATCGGCGCGTGGGCGAACGTGACAGCCACCGGGAACCTCGGCGTCGCGAAACTCGGCGGCGATACCAAGCCAATCGATCGCCAGATTCTGAAGCGCGATCTCACGCGGCTCTGGCTCGATGAAGTGCCGGGGCTGCGCATGCCGATCTGGTACAAGGCCGGGCTCGCGGAGCTGATCTCGGCCTTCACGATCGAAGGCCGCACCGTAACAATCGGCGGGCTGCCGCCGTTCGAGCTCTCGACCTACGCGGAGCTGATCGTGGACGAGAAGAAGGGGCGGACGCCGGGCGCGCTGCTGAGCGAGGAGCCTGGGCGCTACGAGACCGAGGACCGCGCGCGCGTCTGGCTGGCGACGCACTACCTAATGATTGCCAATCAAACTCGGCAGGGCGCGCTGCGCGCATACTTCCAAGCTTGGGCGAAGGGCACGCCCAGTGCGGACGCGTTCACGGCTGCATTCGGCCAGCCGCCGGCGGAGTTCTATCGCCTCGAAGTGATGCGTTATGGCGGGCGCCAGTTGGCGGCGCGCCAGTACAACCTCGAAGGCGACGTGCCGGCGCCGACGCGGCGCGAGGCCAGCCAGGAAGAGATCGAGAAGCTGACGGCGGAAGTGGACCGCGGAGTGCAGCGGCTGCGCTGAGAAAGCGGCGTTTCGCCGCGCGCAGCGAGGCGAAGGCGAGCGAAGCTCAACCGCCGCAAGCGCCGCCAGACGGCGCGCGCAGCGAGCCAGAGGCGAGCGAAGCTCAACCGAACTGGTTTGCCACGAGCGCTTGCAGCGAGCGGCCGATGCGGCCCGTGTGATCGAACTGCACGACCTCCGCGATGCCGATGCCGGCGTGATCGGTCACCGCGACTGGGCGAAACGCGAGCCACTCACCTGCCGGCGGGCGTTCGCGGTAAAGCGTGATGTCGGCGTTGATGAAGCTCGTCTGCACGCTGTTCGCGTCGATGGCGCCGCTGCGCAGTGCGAGGCGGCCGCCCATCGCGAATGTTAGGTCGGAGAGCGCCCCGAAGCGCACGCTCGGCGAAGTGGCTTCGCCTGCGACGAGATCGAGCGGCGTGGTGAGCCACACCACGCCGCCGAGCTCGTCGCGCGCCATGCGCGCCTCGACCGAGAAGTGAAAGCCAGGCGGCACGCGATCGCGAAACTCGCTGGGCATGAAGCTGAACGGCTTCGCGTGCTCGAGCGCTGCTGGCAGAGGCGCCGCAGGTTGCGGCCACGAACTCGCGAGTTCGGGCCGTGCTGCCAGCAGCAGCGCGCTCGCGCGCGAGATCTCCTGGTCGCCCCGTAACAACGCGGCCTCGATCAGCGCGAGCTTGCCGCCGCGCCGGACCGTGCGCCGTACGAGCCGCAGCGGTATGCGAGGGACGGGGCGGAGCAAATCGATCGTGAGCCGCGCGAGCTGGAGCCCCCACTCGCTCGCGGCTTCCTCGGCGGCGCGCGTGAAGAGCCCCGCGACGGCGCGCCATGTTGGTTCTCTGCGGACCACGGGCCGCCCGCCCACTGCGTCGGCACGAATCGCTCGCCATCGCGCTCGTAGATGTGTTCCGCCATCAGCTCGCGTAGATCGGCACGCTGGCGAAACCGCGCACGTGCGCCTGATAAGTGCGCGTCAGGCCGGCCGCATCGACTCGATACTTCGGGAAGCGCGCGCGAATTTCCTCGAGCGCCACGCGCGCTTCGAGGCGTGCGAGCGATTTCCCGATGCACACGTGCTGCCCGTGCCCGAAGTAGATCTCGCGCGTGTGCGCGCGCCGCACGTCGAAGCGATCTGGCTCCGCGTACTCGCGCGCGTCGCGGCCCGCGGCGCCGGTGACGAGCGCAACCCGCGCGCCCGCCGGAATCGTCACGCCATGCCAGGTGGTGTCGCACTGCGCGACGCGCCCCTGAAATTGCGACGGCGCGTCGTAGCGCAGCGTCTCCTCGATCGCGTTCGAAATCAGGCCTGGCTCGCGCCACAGCAATTCGCGCTGCTCCGGGTTCTGCCAGAGGTACACGATCAGGTTGCCGATCAGCTTCGCCGTCGTCTCCGCGCCCGCCGCACCGAGCAGGTTGCAGAACGCGCCGATCTCGTCGTCCGTCAGCTGCCGCGTCTCGCCGTCCACGTCGTCGTAGTGCGCCTCGGTCATTAGGCTGATCAGGTCGTCCCGCGGGTTCTTGCGACGCTCGGCCAGCAGCGCGCGCACCATCGCTTGCGAGCGCATGATCGCCTCGATGCCCGCGGGCGGCGGCATGTTCGTGTCCGGGTCGCGCGCGAGGCTCTGGTCCACAAACTCGCGGAACTCGTCGCGCTCCTCCGCGGGAATCCCGAGGAACACACTGATTACGTCCATCGGGAACTTCACTGAGAACTCGCGCTGAATGTCGAACGCGGGCTGCGACGCGAGCTTGTCGAGGTAGCCGCACGCGATCTCGCGCACCGCGGGCTCGAGCGCCGCGATGCGGCGCGGCGTGAAGCCGCGGCTCACGATGTTCCGGAGGCGCGTGTGCCGCGGCGGATCCATGCCGATGATCGAGAAGAACTCGCCAGGAATCTGCCCTTGGTTCTCGAGCGTCGGCCCGAGCCGCGAGCTGAACGTCTTCCAATCCAGCGTCGCGTTCCAAACGTCGTCGAAGCGGAACAGCGCGTAGAAGTTCATGCGCGCGTTGTAGGCGCAGGGTTGGTGCTCGCGGAACCAGGCGTAGGCGGGAAACGGATCGTGCTGCATTTCGCGCGAGTACGGGTCGTAAACACGGTCCGGCGTGGGCATCGCGGGAACATACGACGACGCGCAGCGGGCCGCGCGCGGGTCGCGTAGATTGCGCGCCCTTCGCAGAGAAGACGGAGACCGCATGGGCAAGCTCGACGGACGCGTGGCAGTGATTACCGGCGCAGGCCGCGGCATCGGCGCTGCGGTGGCGGAGACGATGGCGGCGGAAGGCGCGTGCGTCGTGGTGAACGACCTCGGCGTAACACTCGACGGCGGCAGCGCGAGCGCCGGCCCCGCGCAAGAAACCGTCGCGAAGATCCTCGCGGCCGGCGGCAAGGCCGTCGCGAACACCGCCAACGTCACGAGCTTCAGCGAGACCGGCGAACTCATCCAAACCGCGATCCGCGAGTTCGGCCGCCTCGACATTCTCGTCAACGTCGCCGGCATCATCCGCGACGGCCTCGTCTGGAAACTCAGCGAGGAGCAGTGGGATTCCGTAATCGCCGTCCACCTGAAGGGCACCTTCAACACCACGCGCCACGCCAGCGAGTGGTGGCGTAACAACCGCGGCGGCCAGTTCCGCATCATCAACTTCGTGTCGGGCTCGGGCCTGTACGGCTCGCCCGTTCAGCCTAATTACGCCGCCGCCAAGATGGGCATCGTCGGCTTGACCTTCTCGTGCGCCAACTCCCTCGGCCAATACGGCGTGACCTCGAACTGCATCGCGCCCGTGGCCTTCACGCGCATGACCGAGAGCCTCCAGGGCAAGAGCACCCTGATGAACTACAGCCCTGATAACCCGCGCATCTCGGTGGCGAACGTCGTGCCGCCCGTCATCTACATGGCGAGCGAACGCAGCGCGTGGCTCAACGGCCGCATCGTGCAGTGCGGCAACGGCCGCATCGGGCTGTTCGCGAACCCGGTGATTACGCGCGAAGTGGTGACGGACGGCGTGTGGGAGATGGACGCGGCGTTCGCGGAGATGGAGAGCTCGTTCCAGGAAGCCCTGTTCAGCCCGAATCCGTTTGCGAAGGCGAAGGGCTAGGTGTGAATCCCTTCGATCTGCTCATCGGTGCAATCGTTGGCGTGATCGTCACGTGGTCACTTCAACCGGTTCACGACGGCGTCCGCACTCGACTTCGGCGCTGGAGAGCGCGTCGACGAGCACGGAGCCTCTCACTGAAGGCGAGGCTGATCCGCACTGAGGACGAGGTCGTCTTCGTTTCCGAGTTCGCGCCAATGGGGTTCGACCTCGATCAATCCCGGGCGGTCGTGCTCCTGGACAAGAGCAACCTCGCAAACGACTTGCGCACAAGCGCAGATCCCCGTATCGCGGCGGAGCACGGAAGCATTTACGCAGCGTTCGTGAACCTCCGGGAGGAGCTCGAGGGGCGCGAGTCGAGTGAAGGCCGGTGGAATGGGGAGACTCTGGCATTG
>JANNRF010000170.1:0-1728 GCA_031401135.1 Deltaproteobacteria bacterium | reverse complement strand
TGTCAGGGCTTCGAGTGCGCCCTTGCTCGCGTTGTAGGCGACGATCGGTTGCTCGGCCTCGCTGGCACCGAAGAATGCGGACAGCGAGCTCACGTTCACGATGCTGCCGCCGCCGTGCCCGCGCATGTGGCGCGCGACCTGGCGCGAGAGCCAGAACGGGCCGCGCACGTTGGTGGCGAAGCTGCGGTCCCAGGCTTCGAGCGGAAAATCGAGCGTGGGCGAGGCCCACGCGAGCGCGGCGTTGTTGACGAGCACGTGCAGGCGCGGCGTCGCCGCCAGCACGCTTGTTACGAGATTGTCGATCGAGCTGGGATCCGCGACGTCGACCGCGCACGCGCTCGCACTGCCGCCGCTCGCGCGAATCGCGGCGGCGACGACCTCACAGGCCGCGAGCTTGCGCGACGCCACGAAGACGTGGGCGCCGGCTTCTGCGAGCCCCTCGGCGATGGCGCGGCCGAGGCCGCGGCTAGCGCCGGTGACGAGGGCGCTGCGGCCTGAGAGGTCGAAGATCTCGCGCACGCGCACGGCGAGGCCTCCTCAGCCTGCTGCGCGCATGCGCGCGGTCTCGTCCACCACCCAGCGGATCGTGTTCTCGAGCAGCCGCCGCAGCCCAGGGTTCTCATAGGCCGCGGGCCCGTCGCCGCCGAGAATCGTCGCGAGCTGGCTGCGCCCGACGCGCTGCGCCCAGGCGGCGAGGTTGCTGCCCGCTGGATGCGTCCAGCCCTCGTTGCTGAACATCGTGCCCGCGATCGCGAGCCCAGAGGAGTAGAAGTTCTCAGGCACGAACGCGTGCGAGCTGCGCATCAACGGCGTCACGAGGTCTTCGAACACGGGGCAGAGGTAGAGCTCGTCGCTGATCTCGTAGCCGCTCTCGATGCCCGCGGCGACCGGGTGCTTCGGGTCCACCGGCGTAACAACATGCTTCACGTCGTGGCGATAGCCGGAGGCGGGATAGTCGCGCCCGTTTGCGCGGCCGGGCGCGTAGAGGAAGCGCGCGCCCGTGAGTTCGCCGTACTCGGGCCAAGCGGGCCAGCCCGCAATTGCGTGGTGCAGGAACACGATGCCCTTGCCTGAAGCGAGCAGCGCGCGCCAGCCGCGCTTCAGCGCGTCGGGCGGAGGCACGAAGCGGAGCGGCTCGCGCTGCGCGAAGTCGATACCCGGCATGTCGTAGAGCACGATCGCGTCGTAGGGGGTCGCGTGCGCAGGATCGAAGAAGATCTCGGCGGCGGGATGTTCGATCGCGGTGACGGCGCAATCGGGAATCGCGTCGAACATCGCGTGAAAGGCGTCTCGCGCGAACGGATGGCCCTTGGTGACGAGCAGGACGTTCAATTTGGCGCCGTAGCGCAGGGTCGACATTGGGATTCCTCAGCGCGTGAGCGCGAAGCGGGCGAGCCAGGCCCAGCCCGCGATCAGCGCGAGGCCGCCGATCGGGGTGACCGGGCCTAACACGCGCGGGCCGCCGAGCGCCAGCGCGTAGAGCGAGCCCGAGAACAGGACGATGCCCGCGACGAACAGCCAGCCCGCGCTGCGCAGCGCGGGGGCGTGGGGCGAGAGCGCGAGCGCCAGCAGCGCGACCGCGTGCACGAGGTGGTAACGCACCGCGGTTTCCCATACGCCGAGCGCGTGGGCGTCGAGGCGCTCGCGCAGGCCGTGCGCACCGAAGGCGCCGAGCGCGACACCCGCGGCGCCGAGCAGGGCTGCGATCAATAACAAGCTGCGCGCGCG
>JANNRF010000169.1:0-7649 GCA_031401135.1 Deltaproteobacteria bacterium | reverse complement strand
AGTTGGGCGTGGAGGGGGGCGAGCAGGATGCGCTCGTCGGGCTCGGTGCCGTCGCCGTGGCCGATGCGGCGTAGGCCTTCGTTTGCGATTGCGGCGAGTTCGCGCGCGAGCGGGAGCACGGGCTGGCCGGCGGCGCGCGCTGCGAGGCCGCGCCGCGCGACGTCGTCTAGGGCTGCGTCGCGCTCGGGGAACGACCAGTCGGCTGCGAGCGCGAACGCCGCGTCCATGGCCTGGTCGTCGTACAGGATGCCCTTCCATAGGGCGGGCAGCGCGGAGAGCCACGGCACGCAATCGGCGCCGCGCACTTCGACGATGCGCTTCAGGCGCACTTCGGGGAAGAGCGTGGTGAGGTGCAAATCCCAATCGGCGGCGGTCGCCCGGTGGCCTTCGAAGCCGCGCTCGAGGAAGGCGCGGAAGGGGATGGTGTGCGCGGGGATGTAGCGGCCCTCGCGCACGATGAAGAACATCGGCACGTCGAGCGCCCACTCGACGTAGCGGCGGTAACTGAAGTCCGGCTCGAACACGAACGGGAGCAGGCCGCAGCGATCGGGGTCGGTGTAGCGCCAGATGTGTTCGCGGCGCGTCATGAAGCCCGAGGGCTTGCCGAAGTAGAGGCTCGAGTTCGCGAACATCGCCGAGACGATCGGCGTCACCGCCATCGCCGTGCGCATCTTGCGCACCATGTCGGCCTCGCTCGCGAAATCCATGTTCGCCTGCACCGTCGCGGTGAGGTGCATCATGTGCATCGCGAGCTCGCCGCGGGTCGGCAGGTAGGCGCGCATCAGGTCGTAACGCGCCTTTGGCATGCGCGGAATCTCGGGCAGATCGTGCACCGGGTGGTGCGCGAGCGAAGTCCAGGTGATGCCGAGCGGCGCCGAGACGCGCTTCACGAGGTCGAGGTGCGCCCGGATCTCGCGCTCGGTCTCGAAGATCGTGCGCAGCGGCGCGCCCGAGAGCTCGAACTGGCCGCCGGGCTCGAGCGTGATCGAGGCGCCGTCCTTTTTGAGCGCGATCAGGTGCTCGCCCTCGAAGCCGCGCTCCCAGCCGTCGACCTGGGCGATCGCTTCGAGCACCGCGGCAATCCCGCGCGGGCCGCTGAACGGCACCGGCTTGCCGTCCGCGCCAAAACCAATCTTCTCGTGCTCGGTGCCGACCCGGAAGCGCTCGCGCGGCTTCTCGCCGCTGCGGATGAACGCGATCAGGTCGTCGATCGACTCGACCGGAGTGGGGGCGGTATCGAGTTGTCCACTCACGGGGTTCTCCGAGGCGCGCTGAAAGGGGGACGATGCCGTCGCCCGTGGGGAGGATTCCCAAGTTGCCGAACTTGCTGAGGTAGTGCCGTGAGACGCGTTACGGGTTGGCCGCTTCTGCCAGGAACTTCTCGAGGAAATCGCCGAGCGCCGCGCGAATCTCGTCGTCGGCACCGTACGGGAACGTCTTGCACGGCCCCTCGGTCTTGCCCGCGTGGAACGGCCCAACGAGCGTCACCTCGCCACGCGATTTCACCGTCACGACCGCCCGGCTGCGCCCGCGCACCAGATCGAACTCGACCGAGCGCAAGTGCTTGTCGTCTGTGTGCGTGTCGCCGAGCCGAATCGCGAGCTGCGGCGCGCCCGCATGCGCCGCGGCCGCAGCAAACGCATCGAGTGCCCCCGCCACCTCGCTGCGCAACGACTGCGCCTGCCGCCAAGCCTCCGCAATCGCATCGCGGTGTTCGGCTTCGCGCTCGCCCAAGGCTTTCCCAAGGCGCGCAAGACGTTCAGAGAGGGGCGACGTGCTCATAAGGGGGCACCCATCGTGCCACAAACCTGATAGCTCGGGCCACAGGCAACGCCCGACCGAGAGGGGCGGCCGAACCAAAGGCGATCCATGGCGCTGAGGAAGCAAGCGAAGCGCGCAGTGAGCTGAAGGCGAACGGAGTAAACAAGGAAGATTGGCCGACGCGCCTCGGAATCATGCCTGGGCTTGAAAGCCCGAAGCGCGTCGGCGAAGCGCGCAGTGAGCCGTAGTCCTCGGAGGCGAACGAAGTCAACAAGGAAAGACCGACGACGAAGCCGCTTTGTAAGCGGGCTCCGCCGCTTACAAAGCGGCTTCCGTCGTCGGAATCCGCAGCGGCGTCGGGTCCATCATCCCCAGCACATCGCGCCGGTTACGCATGAACTCACTCATCAGCCCGGGCCCGATCGGGTCGCCTTGGGGCATGTGCACCGTGGACGGGTTCACGTTCTTCCCGTTCAGCGTGAACATGAAGTGCAGGTGCGGGCCGGTCGAGAGCCCCGTCGAGCCGACGTAGCCGATCACCTGCTTCTGCCGCACGCGAGCGCCGTTGGGCAGGTTCCTTGGGAAGCTCGAGAGGTGGCCGTAGACCGTCTCGTAGCCCGAGCGGTGGCGTACTTTGATCGTGTTGCCGAGCCCGCCGTTGCGGCCGCGGAATACCACGGTGCCGTCGGCCACCGACCAGACCGGCGTGCCGTGGTTCGCTGCGTAATCGACGCCCAGGTGCGGGCGGCGGATGCCGAGCACCGGATGCAGGCGGCTCGCGGCGTACTGCGAACTGATGCGGCGGTAGTTGAGCGGGGCCTGCAGGAACTGGCGCTGGGCGGCGCTGCCATCGGGGCGGTAGTAGCCGCCGCGGCTCGCGCTCGTTTCGAAGTAGATGGCGGTGAAATCGCCGTCCTGGTTCGCGAAGCGTGCGCCGAGGATGCGGCCGGGGCCGAGGTAGACCGGGCCCGTGCTCGCCTGATAGAAGCGGCGCTCGTAGACCGCGCGGAACTCGTCGCCCGGCTGCGTCTTCGAGAAGTCCACATCCCAGGCGAAGATCTCGGCGAAGTCGTGAGCGAGCTCGCCGCTCTCGCCGAGGTCGATCACCGATTGATAGAGGTTGCTGGTGACGATCCCGGCCAGCAGCGCGCGCTGCACGATCACCTTGGGCTCGTGCCTCTCCGCAACGAGCGCGGCGCCGCGGCGCGTCAGCGAGTAGCTCTCGATCGGCGAGCGCGTGTAGATGAAATTGATCAGGTCGCCGGCGGGCGTCAGCGAGGCGCGATAAGCGTCGCCTACGCTCGAATATCGGAAGTTGAAGAGCGGCGACATCGCATTGACGATCTCGGCGATCACCGTGCCTTCGATGCCCTGCTTACGAAGCGCATGCCCGAGCGTCTGGCGGCGCGCGAGTTCGCCCTCCACCACCTTCGGCGGCGGCGCGATGGCCTTCGGCGTAGCTGCGGGCTTCGCCGCGAGCAGCGCCGGAGCGGGCGCAGCAACGGCTTCGGCGAGCGCGATCTTGCGCGCGGGCTCTGCCTGAAATTGCACGATCGCGGTGAGCGCGAAGACCATCGCGAGGGCGAGTGCAGCGCCGATCGCAAGCTCATTCGTGCGGGCGCGTGCGGCCTGCAGCAGTTGTCGCAGCTTCATCATTCCTCCAGAGCCAACGAGCCTCGTCCCCCCGCAGACAAGCCTCGCGATCGATCCGTTCCGTTGGCTGCCGCTCTCAATCGGCAGCTTGGGTTCGCCCCTTTGTGATCGGCACGCAGTGGAAGGTGCTAAATACACCGCGCTCGCGAGGCTGGTCGTGCGCTCCGTCACCAAACTGCCGTGGAGCCGCGATTTGATCGTCACAGGCCGCATGCTCGTGAGTGCCGCGCTCGCCGGACTCGTGGCATGTGCAGGTGTGCCGGAGCGCGCGCCCGGGCGCCGCGTCGATATGAATTTCCCGTCGCCCGCCAAAGACTTACGCGGCGCAGCTGCGGGCTTGTTAACGCGCGCGATCGCGTTCGATACGACCAACCCACCGGGCCGCGAGCGCGCGCTCGCCGAGTTTCTCGCCGCGGTGCTCCAGCGCGAAGGCATCGAGGCGCGCGTGGTTCCGCTGCCCGGGCCCGATAGCCAGCGCGCTGCGCTCTGGGCGCGCGTGCCCGGCCGCGGCGAACGCGCGCCGCTGGTGCTGCTCTCGCATCTCGATGTTGTTGCGGCGAGCCCTGATGACTGGGCGGTGGAGCCATTCGCGGGCGTCGAGGGCGGCGGCTACGTCGTCGGTCGCGGCGCGCTCGACGCGAAGGGCGTGACGGTCACGCACCTGCTCGCGCTGATCGAACTCGCGCAGCGTAAGCACCCGCTCGCGCGCGACGTGATTCTGCTCGCAACGCCCGACGAAGAGACCGGCGGCGCGGCCGGCGCCGGCCTAATTGCTCGCGACCACCGCGAACTCTTGCGCGGCGCCGCCTACGTGCTGACCGAGGGCGCCGGCATCCTCCCAGGCGAGAGCTACGACGACGACGTCTGGGGCGTCGCCTTCACCGAGAAGACGCCGTGTTGGGTGCAGCTCACCGCCCGCGGCGTGCCCGGCCACGGCTCGACTGCGAGCGACGCCTCCTCGGTGGATCGCCTGGTGCGTGCGCTCGCGCGCGTGCAGGCGATGCCGCACGAACTGCGCGTAACACCCGAAGTGGCGCAGATGTTTGCGCGCATGGCGCCGCTCGCGCCGCGCGCTGAAGAGAGCCAGTGGCGCGAACTGCGCGGCGCGCTCGCGCTGAACCCCGCGTTTCGCGAGCGCTTCCTCGCCGATCCGGGCCGCCGCGCGCTCGTGCAGAACACGACCTCCGTAACAATGCTCCACGGCAGCGACAGCCCGAACGTCGTGCCCGCCACCGCGACCGCCACCGTCGACGCGCGCCTCCTGCCCGGCGAGAGCTGCGCGGCCTTCGTGAACGCGATGGCCGGCGCCATCGACGACCCGGCCGTCGAGCTGACGATTGCGCTCGAGTTCCCCTCGCTCGTCTCGCCCACCGAGACGCCCCTAATGACCGCGATCGAACGCGTCGCCGCGCGCGCCAAGCCCGCGGGCTACGTCGTGCCGCGCGTGATCGCCGGCTTCACCGACGCGCACTACTTCCGCGCGCTGGGGATTACGGCCTACGGCTTCGTGCCGCGCCGCCTGCGCCTGCAAGACACGCTGGGCATCCACGGCCCGAACGAGCGCGTGTCGCTCGAGAACCTCGAGCTGGGCGTGAAGACGACGGTGGCTATTGCGGAGGAGTTGGAGCGGGTGGAGGGGGAGTGAGCGGCGGCGCGGATCGCGGGGCACCCGCTCCGGATCGTCTCCTCCACGGCTTCAGCATGAACGTTCCGCACGGCCTCCGCGCGTTCTTCATCTTGAGCTGCTCGACTCCGCCTCCCGAACGAGGGGAATGAAGACGATGGCGCGCCAACGAATCCAGTTACGAGCGCTGCTCGCATGCGTCGCGCTCGGCGGGCTGGTTGCTTGCAGCGACAACGAAGCGGCTCCGCCGACGATGGCGGCTGCTGAGAGCTCCGAGGTCTCGCGCGGAATCGGCGCCGCGAGCGACTCGCCGCGGCGCTCGCAGCGAACTGTGACGAGCGTCGTAGACGTCTCCAGTGCGCCGCCCGCGCCGTACGAACGGATGACGCAGGTCATGGCGATGCAGCCCGATGGCCCGCAACTCGATCAGATCGTGGCGATCCTGCGCGACGATCCGAACGCCGCGGTTCGTGAAGCCGCCGTCGTCGCGCTCGCCAACAGTGAAGACGGGCGCGCGATCGATGCGCTGATCGCGGCCACCGAGGACACCGAGACGCGCGTCGCGCTCGCGGCGATCGAGTTGCTCTCGTGGAGCGATGATCGCCAAGCGCACGCGAAGCTCGAAGCGCTCACGCGCTCGGATGACGAAGCGCTCGCCCGCGCCGCGAGCGACGCACTCGCGCACTGAGCCCGCGCTCACGCGCGACGAATCCTCCGCCAGTTCGTCGCACGCGCTGTGTTGACTTCACGTTCGCGCACGCACTCGCCACGAAGCTCTTCGTGCTCGTGCCACCAACGTCGCGAACGCGTCCCGACTCCGCGCAGGTGAGCCAATTAGGGTTTGCTCGCTCGAAGCATTGCGGAACGCGGCGGCACACACGAAACGGATTCGCGTCGTCACGCCGGGCTCCACCACCCTTTCTGGAGAACCACAGGTGAACAAGGGATTCCTATTGCTCGCGACGGCGCTGGTCGCCGCGAGCGCACAAGCCCAGGACTACGGCCAGCGCGACGACGCGCTGCTCGCGCGGCGCGCGCCGGCGCACTTCGGCTTCTCGAACCCGCTCGCGGCTCCGGCGACTCCGATTGCGCGCGCGGTCGGCCAGCCCGCCAGCGATCGGCAGACGCTCGCGACGGGCCTCACGGCCACGTACGTCGCGCGCAATGTCGCGACGGACGCCGACATGATCTCGTTCTGGCCCAACAACATCAGCTACACGCACTTGCTCGTCTGCATCGAAGGCGGTCGCTCGGCCGCTACCGGCGCGAACCCGGGCGGCGGCCTCAACGCCGGCGTCCAGCGCGTGAACGTCAGCACCGGCGCGGTCGCGACGATCGTGCACGGCATGGATCGCTGCGACGGCATTCGCACCACACCGTGGGGCACGGTCTTCGCGACCGAAGAGACCGGCGACGGCCGCGGCTACGAGATCCTCGACCCGATCGGCACGACCGATCACTGGATCGCGAGCCGCACGACCGGCGACATCCGCACGTCCGTGGACGGAGCGACGTCGAGCACTGCGATCGTGCAGCGCCAGGCGCTGCCCACCATGGCGTGGGAAGGCCTCTCGACGCTCGACTCGGGCGTCGTGATCGCTGGCGACGAACTGCGCCCCGGCGATGCCGGCGCTGGCGCGGACGGCGGCGCGATCTTCAAGTTCGTCCCGGCCACGCCCTTCAGCTGCGCTCCGCCGAAGTTCGGCGGCGTTTGCAACAACCCGATCAACGACCTCGCGAACTCGCCGCTCGTTGCGGGCAGCGTTTATGCGCTCCAGGTCTCGGCGCAGGGCCGCACCAGCTCGAACTTCCCGCAGTGGGGCCAGGGCAGCGAGGTCGGTGATGCGGCGTGGGTGGAGGTGAGCGCCCTAACAGCGCGCGCCGATGCGAACACGCGCGGCGCCACCGGTTACTACCGCCCGGAAGACCTGCACGAGGATCCGACCTACACCGGAACCGGCGTGTCGTTCTGCTGGACGAACACGGGCAACTCCGGCGCGCAGTTCTTCGCCGAGGTGCTGTGCGGCGTCGATCGCACGCCGGCCGCAGCCTTCACGCGCACGACCAAGACGAGCGGGGCCGTGCTGCCCTTCCCGTACCAGTCGCAGGGCGGCGCGGCGAATGCGTTCGCGTCGGCCACGGTGAATCGCTTCGTCGAGGGCGATAGCCGCCTCAGCAATCACGACAACCTCGAGTTCCAGCCGATCAGCGGCCGCGTCTACGTGATCGAAGACGACACGCACGGCGAGATCTGGGCCTGCCTGCAGGACGGCCTCGATCGCAACCTGAAGTCCGATGGCTGTGTCTCGATGCTTTCGGTGCGCGACCCGGCGGCGGAGCCGACGGGCTTCATCTTCGACGGCACGGGCACGGTTGCGTTCTACATCGTGCAGCACGGCCAGCAAGCGGCTGGGCTCAACGACATCGCGTCGAACCCGATCAACGGCAACACCGACGATCTGATCAAGATCACCGGTTTCGCGCCGCCCGCGACGCTGATCAAGTAGTCGCGCTCTCGTGAAGTGGGGGGAGGGGGCGCTGCCTTCCCGCACCTGCGCCGGGGAATGCCCAACCGAGGGGTGGGGAGGGAGCGGGCCGGTTTGGCAAGTTG
>JANNRF010000168.1:0-12907 GCA_031401135.1 Deltaproteobacteria bacterium | reverse complement strand
CGGGGCGCCCGCGAGTGCGAGGCTCAGGCCGCGCGCGCCCGCGAGCCCGCCGTAGAGCGCGAGCTGCGCCGCGAGCCCGAGGCGCACTCGCTCCGCATAGCCGCGCGCCGCCAACGCGAGCAACGCTGCGCACGCGAGCTGCAAGCCGCCGTACACCGCGCGCGCGTCGTTGTCGGCGCTGGCGTTCACGAGCGCGATGCCGACGCGCGCAGCGAACTCCTGCGGCGCAACCAGGAACGCGAGCCCGATCACGAGGAACGGGAGTGCACTCGCGAGCAAGACGAAACGAGCGAAACGCATCGCGCGATTCTATTGCGCGGGAGTTCGCGCGCCGCTCAGTCCGGTCGCGCAGTGAAGGTGGCGACCAGGATCTCCGAGACCAAGCCGCGCGGCGGTGGATCGAACGGTGCACTGCGAATTAGGGCTTTGAGGACGCCAGCGCCGACGACACGATCCGATTTGCTCAGGAGCTTTGCGTAGGAAACGCAGCCGTCCGCCGCGATCTGAAACTCGAGATCAACGCCCTTTCGCCCGTCGGCCGGACCCCACCATTTCGGAAGCACTTCTCTCTTGACGGTTCGGAGGTAGCCCTCGAGTTCAGCCGGTGCCGGCGAAGGGGAGGCCGGCGGCAGCGAGGTCTGAACGGGAACCGGCGACGAGGAGGGTGCCGCGCACGCGTGTCTCGGTGGGCTCTGCGCGCACCCCAGAGCGAACGAGAGCACGCTGCAAACGACCGTGAGAGCGGACGCGATGCGCATCTGAACCTCGCTCACTGCACCCCAACACGGGCACCCGGCTAGCGAGTCCGAAAGTACGGGTTCGCAGGCGCACTGCGTGCCGCCAGCACTTCCTCGATCTTCGGCGAGCGACTCGCGCCGGCGGCGAGTGCGTCGCGCGTCGCGGCGAGGTTGTTGCGGTAGACGGCTTCTTCGTCGCGCGCTTCGGGCGAAACCCAAACCGCCGCGATCAGCACGAGTTCGTCCACGAGTTCGCGCGGAATCACGCCCGCTGCGACTGCTTCCGCAACGCCTTGCGCGACGCCCGCTTGGGCTGCGCCCCAGGTGAGTTTGCCGTGCAGCTCGCCCGCGACCGTCGCCTTGTTAACGAACAGCGTGAACGGCTTCACGGGCAAGCCGGGTTTCAGCACGACGAGGAACGGCGTGTGCCCAGGGCTCGGCTGGGCGAGCGCACTCGCGAACGCGCTCTCGGTGGGCCCGCCGCGCACGCCGAGCACGCTGTTGATGTGCGCTGCGTCGCCGCCTTCGCCCGCGAAGCCTTCACCGATCTGTGTCACGAATCCCGTCAACTTCGCTCGCCTCCCTTTCGACTCCGCTCGGCTTCGCCTCGCTGCGCGCTTCGCTTGCGGCTCGCTGCTCGCGCTCAGGGTCGCCGCCAACCTATTACGTCGTAGCCGCGGTCGTGCAGGCAGCGATCCACATAATGCCTGAACACGGGCTCCGGCCCGCCGCGCCGTCGCTCGGGGCGAAGGATCGCGCCCACCACCGTGTGCGCCGCCGCGCCCGCGGCGCCTCCAGCGGCGCCGCGCGCTGCTCCGCGTCCGACCGCGGCGCCCACAGCCGCGCCGGTGGCGGCGCCGGTAGCGGTGCGCCGCGCCGTGCCTTTGGCGATGCGCTCCGCATCGCTGTCATTGCCCTTGCCGATGTCTTGCTCCGCGGCGGCCAGGCAGGCGTCGATGTCGCGCTGCGCCTGCTCCCGCCCGACCTTTTCGAGCGTCGCGTTCGGATAGAGCACGGGGCGCTGCGGCGTGGCGCAGCCGATCGCGGCCAGGGCGAGGCCGAGAAACAGGGAGAACCGTCGCATCTGCACACCTCCGAGAGCCGGAACCCGGCGCGAGTGCTCGGGTTACGCCAAGTGGCCGAGGCTATCGCGCCGCGGAGCCGTCGCTCACGGCGGTACGCCTACGCCGCGAAACGCGAAGAACACCACGCCCAGCAGGCGCAGCCCCGCCCACACGAAGTCGACCCCAACGGGCACGCGAATGAACCAGATCGCGAAGGGCACGAACACGACGCGCGTGATGACTTCCTGCACGATCTTCAGCTGCGACAGCGATCTCACGCCGAAGCAGATGCGGTTCGCAGGGACTCGCAGCTGATACTCGAAGAACGCGAGGAGAACAGCGCTGCGATTCACCACGGCTTCTCGGCGAGTGTTCGCAGGTGCCCGTATCAGGCGTACGTCATGAAAAAGTTCGAGAGCGTGAGCAGCAGGACAGTCTGCAGTGCGGGCGTCATCAGTGCGTTCCTTTCGCGGGGTGCGCGCGACGTTCGCGCAGGGCCGCGCGATCGGAGCGCAACACAAAAGAGCGGGGCATGGCGCAGATGCCTCGCCATGCCCCGCAGCGCGCTGATCGCTCGAGCAGCGGCTAGCGATTGTCGGCGTCCGCCTCGACCGACGCCTGCGCGGCCGGCGTCACGAACGTCGCGACGCCAGACGCGACGTAGGCGCGCTCGCTCGGCGCGAAGCGCGGGGCGAGTAGGCCGTCGTTGAGCTCACGGGTGACTGCGAAGCGGTTGAACGCCCGCGGCGACAGGTAGAGCCGCGTGTTGGGTTGACCGTCCGAGAAGCCATGCACATCGGCCTCCTCGAACGAGATCACCCCGTCACTGTTCTGGTCCACCCGCGCGACCTCAGCCGCAAAGGCCAGGAAGAAGCGTTCGGCCACGTCCGTCACTTCCGGGCGGAAGGAGCGAGAGCGGAGGAACACGTCGTACAGGATCTCGCGATCGACCGCGCTCGGCACGAAGCGCAGCCGATTCTCACGCTGGCTCGGATCCGAGGCATCGGTGCGGTCCGGGTCGCGCGGATCTTCGGGGTTGTCGCCGTACACGACCTTGTCGTTGATGACGCCCCGCGGCCCCGAGCCCGGGATCAAGGTGTGCAGATCGCGGAAGTTCTCGTACTGGAGCCCTGCTTCGTAGGTGCCAGGAACGCCGCCCGAGAAGAGCACTTCGTAGTGAGGGAAAACCCAGTTGGTGCCGGCGTTGAACTCCCAGTAGGCGTGAACGTCGCTCTGCTGGAGGGCGTTGTACGCACCCATGCTCACCGGATGCGCGATCGTGTTCTTCCCGCTGTTCGGGAAAACATCACCTGCGCTCGGAAACTGCGGAGCCCGGCCATCGACCGTGAAGACGTTGCCGGGAAGATTTTGCCCGGCGCCCATCGCCGCCAGCACCGCGGCGTCTTCTGGAGTCATCGTCCCGAAAGGCGCGGAGCCGTCGGCCCGCGCATGCGCGACTGCCGGCACCAAGATGTCCTGGATCATCCAGCCCTCGTACCAGCCGGACTCGTTATTGATGACGAACAGCCCCGAGATGTCCGTGAAGATGTCGATGAAGGCTCGCGGATCGTCAGGGTTCGTCGGCAGGCCGGGCTTTGGCTCGACCACGAGGCGAACCGCTCCGATCGTGGGCAAGCCTCCGTTCGCTGCGTTGGCGCCCGTGGGGACCGCCTGATCGTTGATTCCCGCGACGCTGCTCGTGAAGACGTTCGGCTGAAATTCCTGCGTGTCGAGCAGGTAGTACTGGAAGAGTTGGCTCGGCGCGGTGGCTTCCGAGAACGCGGTGATAGGCACGCTGCTGTGAGGCCGGCCCGCAAGGTTCATCAGCCGAGCGCGCAGCGGATCGGGCAGGAAACGAACGTCGCCGCGCCGGCCCACCTGCGCGCGGTCCTGCCGCAACGTTCTCTCGTTCTGCACGCCGGGAAGCTGGCGTTGATCGCCATTCCCGGATGCGGGCCCTTCGGCCCTGACGGTGAGCGGGGCCGCTGCGCCGAGAACGGCGCCGAGTGCGACCACGGCCCAAGTGCGATTACGGTTCATGAAGAATTCTCCGGCTTGCGAGTTTGATTCGGCCCCGGGGACCGCTGCGGCGGCGCAAGTGATTCCGCACGCCCTGGCCACAACAGCGCGAGGCCCGCAGAAGTTCCCGAAACCGAACGGCAGCCTGGGTCGTTCGGCAGAGAGCCGGTCTCGAGGAGAGCGCGTGGAGCAACCGAAGCAGGCACAGGCTGCGCGCCGCGAGGCTTTCGAGTCGCTCGCAATGCCGCACGCTGTGCGGCTGCGGGCCTGTGCGCGCCGCTGGTTTCGCCACGAGGCAACCGCAGATGACGCGGTGCAGGAGACCTTCCTGCGCGCTTATCGCACCTTCGACGCGTTCGAGCCGGGAACGAACGCACGCGCTTGGCTGTTCACGATCCTGTACTCGGTCTGCGCGAACGAACATGCGCGTGCGCGCAGCCACGCTGCGACATCGCTCGAGGATGTGACGGAGGAACTCTTGTACCGCAGCGAGCAATTCGCCCCGCGTGCCGCTCTGCCGGAGCCCACCGGAACCGAGGTGGAACGTGCGCTCGGCGCACTGCCCGAACCCTTCAAGAGCGCGCTGACCTTCGTTGATGTGGAGGAGCTGTCGTACGAAGAGGCGGCGAGTGCGCTCGGCTGCCCGGTGGGCACGCTGCGCTCGCGCCTATCGCGCGGGAGGAAGGCGCTGGCCGAGAAACTGGCGCACCTAGCGCCGCGCACGAGGACGGCGTCGTGAGAGAAGAGACGCACCTGGCGGAGAACGAACTCGATGCGCTGCTCGATGGCCGCCTAACACCCGAGCAGCACGCAAGCGCGGCGGGGCACATCGCGGGGTGCGAGGCATGCGGCGCCGAACTCGCGCAGCTGCGCTGGTTGCGCAGCGAACTGCGCGCGGTCGGGGCGCGTGCGCCTGCGCGGGATGCCGCCTTCGAGGCGCGCCTGCGCGTGGCGCTCGACGGCGAAGACGCGGTGCGCGCGCGAACGGAACGCGTGGCGCCTCTGCTGCGGGGACCACGCCGCTGGTTGCTCGCGAGCGCCGCCGCGATGACAGCCGTTCTGCTCGCCTGGCTGGTGGCTTCGCCCCAACAAGTGGCGCTCCCCGATGCTGCGGCCGAGCGCTATCTCGCAGTTCGCGGAGAGCCGGCAGAACCGGGGCTCGATGCCGCTGTGCTGGAGGAACGCTTCCGCGCGGGCGGCGTCGCATTTCGCGCGCGCGTGCTCGATCTCGACATGCTGGGCTTCCGAATCGCCGGCGGCAGCGCCTTCGAGTTCGGCGCGACGACCGCGGTGGAGACGCTCTACCGAGACGCGCTCGGACAGAGCGTGTTATGCGTGATGCTCGAAGACGACGCCGCGGCGCTACCGGCCGGTGGCGAGCGCTTCGAGCGAGGAGGCATCGCGTTCGCCTCGTTCCGGCGCGGCGACGTGACTGTCGTCGTCTGGTCGGAGGGCGATCTGCTGTGCCTGCTCGTGGCCGCGCTGCCGCGCGAAGAACTCCACGTGCTCGCGGTTGCGAAGGCGATGCTGCCTTCGTGATGCGCGCTCAGCTCGCAGCGAGTCCGAAACGCTGCGCGAGGCTCGCGGCTGCGCCGTCGCAGCCCGTAACTGCTCGAGTCCGCTGCGAACGACACGCTGCGCGCAGGTTGACGTAGGCTCGCGTGCCGAGCGAAACGCAGCGTGAGCTGCGCAGATGGAGCCGAGCGAGCGATGCGAGCCGTGCGATACGAGAACGGAGCGGTGCGCCTAATCGATGCTGAGGCGCCGCGCGGCGAGGGCGTGCGCGTGCGCGTCACGAGCTGCGGCATCTGCGGCTCGGATCTCGCGATGCTCGACGCCGGCTTCCCGCTGGCAGGCATTCCCGGCCACGAAATCGCGGGAACGCTCGCGGACGGCACGCCCGTTGCGATCGAGCCGGTCGCTCCCTGCGGCGTCTGCGAGTTCTGTCGCAGCGGCGATTATCAGGTGTGCCGGGCGGGCGTCGAGATCATCTACGGCGTCGGGCGCAACGGCGGCATGGCCAGCGAGATCCTCGTGCCCGAGCGCTGCCTGGTCGCCTTGCCGCGCGGGCTCGATCCGTGCCACGCCTCACTCGTGGAGCCGCTCGCGGTAGCGGTGCACGGGCTGCGCCGCGCGGGCATTCGCGGCGGCGAGCATGTCGCGGTGATCGGCGGCGGCGCGATCGGGCTGTGCGCGGTCGCTGCCGCGATCGCCGCGGGTTGTCAGGTATTCCTCGCCGCTCGCCACGAGCGCCAACGCGAAGTGGGCGCGCGGCTCGGCGCGAAGCCGCTCGCGAGCGGTGAGGCGGAGATCGCGATCGACTGCGCGGGCACCAGCGATTCGCTCGCGCAGTGCGCCGAAGTGTTACGCCCGAACGGGCGGCTGCTGCTGCTGGCCGCGGCGTGGGGGCCGCTCGCGCTGCCGGGCTTCACGTTCGTGGCGAAGGAACTCGCGCTCACGGTTGCCTCGATGTACGGCCGCAGCGCGCAGGGCCGCGACGTCGACGCCGCTGCGGCGCTGCTCGCAGCGCGGCCGGCAATCGGCGAGCTGCTGATCACGCACCGCTTCCCGCTCGAAGCCGCTGCGGAGGCGTTCCGCACCGCACGCGATCGCGCCGCGGGCGCGATCAAGGTGGTGCTCGAACCCGCCTGATTCCCTTCGCTCGCCTGTGTCCCGGCGCGCGCGATTCGATCAGCTCCGCTTCGGGGGAAGCTCCTCTTCGAACTGCGGCAGCCCATCCGTGATCTCGAACCACGGCGCCTTCGAGCCGACGAAGATGTGGCACACCGGCCGCCCGCCAGGATCCGTCGCGAGCGTGCCGAGCGCGAGCCCATAATGCTCAGGGTCGGGGTCCCACGAGTTGATCACGGGCGAGCCGCACATGCGGCAGAACGTCTTCAGCGTGTCCGGCGAGGAGCGGTAACTCGAGAGCAGATCCTCGCCGCGTACGAAGCGGAACTCGCTCCGTTTCACCGCCGCGCGCGTTCGAAACGCCGAGCCGTGCCAACGCCGACACATCGAGCAATGACAATGCAGGATCGTCCCGATCTCGCCGTCGATCTCGTACGCGATGCCGCCGCACAAACAGGAACCGTGATGCATGCTGCCTCCTCCGCGCCCGGAGGATTCCAATGCCGAAGTTCCAGGGAAGTTGCCACTGCGGCGCCATCGCCTTCGAAGTCGACGCCGAACTCGAGCACGTCGTCGACTGCAACTGCTCCTACTGCGCCCGCGCCGGCTACCTGCACTGGAACGTCGAGCCAAATCAATTCCGCCTGCTGCGCGGCGCCGCCGCCTACCGCACCTACCAGTTCGGTACCGCCACCTCGCGCAACAACTTCTGCGCCACCTGCGGCATCTCCCCCTTCCGCACCCCGCGCTCTGACCCCCACCTAATCGACATCAACGTGCGCTGTCTTCAAGGCGTCGATCTAGCAAAGCTGAAAATCCAGAACTTCGACGGCGCCCACTGGGAAGACGCGATCAAGACGCGAGAGTGGAAATAACACTCACCGAACGAGCTCGAGCGTTCGCACTGGCAACCCAGAAAAATGAATCCGACGGCGCCTCAACGGCGCCGTCGGATTCACCCTCCCAAAAAAGTCACGACGCCGATCGCTCTTCGCCCAAGCAAGAGGCCGCGGGGCAGGCGGGCGGGGCGCAGAGGCGAGGTAAAAGCGCAGCAGGAATTGCTCGCCAAGAATGGGCTCTGCAAAGACCAGGAGCGGGACACCCAAACAGATTCGCGAGCCACGAGCCGAAGCGCCCCGCCCGCCTGCCCCGCGGCCGCTGCCAAGAACGAGAACCTCTCACGGCCGCATCGTGTAAGACCGCACCCCAACAATCCCCCGCAGCTCCCCCTGAATCTCCTCCACCCACGCACAAATCCGCCCCCGCGTCTCGCGCGGATCGATCAGCTCATGCACACCGAATTCCTCCGCGCGCGGAAACACCGACTGCGCCGCCGCCATCTCGTCCTCTAACTCCTGCCTCCGCGCATCCGGATCGCTCGCCGCCGCAATCTCCTTGCCGAACGCGAGGTGCACCCCGCTCTCCACCGGCAGCGCGCCGCTCGCGAGCGACGGCCACGCCAGCACCGTGCAGTTCGGCCCATAATGGATGCCCTGCGCCACGCCGAACGATTTGCGCAGCACGACGGCCAGCCACGGAACTTTCGTCTGCTGCACCGCGAACAGCGCTTCCATCCCGTAACGGATCGTGCCCGCGCGCTCGGCGTCGGGGCCGATCAGGAAGCCCGGCTCGTCGACGAAACTCAGGATCGGGAGATGGAACGCGTCGCAAGTCTCGACGAAGCGGCGCAGTTTCTGGGCGCCGTCGGCCGACATGCCGCCGCCATAAATGTTGGCGTCGTTCGCGATCACGCCCACCGGTTGGCCTGCGACGCGCGCGAGCGCCGTCAGTTGGGTGCGGCCATAGAGCGGCGCGATCTCGAACAGCGAGCCGCGATCGACGACGAGTTCGAGCAAGCGGCGAATCTTGTACGTCTTGCGGCGCTCGCGGGGAATGAACGAGAGCAGCGCATCCTCTCCGCGATCCGCGGGATCGTCGCAGGCGGCCCGCGGCGCCGGTTCCCAGACCGACGCGGGCAAGTAGGACAAGAAAGCGCGGATCTGTCGCCAGGCGTCGGCTTCGTCCACGGCCTCGTTGTTCACGACGCCACTTCGGAGGTGAACCGCAGGGCCGCCGAGCTCTGCCTTCGTGAACTTCTTGCCGAGCGCGCGTTCCACCAGCGCCGGTCCACCCGTCAGCACCACCGCGGTGTTGCGTGTCATTAGGGAGAAGTGCGATGCGGTGAGCCGGCCGGCCGGGAAGCCGGCGCACGGACCCAGCGCCGCGCACACCACCGGCACCTCGGCGAGCGCCTGCATCGCGAGCAGGTTCATCGGGCTCGCGGCAGTGAGGTCGTAGCCCGAGCGCCCGCGCGCGCCGTAAGCGCCCGAGACGCTCGCGCCGCCGCCTTCGAGCAGGCGCACCAGCGGCATGCGGCGGCGAATCGCGAGCCCTTCCGCGTACTGGATCTTCTTGAGGCTCGCAGGCGAGTAGGCGCCGCCGCGGATCGTGAAATCGTCGCCAGCAATTACGGCCGCGCGCCCGCCGATCGCGCCGACGCCCGCAACGATGTTGGTCGGCGAGAACGCGCCGCGGGCATCGACGTCGCCCGCGATCTCGCCGTACTCGGAGAAGCTGCCCGCGTCGGCGAGCGCGACGATGCGCTCGCGCACCGTGCCGCGTCCGCGTGCACGCTGTTTCGCGACGGCCTCGCTGCCGCCGAGTTCGCCCGCTGCGCGACGCCGCTTCGCGATCTCGTCGGTTTCGTTCTGCCAGCTCATGGCGGCGCACGGTACCGTGCGACTCGGGAGATCGCGCGATGCCGACGCTCGATGAACTCGCCGCGGAGCTCGCCGCGTTGCGCGCGCGCGTCGAGCGCAGCGAGGCCGCGCTCGCGATCCAGAACCTGAAGGCGCGTTACGCGCAGCTCGTAGACGAGCGTTATGTGCGCGGCAGCGTCGCGAGCAGCGAGATCGTGGCCGCGCGCGCCGAGGCGATCGCAGCGTTATTCACCGAAGACGGCGTGTGGGACGGCGGCGCGGCGCTGGGCGTTTCGCGCGGCCGCGCCGAGATCGCAGCGCGCATGCGCGCGCCGACGCTCCAGTTCTCATGGCACTTCTTCCTGAAGTCGCAGATTGAGGTCCACGGCTCGGATCGCGCGACGGCGCGCTGGGACATTCTCTCGCCGTGCACGACGCCCGACGGCAAGCCGCACTGGATGGTGGGCTTCGAGGACGATGAGTATGTGCGGGTCAGTGGAGAGTGGTTGCACGCGCGCATGGAGCTGACGGCGGTGTTCATGGCGCCGCACGAAACCGGCTGGACGCGAATCCTCCGCTGACGCGGTCGTGAGTTCATGACTTTCTCGTGAATCCGTGACGCTCGTCTCAGTTCGAGCCTCGGCGCCGTCGGAACCGCGCGATTGAGGGTTGTCGCAGTCCGATCGTCGCGTAGCATGGGCTCGACGCAGGGGACGCGTGCTCGCGCGAGTGAGTTTTCTACCGGACTGAGCTTTCACGTCGGTCGCTAGAAGGACCTTATGTCCCAATTCGGACCCCACGCGTCACTCGATGGCCTCACCGTGCTCGTCACGGGCGCCACCGGATCCTTTGGCCGTCGCTTCATCGCGCGAGCTCTGCGCGAGACGAAGCTCGCGAAGCTGATCGTGTTCAGCCGCGACGAGCTGAAGCAGCACGAACTTCGCAGTGACTATCCGGACGAGGCTCGCCTGCGTTTCTTCCTTGGCGACGTGCGCGATCGCGAGCGGATCTATCGCGCATTCGACGGCGTGGACGTCGTCGTGCACGCCGCGGCGTTGAAGCAGATTCCGGCCGCCGAGTACAACCCGTTCGAGTTCGTGAAGACGAACGTGTTCGGGGCGCAGAACCTGATCGACGCAGCGATCGATTGCGGCGTACACCGAGTCGTGGCGCTGTCGAGCGACAAGGCCTCGAGCCCAGTGAACTTGTACGGCGCGACGAAACTCGTGAGCGACAAGCTGTTCGTGGCCGGAAACGTTTACGCCGGCAAGCGGACGACGCGCTTCGCGGTCGTGCGTTACGGCAATGTGATCGGCAGCCGCGGCAGCGTGATCCCAGTTTTTCGCGCGCGGGCCAAGAGCGGGCGCGTGCCGATCACGCACGCAGGCATGACGCGCTTCTGGATCACGCTCGACCAAGGCGTCGATCTCGTGCTGCACGCGCTGCAGGATCTCCGCGGCGGCGAGATCTACGTGCCGAAGATCCCGAGCATGCGCGTGATCGATCTGGCGAAGGCGATCGCGCCGGAAGCGGAGATCGAGGTGATCGGGATTCGGCCCGGCGAAAAGCTCCACGAGGAGATGATCAACCCGAGCGACGCTCATCGCGCGTTCGATCGCGGGAGTTATTACGTAATTCTGTCCGACGTGATCGCCAACGCTGTGCAAGAGGAGCGCGGCGCGCCGGTTGCGGCCGGTTTCTCGTACACGAGCGATCAGAACGACGATTGGCTCGACGAGGCGCGGCTGCGTGCGTTGCTCGGTGAGTGACGCGCCGCTGCCCTACGGGCGCCAGTGGCTCGACGAGGAAGATGTCGAGGCGGTGGCGGCTGCGCTGCGCGGCGAGTTTCTGACGACAGGGCCGCTGGTCGAGGAATTCGAGCGCGCGCTCGCAGCGCGTTGCGGCGTGTCCCAGGCCGTCGCCGTCAGCTCCGGCACCGCGGCGCTGCACTGCGCTTATCAGGCAATCGGGCTCGGTCCCGGCTCGGAACTACTCACATCGCCGCTCACCTTCGTCGCGACGGCCAGCACGGCGCTCCTGCTCGGCGCCGACGTGCGCTTCGCGGATGTGGATGTTGCGACCGGGAATCTCGACCCGAAGGCCGCCGCTGCGGCACTTGGCCCGCACACGCGAGCAATTGCAGCGGTGGATTTTGCTGGGCACCCTGCAGACTACGCGGGTCTGCGCGCGTTGTGCGCTCCGCGCGCGCTGCCGCTCGTCGCCGACGCGGCGCACTCGCTCGGCGCGCGCCGCGCAGGCCGGCTCGCGACCACGCTCGCGGACGTGGCGATCACGAGTTTTCACCCAGTGAAGTTGGTGACGACCGCGGAAGGCGGCGCGTTGCTCACCTACCGGCGCGATTGGGCGCAGCGCGCGCGGCGCTTCCGCAATCACGGCATCGTGCGCGAACCCGAGCAGTTTGCGGCGGCAGAGGCGCCCGGCCCGTGGCACTACGAGGTGCAGGAGCTCGGCCTCAACTACCGGCTGCCCGACGTGCTCTGCGCGCTCGGCCTCGCGCAGCTCGCAAAGCTCGAGCGCTTCCTGGCGCGCCGCCGAGAGCTCGCCGCTTGTTACGGGCGCGAGCTCGCGAGCGCGCCCGGGCTCGAGCTGCCGCACGCCGAGCCAGGCGTGGAACCGAGTTGGCATCTCTACGTCGTGCGCGTGCGCGAGGCGAAGCGCCGGCGCGCGTTCTTCGAGGCGCTGCGCGCCGTCGGCCTCGGCGTGCAACTCCACTATCCGCCAGTGCACCTCCAGCCAGTGTTTCGAGCGCGCGGCTTCGCGCCGGGCGCATTCCCGATCGCGGAGGATTTCTCGGCGCGCGCGCTCTCGCTGCCGCTGTTTCCGCGCATGAGCGACGCCGACGCGGCACGCGTCGTCGAGAGCGTGCACGCTGCGGCAAGGGCGCTCCTGTGAATCAACGCGCGCGCTTCGTTGCGTCCGAGGGCGATGCGTATCACGCGCGCAACCGCGGACGCGAGGTACCAGCGCGCGCCGAGCACGACCTGGTGCTGCGCGCGCTGGAGAAGCTCGCGCTGCGGCCGGCGCGCGTGCTCGAAATCGGCGCTGGCGATGGCTCCCGCCTCGCCGCGCTCTGCGACGGAGATCCGGCATTGCGCTGCACGGGCATCGATCCGTCCGCCGCAGCGCTCGCGAATGGCTCGCGCAGCAATCCGCGCCTGGCGTTCGCGCGCGCCACGGCGGAGCGCCTGCCGTTTCGGGCTGAGAGCTTCGAGCTCGTGATCCTCGGCTTCTGCATGTATCTCGTAGATCGCGAAGACCTGTTCGCGGTTGCGGCGGAGGTGGATCGGGTGCTCACTCGCAGCGGGCACGTTGCCGTGCTCGACTTTCTCCCAGACACGCCTCATCGGCGCGCTTACGCGCACGCGCGCGGCCTCTACTCGTACAAGATGGACTACGCGCATATGTTCCTCTGGAATCCCGCCTACCAGCGCGTGGCGTGCGAGCGGTTCACGCATCCCGGCGGAGATCCGGAGCGCGACGACGATCGGCTCGCCGTGAGTGTGCTCGCGAAGCGCAGCGAGCTGGGTTGGCCGGAGCGCGCATGAACGCGGACGCAAGCGAAGGGAGACCGGCGCGATGATCGGGAAGGCGAACTCGAGCAGCGAGCGCGGCGCCGAAGCGTTCGACGCGATCGTGATCGGCGGAAACGTCGCAGGCCTCGTGGTCGCCTACTTGCTTGCCAACTTCGGCTACCGCACGGCGCTGGTCGAGCGCGCCCCGCAGCTCGGGGGCAAGG
>JANNRF010000167.1:0-6145 GCA_031401135.1 Deltaproteobacteria bacterium | reverse complement strand
ATCCCGTCCAGGCACTGGCCGTCCCGGGCGGGGATGATGACCGGACGCTCGAGGAGCTGGCCCTTCGTGACCATGGCCCGAGCCTATCGCACATCGCTCCGGAACAATGGAAGGAGGCGCCGGGAAGGGGACGCCCGGTCGGCCCGAGGCCTGCGACAAACTCGAAGAGCGCCGGCGTCGTCGGCGAGGTCATCAAGCACTATCACCCGCACGGCGACGCACCCATTTACGAAGCCATGGCGCGCATGGCTCAGCCCTGGTCGCTCCGATACATGCTCGTCGACGGCCAAGGCAACTTCGGTTCGATCGACGGCGATCCGCCGGCCGCTTACCGCTACACCGAAGCGCGCCTGCGCGCGATCGCGACCGAGTTGTTACGCGACATCGACCGCGAGACGGTCGACTTCCAGCCGAACTTCGATGGCAACCGCATGGAGCCGACCGTCCTGCCGGCGCGTTTCCCGAACCTGCTCGCGAACGGTTCTCAGGGCATCGCGGTCGGCATGGCGACCAACATCCCGCCGCACAACCTCGGCGAGCTCGTGGACGCGACCACGCTGATCGCGAACAACCCCGACTGCACGCTCGACGAACTGCTCGAGAAGATTCCTGGCCCCGATTTCCCGACCGGCGCGTTCATCTGTGGCAGCGAGGGCATTCGCCAGGCCTACGCCACCGGGCGCGGCTCGATCACGCTGCGCGCGCGCGCCGAGTTCGAGGAAACGAAACGCGGCGGAAAGTCCATCATTGTTACGGAGATCCCGTACATGGTGAACAAGGCGACGCTGGTCGAGCGCATCGCCGAGTTGGTGAACGAGGGCAAGGTCGAGGGCGTCAGCGATCTGCGCGACGAGAGCGACCGGCACGGCATCCGCGTCGTGATCGAGCTGAAGAAGGAGGCGCCCGAGGAGGTGATCCTGAATCAGCTCTACAAGATGACGCCGCTGCAGACGACCTTCGGCGTGAACATGCTCGCGCTGGTGGGGGGCCGGCCGCGCCAGCTGGCGCTCAAAGACTCGATCCAGCTCTTCCTCGATTTCCGCCGCGAAGTGGTCGCCCGCCGCGCCGCCTACGACCTCGCGCAGGCCGAAGCGCGCGCACACATCCTCGAGGGCTTCGCGATCGCGCTCGATCACCTCGACGAGGTGATCGCGACGATTCGCGCCGCCGCCGACGCGAACGATGCGCGCAGCCAGCTGATGGCGCGCTTCGCACTCTCCGAGCGCCAGGCGCAAGCTGTGCTCGATCTGCGCCTGCGCGCGCTAACGGCGCTCGAGCGCACGCAGATTCTCGAAGAACTCGCCGAGGTACGCGCCACGATCGCCGAGCTGCGCGGCCTGCTCGCGAGCGACGAGAAGATTCTCGCGGTGATCCTCGAGGAGCTCGCCGAGATCAAGCTCAAGTACGCGGACGAGCGGCGTACGCAGATCACCGGCGCGGTCGAAGGCCTCTCGACCGAGGACCTAATCATCGAAGAGGACATGGTCGTGACCGTGTCCCACGCGGGCTACGTGAAGCGCAACCCGGTCACCGAGTACCGCGCCCAAAGGCGTGGCGGCAAAGGCCTGATCGGCATGCAGACGAAGGAGGAAGACTTCGTCGAGCATCTGTTCGTCGCGTCGACCCACTCGACCGTGCTGTTCTTCACGAACCGCGGGCGTGTGCACTGGAAAAAAGTCTGGGAGCTGCCGCAGCTCGGCCGCGCCGCGCGCGGCAAGGCGCTCGTGAACCTGCTCTCGCTGCAAGAGGGCGAGCGCGTGCAAGCCGTGATGGGCATTCGCGATTTCGCGGCGTCGGCCAGCAGCTTCATCGTGCTTGTTACGCGCAAGGGCACGATCAAGAAGACCGAGGTCGCGGCGTACTCGAACCCGCGCCGCGCCGGCATCATCGCGATCAACCTGAACGACGACGACGAGCTGATCGCCGCGAAGCTCACGAACGGGACGAGCGAGATCATCCTCGCCAGCAAGAACGGCAAGGCGATTCGCTTCCCCGAAGACCAAGTGCGCGGCATGGGCCGCAACGCCACCGGCGTGCGCGGCATGGACCTCCACGACGGCGACGAGCTCGTCGGCATGGAGATTCTCTCGCCGGGCGCGACGGTCCTAACAGTCACCGAGAACGGCTACGGCAAGCGCACGCCGCTCGAGGACTACCGCGTCCAGAACCGCGGCGGCATGGGCATCATCACGATCCGCACCTCGGACCGGAACGGCGTGGTGATTGGCATCGCGCAGGTCGTCGACGACGATCAGGTGATGCTGATTACGGACGCGGGCCAAGTGCTGCGCTGCAAGGTGAAGAGCATCTCGACGATGGGCCGCGCGACCCAAGGCGTGACCGTGATGGATCTCGCCGCCGGCGAGAAGCTCGTGGCGATGGCGAAGCTCGCGGAATTCGACCCAGGCGCGGTCGAAGCCTAATGGCTAGCGGCGTGCGAAAGCGAGCCGCAAAGAATCGTGGGGCTGCGAAGCCACGCAGCCAGAAGCCACGCCCGTTCTCGCTCGCGCGCTCCGAAGCGCTGATGGAGCGCGCTCTGCGCGTGATCCCCGGCGGCGTGAACTCCCCTGTGCGCGCCTACCGCGGTGTCGGCGGCACGCCGCCGTTCCTTGTTTCCGGGAAAGGCGCCTGCGTGCGCGACGCCGATGGCAATAACTACATCGATTACGTCGGCTCCTGGGGCCCGCTGATCCTCGGCCACTGCGACAAAGGCGTGCTGCGCGCCGTCGCCCGCGCCGCGCGCCACGGCACGACCTTCGGCGCACCCACCGAGCCCGAGATCGAGATCGCGGAGTTGATCTGCGCCGCGCTGCCTTCGATCGAGCAGCTGCGCTTCGTCTCCTCGGGCACCGAGGCCACGATGAGCGCGATCCGGCTCGCGCGCGCAGCGACTGGCCGCAAGCTCATCCTCAAGTTCGACGGCTGTTATCACGGCCACGCCGACGCGCTGCTCGTGGGCGCAGGCAGCGGCGTCGCCACGCTCGGCATCCCGGGCTCGCCGGGCGTCCCCGAGGAGTTCGCGCGCCTAACACTCCAGGCGCCGTTCAACGATCTCGCCGCAGTCGAGGCGTGCTTCGCCGCGCACGGCCGCGAGCTCGCGTGCGTCCTGGTCGAGCCAGTCGCCGGCAACTTGGGCTGCGTGCCGCCCGCGCCAGGCTTCTTGGCCGGACTGCGCGCCCTCTGCGACCGCCACGGCACGCTGCTCATCTTCGACGAAGTGATGACCGGCTTCCGCGTCGCTTGGGGCGGCGCTCAACTGATGTACGGCATCACGCCCGACCTCACCTGCCTCGGCAAGGTCGTCGGCGGCGGGCTCCCGGCCGCGGCCTACGGCGGCCGGCGCGCGCTGATGTCGCAGATGGCCCCGAGCGGCCCCGTCTACCAAGCCGGCACGCTCTCCGGGAACCCCCTCGCAGTCGCGGCCGGCCTCGAGACGCTGCGCCGGCTCGCGAAGCGCGGCGCCTACGAGAAGCTCGCGGCAACTGCGCGCTCGCTCGCGGAAGGTCTTGCGGCCCGCGCGGAAGACGCCGGCATCCCGCTCACCACCGCTGCGGTCGGTGGCATGTTCGGCTTCTTCTTCCACCGCGGCCCGGTCGCGAACTTCGAAGACGCAAAGAAGTCTGATCTGCCGCGCTTCAAGGTCTTCTTCCACGCCATGCTCGCGCGCGGCGTCTACCTCGCGCCCTCCGCCTTCGAAGCAGGCTTCGTCTCGCTCGCGCATGGCCCGCGCGAAATCCGAGCCACGCTCGCCGCCGCCGCCGTCGCCTTCCGCGCAGCTGCGGCAAGCACGTGACCGGTTCGCGTCAAACGCCCCGAGGCTCGCGATCTCGCCGCGGAAAACCGTGGAGTCGCTCGGCTCGATCGGCTAGTTTGCGCGCCGCTTTCGGTTCGGGGTCGCGGGGTTGCGACACCGGCGGAGGCGAGTCGTGAAGAGCGGGTTCGATGGAAAAGCAGGGAAGGCCTACCAGCGGGCCTTCGAAGCGGTTCTCGCGATCCCACTCGGAATCGGCATCGGGGCCTTCGCCGACGGGCGGCTGGACTCGAGTCCGATCGGCCTCGCGCTAGGGGCCGCATTCGGGTTCGCAGCCTTCGTGAAGCGGTTGATCTCGATGCGCAGCTTGGTCGAGGATGCGCCGCCGCCGGGTGACGACACGAACGCCAAGCCAGGCGACTGAACCCAGACCACCGACTGAAGCCCCAAGACGCGCCAGGCGAAACGGACCCAGCAAAGTGAACGAGCCGATCCGAGAAACCCGCGTGCTCGCCTGGCACGCCGCCTTCACCGCCGCGGCGGCGCTGGCCGGGTTCGTCTTCGCCTCGCCGAGGTTCGCGCTCGGCCTGCTGCTCGGCGCCGCGCTGCAAACGCTGAACTTCCGCGGCCTGTTTGCACTCTCGCAGCACGCCTTTGCGCTCGAGGCGCGCGCGGCGAGCGGTTTCGCGCTGCGCCTACCTTTGTTTGGCTTGCTCCTGTTCGTGGCGATCCGGCTGGGCGTCGATGCAGCGGGCCTGCTGTGCGGTATTACGACGCTCGTGCCCGCAGTCGTGATCGCGGCCTGGCAGAGTCGCCCCCGGTTCGTTCCGGCGAGCGAACTCCCGGCGCTCGCGCCGGACGATCCGAGTTGGGACGAGTGGAACCCGTGGCTCGCGCGCGAGCGTGAGATCAAGAGCGGAGAGGGCCAGTCGTGAGCTTCTTCGAGGGGATCGCAAAGGCTCTGCACGCCGCGCTGCCGGGGCTCGTGAACGCGGATAGCGCGATCGTGGTAGTCGCCGCGCTGTTCGTCACGTTGCTGCTCGGCCTAATGGGCCTGCTGGTGCGCAGCCGTCTGGCGCAGGCAGACGGTGGCCTGATCCCGGACGTGGGCCTCAGCACGCGCAACGTCGCCGAGCTGCTGGTCGAAATGCTCGCGGGCCTCGCCGAACAAAACATGGGCCCGCACTGGCGGCGCTACTTCCCGATCATCGGCTCGATCTTCTTCTTCGTGCTGGTCGCCAACCTGGTCGGCCTGATTCCCGGCGTCGAAGGCGCCACGCGCAATGCCAACGTCACCTGGGCCTGGGCGGCGATCTCGTTCATCGCGCACCAATACGTCGGTATCCGCGAGCACGGCTTCTCGTACGTGAACCATTTCCTCGGGCCGAGCCTGTTCGACCTGCACATCGGCGGCAAGCACATCCACGTGCGCGCGCTGTTCCCGATCTATGCGCCGATCGAGTTGCTCTCGCACTTCTCGCGGCTGTTCACGCTCGCGGTGCGGCTGCTCGCAAACATGTTCGCCGACCACCTGGTCGTGACGGTCTGGATCAGCCTCGTCGCGATCGGAGTGCCGGCGATTTTCATGGGCCTGGGCGTGATGGTCGCGTTTCTCCAGGCGTACGTGTTCGCTCTGCTCTCGATGATTTACATCGGCTTGGCGCTCGAGGAAGCCCATTAGGCGCGGCCACTCGCGGTTTCTGGCCATTAACAAGGAGAAGAAATCAACATGCAGAAGTTCGGAAAGGTCCTGCTTTGGACCCTCGCCGTGCTGCTACTCCCGATGGCCGCGTTGGCCCAGGAAGCAGCGGGCGGCGGCGGCGACAGCACGTGGGGTTACGCGCTCGGCGCGGGCCTCGCAATTGGCCTCGCGGGCCTCGGCTGCGGCATCGGCCAGGGCCTCACCGCTGGCAACACCACCGCCGGCATCGCCCGCAACCCGGGCGCGCAGGCGACGATGTTCACGAGCTACATCCTCGGCATGGTGCTGATCGAGTCGATCGCAATCTACGGCCTCGTGATCGGCTTCCTGCTCCAGAACAAGATTCCGTAGCCCTGACGCAGCCGAGTTCCGAGAAGGCCGCGTGGCGAATGCCGCGCGGCCTTCTTCTTCTCGATCCTGGAACCTCCGAGCGTGGACGACCCAGGTGCGTACCGTTCCAGCAAGCGTGCAAGCGCCGGCGAAGCCGGAGCAGCACGCGCGCAGTGAGGCGAAGCCGAACGGAGTTCGGATAAGGCGTGAAACAGAGCCACCGAGCAAGAACAGCGACGCGAGTCTCACCCCGTTGTTATTCCCGCGCCGCAACCGAGCCCTCGCCCGGTGGCTCCTCCGCGGCTTCGCCCCCGGTCCCGTATGCGGGGTAAAGCCGCGCAACGCCGAAGCGTCGAGGTTGC
>JANNRF010000166.1:0-1924 GCA_031401135.1 Deltaproteobacteria bacterium | reverse complement strand
GCGGGCGAGGGCCGCTTCTTCCGCGAGCTGCGAGGCGAGCTCGCGATCGAGGCGCCGGCGATGATTCACAGCGCCTACGAGCGCGCCTCGGGGCGCTCGATCCACCTGTTCGAGGATCTCGTCGCAACGAAGCAGGCGCGCTTCTGTAACAACCGCACCGCCATATCCCGCGCGCAGGCCGAGCAGATCGTCGACACGCTCGCCGCGCTGCACGGCCGCTACTACGCGAGCCCGCGCTTCGAGACGGACCTGCGCTGGGTGACGAGCTACGAAGCGTTCTTCCGCACCGGCGCGAACAACGGCATTCGCGAAGGCCACGATCTCGCGATGATCGCCGCCGCGGACGAGATCCCTGCCGCGGTGCTCGCGCGCAAAGACGAGATCTGGCCCGCGGCGCTGCGCTCGCTCGCGCTGCACGAACGCGAACCGCGCACGCTCCTGCACTCCGACGTGCACCTCGGCAACTGGTACGAAACCGGCGCCGCCGTAATGGGCCTCTGCGACTGGGCGCTCGTCTGCAAAGGCCACTGGTCGCGCGACGTCGCCTACGCCCTGATGACCACGCTCGCGATCCCGGACCGCCGCGCCTGGGAGCAAGACTTATTGAGGCGCTACCTCGCCCGCATGCGCGAGCAGTGCGGCCTCGCGCTCGATTTCGACGCCGCGTTCGTGCGCTATCGCCAGCAAGCCTTCGCCGCGCTGCTGATGTGGACGCCGACGCTCTGCCATCCCCCGACCATGCCGGACATGCAGCCGGAGGAGATGTCGCGCGAGATGATTGCGCGCATCACCGCCGCGATCGCGGATCTCGACGCGCTCGACCCGAGGCTCGGCGCGTGAAGCAGGAGAACGACGACATGCAGAGCGAGCCCGTGCGCGAGGTGAGCCTCGATCAATGGGGCAAGGCGCTGCTCGAGGAGCTGTTATTCCGCGCAGCGGGGCGCGTCTCGGAGCGCACGGGCGGAGGAGCGTTCGTGGAAGTGGCGCTCACGTTCAAACTCACCGCCGACGCCGCGCGCGATTGCATCGAAATCCGCACCGAAGGCGGCGCCGAGGCCCCGCTCGTGACGCGACTGCCGCGGCCGTTCTAACGCCCGACTCGCGTCGAAGCGTCCGCCTGTGCCGTCTTCAGAGTCGCCGGGAGAGGCGGAAGCTCCGCAATCGCCGGCAGGAGCTGAATCTCGATCCGGCGGTTGCGTTGGCGGTCCGCGGAGCGCGCATTGCCGCTGATGGGATCATGCTCGCCCGCGCCCGCTGCAATCAGTGCTTGCGACTTCATGCCTGCCTTCACCAGGACGTGCGTCACGGTCAGGGCGCGCGCGGTCGACAGCTCCCAGTTGTCATGGAACGAGGCGTTCCTCAGCGGGACGTTGTCGGTGTGGCCGACTACCAGGAAGCGGCGACCTGAGAACTGCTTCAGGATGAAGCCCACCTCGAGCACCGAGAGCCCGCCCTTCTCGGACAGCTCGGCGGACCCAGATCGGAATAACACCTCGGCGGGCAGCTCGACCACCACGCTTCCGCGGCGGGCGAAAACTTTCAGCTGGCCCGTGTCGATCATCGTGGCGAATTGCGCCTGGATCTTCGCGGTTGCGGCCAGCTGCTTTTCGGCCAGGGCCCGCTGGGCGCGCAGCGCAGTGAGCTCTTCCGTCGTGGCGGAGAGGTTGCCCTGCACCTTCGTGAGCTGCTGGCCGTTGGCCTGGGCGCGCGCAGCGAAGTCGAGCAACTCTGCCTCGCATGCCTGCGCGCGTAGGGCTGACGACTGCGCTCGCTCCTGAGCCGGTTCGAACTCCTGGGAACATTCCGCGTACGCGGCCTCCAGACGTAGACCGTCAGCCCGCAGCACCCAACTGAGCCAACCAGCCGCGACCGCGGCGAGCGTCATCAGAATCGCGTACGACCAAAGGCGCATGCTGGCGGCTCC
>JANNRF010000165.1:0-6139 GCA_031401135.1 Deltaproteobacteria bacterium | reverse complement strand
TTCAAATAATCGAAGGCTTTGACCATATCTATAGCGGGAATGCCTTCGGTGATGCAGACCGCAAGCGGCAGTCCGGCGTCTGCGGCTTCCATAATGGCGTCGGCAGCAAACGGCGGCGGCACATAAATAACGCTGGCATTTGCGCCTGTTGCTTTCACTGCATCTTCAACAGTGTTGAAAATGAGTATGCCTTCGTGGGTTGTTCCGCCCTTGCCAGGGGTTACGCCTGCAACAATGTTGGTGCCGTAAGCGACCATCTGTTTGGTATGAAAAGTTCCTTCTTTGCCGGTGATGCCTTGCACCACCACGCGAGTATTTTTATCAACAAGTATGCTCAAGATAATCTCCTAAAAAAGATGTCAGATCGTAGATGTCAGATGTCCGTGTAGATTTGGTAAAACCAGCAACCGACATCCATCTTGTGTTTTCAAAAGACGAGCAATATACCACACGAAGGAAAAAGATGTGAAGGTAGAGGGCGATTCATTTCAGTCTGATGACAGTAAATCCGACTTGCGCGGCAACGTCGGCAAGTAGCAAATCAAAACAGACAAACACGCGATTGTGCGGTTTCCTTTTGCACCAAATCAAAGCGGCAGCCAGTTGCAGCGCATCCCCCGCTCTGAGTGGATATTGTTCGAGTAACTCGACCGCTTGGTTTTTTACTTTGGTGTCAGGCGGAACTTCAAACCAGGATTTTTGCAGAGCGGTGATTTGCTGTTCAGCCAAATCATATTTGGCTTTGGTCAATGCACCATTACGCAAAGCGCGATTGAAAGCGCTAAAGGCTTCTACAAAAGTTTCCCAACACACCACAGGCTTTTGGTAAGCTCGTTGGATTTGCCGCGCACGAATGCTTGTCGCCTGAAAGATGCACAAAGGCACGATGGCGCTGGTATCCCAAAATGCAATCTTAGTCTTCATCACGCGCCCACCTGACCGCTTCTAAAAGATTCTCTATAGAAACCGGAGGATCATTTTCAGAGGTTTCGTATTCAGCCCAGAACTTTTCCTGAGCGCGATTACGCGTACCACCTGAGCCTCGAAGAACTCAGCGAGAAGCGCGCACAGTTCGACTGCGGTCAGTTCGTGCTGACGCACCTCGGCAGCGAGATGCGCGAGCGCGGCGGCGCCGAGAGCTTCGCGATCGCGGACGACGGGCTCACGTTAAAGCTCTGAGCGCGCGGGGAAGTTTGCGCGCATTGCCCAGCGCGATCTCGCCCAGCACGCGCGCGGCCGCGGAACCCGTGCACTGCGGCAAGTGATTAGGCAACCCGAGCAGCGCATTGCGCGCGAGCAGCGAGAACGCCATCGCCTCAGCCGCCGCGGCGGGCACGCCAGCCACTTCGGTCGGCTCGACGCGCACGCCCGGCAGGTTGCGCGCGAGTGCGGCCATCACGGCTGGATTCTTGGCGCCGCCGCCGCCGACGAGTAGCCGCTCCGGCGCGCCGCTCAGAAAGTCCCGCGCGGCGCGGGCCACGGCCGCGGCGCTGAACTCGACCAGCGTCGCGACGAGGTCGTCCGGCGCGCCGGCAAAGCGCTGCGCGAGCGCCTCGGCTTCGGCGATTCCGTAACGCTCGCGCCCGGTCGATTTCGGGGGCCGGCGCGCGAGGAACGGGTCCGCGAGCAGTTCCGCGAGCAGCGCGGCATTCACGCTGCCGCGGCGCGCGCGGGCGCCATCGCGATCGAAGCGCTCCGTGCCGCCCGTGAGCGTCGCGACGACGCCGTCGCAGAGCGAGTTCGCGGGACCGACGTCGAACGCGATCACGTCTTCGCCGCGCCCGCCGCGCGGCAGCCAAGTCACGTTCGCGATGCCGCCGAGATTGAGCACGAGGCGCGCTTCGGTTGCGTCGCCGAGCGCGGCCCAGTGGAAGAACGGCGCGAGCGGCGCGCCCTCGCCACCGGCTGCGACATCACGCGGCCGGAAATCTGCAACCACGCTGCAGCCTGTGCGCTCGGCGATCAGCGAGGGATCGCCGATCTGCAGCGTCGCCCGCAGTTCGGGGTGATGCGCGACGGTCTGCCCGTGCGAGCCGATCGCGTCGACCGTGCTGAGCGACACGCCCGCGGCATCGGCTGCGCCGCGCGCCGCCGCGGCGAAGCGCTCCCCGATCGCGACATCGAGCACGGCAAACTCGCGCAGTGCCTCGGCGCCCGGAACGCGGCCGGCAGCGAGCCGATGAATGCGCGCCTGAAACTCCGGCTCGTAGGGCGTCTCGACGTGCGCGAGTAGCCGAAACGGCCTCGCGGCCCCGTCATCCGGCCACTCGACCAGCGCCGCATCGATGCCATCCGCCGAAGTCCCAGACATCAGCCCAATTACTCGCATGCCGCGCAGAATGACAAAACCGCCGCGCGCGCGCGTTGACACTGTTTGGTGACATCTCGATACTGCGCGGCCCGCCGGACCTGGACCGCGTTCGATAAGCACCTCGCGGAGTTAGCGGAGCACGGAGAAGCCAATGCACGACGCTGGGCGGGTTCAGGGGTGGTTGATCTGCGCGCTCGCCGCGGGTCTCGGTCTGCTCTTCCTCGGCGGCATGCTGGCCGGCGCTTACTGGGCCGTCGCGATCCCGGTCGCCCTGCTACTCGCCGTCGTGCTCGGCCTGACGTTCTGGGTGGGCTTCACGATCGCAACGATCCGCGTCGAGCCCGAGCCGCCGCCGGACGCGGTGCAACCGAGCGGGCAGAAGCAGAGCTAAGGCCCCAGCCGTGCGCATCGCTTTACTCACCTATCGCGGCAACATGTATTGCGGCGGCCAAGGCATTTACGCCGCCTACCTCGCGCGCGAATGGCAGAAAGCCGGCCACGACGTGCACGTGATCGCGGGCCCGCCGTTTCCTTCGCTGGCGCCGGGCATCCCGCTCCACGAGATCCCTAACGAGAACGTGTTCGGCCTGCCGCTCGCAGACTGGGCGAAGACGAAGGACCCGCGCCGCCTCCTCACGCCGCTGAATCTGTGGGAGCTCGGCGTCTCGCGCATCGGCGTGTTCCCGGAGATGCAGACCTTCGGCTTCCGCTTGTTACGGCGCTGGCGCGAGCTGCACGAGCGGCACCGCTTCGACGTCGTGTTCGATAATCAGAGCCTGTCCTGGGGCCTGCTCGGCATTCGCAAGCTCGGCGTGCCGGTGGTCTCGGTGATCCACCACCCGCTGCACCTCGATCGCGAAGCGGATTTCGCGGTCGATCCGCGGCTCGTCAAGAAAATCCGCCGCACGCTCTACTTCCCGCTCTTCATGCAGCAACAAGTCGCGAAGCGGCTCGACAAGATCGTGACCGTGAGCGAGGCCTCGCGCAGCGAGATCGAGAAGTACTTCGGGATTCCGGAGAAAGACATCGCCGTGGTTTACAACGGCACCGATGCCGAACTCTTCCATCCCCACGCGGTCGCGAAGGAAGCGGACCTGCTGTTCGTGGGCCGCACCGAGGACCGCAAGAAAGGCATCGGCACGCTGCTCGAAGCGCTCTCGCTCTTGCCCGAGCGCGTGACGCTGAAGATCGTCGACGGCCGCATCCCGGCTGACGGGCTCGTGCCGCGGCTGATTAGGAAGTTTTCGCTCGAGAAACGCGTGATCTTCCAGCCGCGCTTCCTGGAAGTGCCGGACCTCGTGCGCGAATACTCGACCGGGCGCATCGCGGTGGTTCCGTCGTTCTTCGAAGGCTTCGGCTTCCCGGCTAGCGAGGCGATGGCCTGCGGGCTGCCCGTGATCGCGAACGCCGCCGGCGCGCTGCCCGAAGTTGTTGGGACCGACGGGAGCGCGGGCCTGCTCGTGCCGCCCCGCAATCCGCAAGCGCTCGCGGCTGCGATCGCCGGAGTGCTCGCGGAACCCGAGCGAGCCGAGCGCATGGGGCGCGCGGCGCGCGAGCGCGTGCTGCGCGTGTTCCGTTGGGAGACGACGGCCGCGCAGCTTGTGGACGTATTCGAGGAAGTGCGCGCGCGGCGCAGCCGCACAAGGCAAGCCGAAGGCGAGCGGGGTCAAAGCGAACGTGCTGCTCACCGTCGATCTAGCGCGGCTTAACGTCGGCGCGGGCCACCTGCTGCTCGACGCGGGCTGCGGGGAAGGACGCCACTGTTTCGGCGCGCTCGAACGCGGCGCGCGCGTGGTGGGGCTCGATCTCGATCTCGGCTCGCTCAAAAAAGCCAGTGGGCCGCTTCGCTATGCCGCCGGATTGAAGAAATCCTTCGGCGCGATGCTGCAAGGCGACGCGTTCCGGCTGCCCTTCCGCGACGCCACTTTCGACCGCGTGATCTGCGCCGAAGTGATGGAGCACGTGCACGATTACCCGGCCGCCGCGCGCGAACTCGCGCGTGTGACCAAGCCCGGCGGGCGCATCGCTGTGACGATTCCCACGACGATCAGCGAGCTGCTCTACCTGCGCCTCGGCGACGACTACTTCGAGAGCCCCGGCGGCCACATCCGCATCTTCACACCGCGCGATCTCGCCAAGGCATTAGGCGCCGCGGGCCTGCGCACCGAGAGCTGCAGCTTCGCGCATGGGCTGCACACGCCGTACTGGGCGCTGCGTTCGATCGCGGGCCTGCCGCGCGCCGACGACAGCCGGCTCGTGCGCGCCTATCGCCTCGGCTTGATTCGCGCGACCGCGTCGCGTTTCGCCGCTCGGCTCGAGAAGCACGTGCTCAACTACATCTGCCCGAAGAGCGTGATCCTCTACGCGGAGAAACCCGCGTGAAGCAGCTCGACTTGTTTGCTCGCCCGCTCGGCGCGAGCAAGCTCGAGCACGCCGGCGCGAGAAGCTCGCTCGCCACGCCATCGCTGCGAATCTGCTTCGTCTGCTACCGCGGCAACATGCAGTCCGGTGGCCAGGGTGTGTACCTCTGGTTTCTCGCGCGCGAGCTCGCGCGGCTCGGTCATCGAGTCGATGTGTTAGTGGGCCCGCCTTACCCAGACCCAATGCCGTTCGCGCGCGACGTGACGCTGCTCCCGAACGAACGCTTCTGGGGCAAGTGGTTCTTTCGAGACTGGCCGAACCTGTTGCCGAAGCCGAACCCGCTGCGCGTGTTCGAGCCGCTCAACTTCTGGGAGTTCGGCGCCTCGG
Organism: Deltaproteobacteria bacterium; assembly: GCA_031401135.1. GTDB lineage: Bacteria > Myxococcota_A > UBA9160 > UBA9160 > UBA6930 > VGRF01. The sequence continues at coordinate 1,080 of JANNRF010000165.1, read as the reverse complement.
CGATCGGCTTCTTGCCCGAACCATTCGCGTTCAGCGTGCGCGCTTTCCGCGAGATCGCGGCGCGCCTGCGCGCGGGCCGGCGCTACGACCTCGTCCACGACGTGCAGTGTCTCGGCTACGGCCTGCTCGGCATGCGCGCGCTCGGGCTGCCGGTTGTTACGACCGTCCACCACCCGCTCAGCGTCGACCGCCAGATGTCGTTCCAACGCGCCCGCTCGTTCCGCGAAAAGGTCGGCAGCTGGGAGTTCTACCCGGTCGAGATGCAAGGCTTCGTCGCGCGCAGGCTCGATCGCGTGTTCACGAGCAGCGTCGTCTCGGCGAAGCGCATCCAGGCTGATTACGGCGTGCGCCCTGAGAACCTCGCGATGGTCGCGAACGGGCTCGACACCGAGTTGTTCTCGCCCGACGCGAGCCTGCCGCGCGCCGAGCGCGAGATCCTGTGCGTCGCGCGGGCCTCGGACCCCAACAAGGGCGTGCGCAAGCTGCTCGAAGCGCTCGCGCTCCTGCCGGACGATGTGCGCGTGACGCTCGTCGACGACGCGCGCTCCGAGGCGATCGCCTGGGCGCGCAAGCTCGGCGTCGCAGATCGCCTTGATGTTACGGGGCGCGTCGAGTCCGCTGATCTCGTGCAGCTGTATCGACGCGCAACGCTGGTCGCCGTGCCCTCGCGCTACGAGGGCTTCGGCCTGCCCGCGGCGGAGGCGATGGCGTGCGGCACGCCGGTGGTCGCGACGCGCGCAGGCGCGCTGCCCGAAGTAGTCGAGACCGGCGGCGGCGGCGTGCTGACGCCGGTAGACGACGCACCCGCGCTCGCGCAGGCGATCGCAGCGCTGCTCGCCTCGCCCGCGCGCAGAAGCGAACTGGGCTCGCGTGCGCGCGAGCGCATCGTCGCCGCCTATGCGTGGCCGAGCATCGCCGCGCGAACAGCGCAGGAATACGCGGCGGTGCTCGCGGATCGCCGGTAGCTTCGCTGCAGCGCCTGCGGAGTCTGCCCATGCCGGTCCAGTACGAGCCGTTCTCTGCCGAGTGGCGCGACGATCCGTTTCCGAAGTACCGCGAGCTGCGCGACCAGGCGCCGGT
>JANNRF010000164.1:0-1681 GCA_031401135.1 Deltaproteobacteria bacterium | reverse complement strand
CTCGGCGATCAGCTGCATCGGCGAGCCGCGGTTCTTCTCGACTACCGCGCCCGCCCCGCTCAGGATCTCCTGCGTCGAGCGGTAGTTGCGCGCCAGCTTCACCGTCTTCGCGCCCGGATAGTCGCGCTCGAAGTCGAGGATGTTATTGACGTCGGCGCCGCGCCATCCGTAAATCGAGTTGTGGACGATGACGTCGTTGGCTGAGAAATTGCGCAACTCCGGGATCGACAGGTCGAAGACGTCGCCCTTGTAGTGACAAGTCTCGGTGCTCGCGACCTCGTCGTCGACGATCTCCTCGCCGTCGCGCGCAGGCACGAGCATTCCCTCTCGCAGGTGCGAGATCGGCATCAGGGAGAACGCCGCGTTTTCCGTGAGGCGCGCACGCGTGACGAACTGAATGTCATCGAGCCCCGCAATGTCCTCCGCGAGCGCGCGCGCATCTTCATAGTCCTTGCGCGAAGTCTCGATTCGCCAAGTTCCCCGGTTGCCGGCGCGGACCGGAAAGCGTCGCTCGGCCTTCTTCCGTAAGGCGTCTCCGGAGGTGTTGAACTGAATACGATGCTCGCTCCGCCGTCCGTCTCCGAACATCGTGAACCACACGATCCTGCGCTCGAGGCCCCCACGCACGACGGCGAAGGGCCGATGGTGCGGGTAACGCGCGTCGAGCTGGAAGTCCGCCATCAACCTCTCGGCGGCCACCTCCGTGTCCAGCTCCGCATAGAGACGGTTGATCCAGCTCTGATCGAGCGCCATCCGCCGGCCGCGAACGTGGAATACCAGCGTCGGGATCCCGTAGCGGATCGAGTAGAGCTGTTCGAAGAAGCGCGCCGCCGCGGAATCGCGCCCTGCCCAAACGACCCAGATCGCGTCGGCGAGTTCTTGGTTCGTCCTAACAAACAGTCCGTTTACGATTCCGCCCTCGCTCGACGCGCGAACTCCCGAAGTGACGCCAATGCGAAAGCCGAGGCCGCGCTTCCACATCAGATAGACGTAGTTCATTCCCCGGATCGGCTCGATCCGGCCGAAACAGAGATGGTTCGGCGTCGCCTCCAGCAAGCGGCCGGACTTCGTTCGGACGCGGGTCAACGGCCCGTCGTAGGGTCGCCTGAGGACCTTCTCGACCGCGGCGGATCGCGTGCCACCCCAGCCCGTTCCCGACGTGACGAGATCCCCGTCGCGGAGAGACCCGATCCTCCTCGCCCCGCGCGGCGTCGCGACGCGCGCGCGCGCCGGCAAGCACTGTTGGGGGTCGCCCACGACGCAGATGTTCCCGTGCAGCGCCGAGAGCTGCTTCACGAGCCGGTACTGCACGCGGTTGGTGTCCTGGTACTCGTCGATCAGCAGGTATTGCCAGCGTTCCTGGTAGTGGCGCAGCACCTGGGGGAAGCGATCAAACAGATCGACCGTGAGCAACAACAAGTCGCCGAAGTCGAGCGCGTTGGCTTCGGTGAGCAGGCGTTGATACGTCGCGTAGATCTCGGCGGCGGCGCGCGCCTCGATGTCGTTCGCCTTCTCGGCCGCAGCAGCGGGCAGATCTCCGGCGTTCTTCCACTGGTCGATGCGCCAGCGCAGGCTCTTGACGTCTGGGCCCTTCGGGTCGAGGCCGCGGCGGCGCATGGCTTCGCGCACGAGCCCGAGCGAATCGTTTTCGTCGTAGACGACGAAGCCTCGCGAGCGGCCG
>JANNRF010000163.1:0-1563 GCA_031401135.1 Deltaproteobacteria bacterium | reverse complement strand
GCGCGCGTTCGTTCAATGAAATCGCAGGGGGGCTCGCGTAGAGTTAGCGCCTTTCGCGCGTACGCAGCACCGACCTCGCGCGCGGCCGGGAGATTTCGTGGCTTCGCAAACGCTTTCGGAGCACGCGTCGAAGGAGTTGGTCGCGCGTTACGGCGTGCCGGTTTCGCGCGAGGAGTTGGCGCGCGATGCGGCGGGCGCGGCGGCGGCGGCGGCGCGCATCGGCTTCCCGGTGGTCGTGAAGTTGTGCGGCGATGCGATCGCGCACAAGACCGAGCGCGACTTGGTGCGCTTAGGTCTCGCGAATGCGGAAGCGGTGCGCGCGGCGGCGAGCGAGCTGCTCGCGAAGGTGCGGCCTGCGGACGGCGACGTGCAGCTGCTTGTTGCGGAGATGGTGCGCGGCAAGCGCGAGTTGATCGCGGGGATGGTGCGCGATCCGCAGTTCGGGCCGTGCGTGTTATTGGGGCTCGGCGGCGTGGCGGCGGAGGCGCTTTCGGACGTGGTGTTCGCAGCCGCGCCGCTCACGCGCGCGGAGGCGACAGGGCTTATTGGGAAGCTGCGCAGCGCCGCGCTTTATACGAAGCCGTGGCGCGGCGAGCCGGCCGTCGATCTCGAAGCGCTCGCGGATGTGCTCGTCGGGCTCGGCAAGCTCGGTGTCGAACGCGGCGATGTCGCGAGCGTGGATCTGAATCCCGTGCTGATCGCGAACGGGAAGCCGGTTGCCGTGGATGCGCTGGTGGAGCTGACAGCTGGCTCCCAAGCTGCGCCGCAAGCCGGGCGTAGCCCGGCGCGCAGCGAGCCGCAGGCGAGCGAAGAACAACGAATCCGCGAGAAATTCGCGCGCCTCTTCAACCCGCGCGGCGTCGTGGTCGCAGGCGTCTCCTCCCACCCCGGCAAGTTCGGCTTCGTCGCGTATCACAACTTGTTGCGCTTCGGATACGACGGCGAGCTGTTCCCGGTGAACCGCGAAGGCGTGGACGTGCTCGGGCACCCGACGCTCACCGACGTCTCGCAAGTTCCCGAAGGCGCCGCCGACCTCGTGTTCGTGTGCACGCCGGCGCATACCAACGCCGACTTGCTCCGGGCCTGCCGCGCGCGCGGCGTGCGCGCCGCGTTCATCGCCAGCGCGGGCTACGGCGAAGCGGGCGAAGAGGGCAAGCAGGCGGAGCGCGAGCTGGTCGCGCTCGCGAACGATCTCGGCATGGTCGTCGCGGGCCCTAATGGCCAGGGCGTGATCTCGACCGAGCGCTCGATGTGCGCGCAGATCGTCGCGCCGTATCCGCCGCGCGGGCGAATCAGCGTCGCGAGCCAGAGTGGCAACCTGGTGTCGAGCTTCCTCAACTACTCAGTCGAAACGGGCGTCGGCATCTCGAAAGCGATCTCCGCGGGCAACTCCGCGCAGACCTCGCTCGCCGACTACATCGAGTATTACGGCGTCGACCCCGACACCGCGGTGGTGCTCGCCTATCTCGAGAGCGTCGGCGATGGCCGCCGCTTCGCCGAGGTGATGCGCGCCACTTCGAAGCGCAAGCCGATCGTGCTTGTTAAGGGCGGAGCCGCGGCGGA
>JANNRF010000162.1:0-5521 GCA_031401135.1 Deltaproteobacteria bacterium | reverse complement strand
CGCACTGCGATCCGACCGTGAACCTGTACGACGCGTACCACGTCGTGCGCGACGGCATGGTGCGCGAGCTGTGGCCGATCACGGCGCGAGGCAAATCGCAGTGATTGGGCGTCGGGAGTTATTGCGGAACGCGGCGAGCGCAGCGGTGTTCGCCGCGGCGAACGGCGGCCTGGTCGCGCGCGCGTTCGCAGCGGGAGCGAAGCCGCCCGAGTGGTCGAACTGGTCGGGCTCGGTGCGCTTTACGCCCGCGGAGAAGACGGCGCCCGCCACGCTCGCCGAAGTTCGCGCCGCGGTGAAGCGCGCGGCAGCGGCCGGGCGCAGCGTGCGCGCGATCGGCAGCGGCCACAGCTTCGTGCCGCTGTGCGAGACGAACGGGCTCCAGCTCGTGACGAGCCGGCTGCGCGGCATCGAGTCGATCAATGCTTCGAAGCGCGAAGCGTGGATCCTCGGCGGCAGCAAGCTCTACCAGATCGGCGAGCCATTGCGGAAAGCCGGGCTCGCGCTCTCGACCATGCCCGACATCGACCGCCAGGCGCTGGCGGGCTCGATCGCGACCGGCACGCACGGCACTGGCCGCGGCATCGGCGGCCTCTCGTCGTACGTCTCGGGCCTGCGGCTCGTGTTCGCGAACGGCGAATTGCTCGAGTGCAGCCCTGATAAGTCCCCGGAGATCTTCCGGGCCGCGCAGGTCTCGCTCGGCGCGCTGGGCGTGATCACGCACGTGCGGCTCGCGCTCGAGCCGGCCTTCCGCCTGCGCGAGCGCATCTGGACCACCGGCTTCGAAGCCTGCATGGCGCAGCTCGAATCGCACATCGCCTCGAACCGGCACTTCGAGTTCTTCTGGTTCCCCGATCCGTCAGCGTTCGTGCGCACGCCGACCTCGCCGCCCAAGGACGTGTGCTCGTTGAAGACGCTCAACCCCACCAGCGAGCCGCGCGATTACGAGCGCTGGGACGACCCGGACCAGACGCGCGGTGAACGCGTCGGCCCGAGCGACGCGATCTTCGCGACGCCCCGCGACGTGGCGTTCAACGAGATCGAGTTCGCGCTGCCCGCGGAACGCGGGCCCGACTGCGTGCGCGAGCTGCGCAAGCTGATGCTCACGAAGCACAAAGACGTGCTCTGGCCGCTCGAGTACCGCACCGTCAAGCCCGACGAGGCGTTTCTCTCTCCGGAGTACGGCCGCGCCACCGTAACAATCTCAGCGCACCAGCCCGCCGAACGGCCGTATCGCCCGTACTTCGACGACGTCGAGGCCGTCTTCCGTAATCACTCGGGCCGCCCGCACTGGGGCAAGCTCCATCAAATGAACGCCGCGCAGCTGGCGAAGCTCTACCCGAAGTGGGACGCGTTCCTGCGCGTGCGCGCACAGCTCGACCCGAAAGGCGTGTTCCTGAATCCGTTCCTGCGCAGAGTGCTCGGGGCTTAGGGCGCGAAGCGCGCAGAACGCTCAGCTGCGCGGATCGAGCCGCACGAACGCGACGGTCGGCCGCTCTTCAGGCGGCGCCGCATGCCACTCCGCCCAGGCGTCGTACTTCGCCGCAAACGCCGCGAATGCTTCCGCGCGCTCGCCTTCGTCCATAACAAGCACCGCACGGCGCTGATAGATTTTCCCGGCGATGCGGATGCGCACGTTCGGCTCGCGCACGACGTTGCGGTTCCAGAGCCGCGCGACGGGGAAGCCGCCGTCGCCCGCGGAGTACACGGAGGGCACGTAGAGATGGCGCCCGTTCGGCGTCGCGCACACGACCGTTACCGAGTGCGGGAGCAGCCAGGGCGCGCGGCTCTCGAGTTCCACCAGTTCGTCCGCGTCGGAGAAGCGCCAATCGCTTACGGCCTCACTGACGGTTTCGCCGCGCAGCAGGAGGCCCGGCCGTCGTTCACTGGGTTCGAGCGCGCCCGCGAAATAGGCGAGGGCAACCGCCGCAGTCATGACAACAAGAGTGACGCCAACAACTCTCACGCGTCGCATCGGGCTTTCTCCTTCGCGCCACACCATACTGCCGCGCTGTGATGAAGATCCCGCAATGAGCGCCGCCACACCGCCCGCGCGCGCCGTCTCCTTCGGCACGCGCTTCTTCTACGGCTTCGGCGCGATCGCCTTCGGCGTGAAGGACAACGGCTTCCGGTACCTGCTGCTGTTTTATTACGACCAGGTGCTCGGGCTGCCGGTCTTGATGACCGGGCTCGCGATCATGATCGCGTTCGTGATCGACTCTGTCTGGGATCCGACCGTCGGTTACTTCTCGGATCACCTCCGAACTCGCTGGGGACGCCGCCATCCGCTGATGTACGGCGCGGCGATTCCTGTCGCGGCTTCGTACTTCCTGCTCTGGAACCCGCCCGCGGGCCTTCACGATTGGAGTCTGTTCGCGTGGCTCCTAATCGTTTCGATCGGCGTGCGCGCGATGATCACGCTCTACGAGACGCCCTCGACCGCGCTCGTCGCCGAACTCACCGACGATTACGACGCGCGCACCGGCCTGCTCTCGCTGCGGTATTTCTTCGGCTGGTGGGGCGGCCTCACGGTCGCTGTGCTCGCCTACAACGTGCTGTTGCCCGCGGGCGGCGGGCAGCTCGCGGCGCCCGGCTACCGCACCTACGGCATGATCGGCTCGCTGATCATGTGCGGCGCGATCCTCGCCTCGTCTCTCGGCACGCACCGCGAGATCCCGCGCTTGCGGCAGCCGCCTGCCCACGCCAGCGGCGGCATCCGCGGCGCCGTTCGTGAAGTACTCGAATCGCTCGCGAGCCCCTCGCTGCTCGCGCTGCTCTTCGGCGCCGTCTTCTACTCGATGGCCGCGGGGCTCTCGGCCGCGCTCAGCATCTACCTCGGCACCTACTTCTGGGGCCTCACGTCCCAGCAGATCGGCTTCATGAACCTGCCTTATTACGGCTCCGCCGCGGCCGCGCTCTTCCTCGCGCCCCTGCTCTCGCGCCGCTTCGGCAAGAAGCGCGCGGCGATCGGCGCCTCGATCGCGATGATCACGATCGCGCCGCTGCCGATCGCACTGCGCTTCCTGGGCTGGTTCCCTGATAACGGCACGCAGGCGCTCTTCTACACGCTGATGGCGCTCTACACGCTCGAAGTCCTCGTTGCGATCTGCTCCGCGGCGCTCGTCTCGGCGATGGTCGCGGACGTGGTCGAGGAGAGTGAGCTCAACACCGGCCGCCGCTCCGAAGGCGTGTTCTTCGCGGCGCGCAGCTTCATCGACAAATCCGTATCGGGCCTAGGCATCATGCTCTCCGCGCTGCTGATCGCCTCGATCGGGCGCCCGGGCGAGGGAGACCCCGCGCAGCGCGCCGAGATGATCGAACGCCTCGGCGCCGGCTACGCGATCGGCGCCGTGGTGCTCTACTCGATCGCGATCGCTTGTTACGGGCGCTACCGCATCGACCGAGCGGGCCACGCTGCGAACTTGTCAAAGCTCGCAGCGCGGGGTTCGGGAGCGGGCTAACAGGGCTCGGCGATTTCATTCGATGCTCCACAGGAGGATTCGCAGATGAAGCAACTCAGAGGCCGCGTCGCGGTCGTTACGGGCGGCGCCAGCGGGATCGGGCGCGGCATGGCGGAGGCGTTCGCGGCGCAGGGCATGAAGCTCGTGCTCGCGGACATCGAGGACGCGGCGCTCGAACCCGCAGTCGCGGCGCTGAGAGCGAGCGGCGCGGAGGCGATCGGCGTGCGCTGCGATGTCACGAGCCCGGACTCGGTCGCGCAGCTCGCGGAGCGCTCGCTTGCGCAGTACGGCGCGGTCCATGTCGTGTGCAACAACGCGGGCGTTGCGGGCGCCGCGAACCTCGGCGCGCTCTGGGAACTGCCCATCGCGGACTGGGAGTGGGTGTTAGGCGTGAACACCTGGGGCGTGATCCACGGCATGCGCGCGTTCATGCCGATCCTCGCGCTGCAGCCCGAGGCGCACGTGGTGAACACCGCCTCGCTCGCCGGCACGATGGTGAGCGGCGGGATCTACGGCGTCTCGAAGCACGCGTGTGTCGCGATTTCGGAAGCGCTCTACCGCGAGTGCCAACTGCGCGCGCCGCACGTCGGGGTCTCGGTGTTATGCCCAGGCTGGGTGAACACGCGCATCCTCGAATCGGAGCGCAATCGGCCGGAGACGCCGCGGCCGACGCCGGCGGCGACTCCGTCGAGCGAGTTCGGCGCCGCGCGCGAAGTGATCGCGGGGTTGCTGAAAGCGGGCCTGCCCCCGCGCAGAGTCGGCGAGATCGTGGTCGAAGCGATCCAAGCGAACCGCTTCTACGTCTTCACGCACCCGCACTGGAACTACATGATGAAGGCGCGCTTCGACGCGATGCTCGGCGACGGCGCGCCGCCGGTCGTTGCGCCGCCGCCGGGCGAGAGCTGGGATCCGCCGAAGCCGAGCTGAAGCCTCGCAGGCGCGCTCCTGCTTCAGCCCTAATGACGGAGGATCAGCTCGCAATCCGCCACGGTTCGCGACCGGTCGCGCGCTGATACGCGGCCGTGAGCGCGAGCGCGATCAGCGAGCCCGTGTTCGCGAGGCTCATGTCCTTCTGCGCGTCCCACTCGTCGCCTTGCGTGCCGAGGTAGGCGGTGCCGAGTTCGGGCGAGACGAGCCGTGCGGTCCAGCCTTCGACGATCTCATAGCCGCCCGCGAGCGCGAGCACCGTCAGCCAGGGCGCGGCCCACGCCCAGCCGCCGTGCAGGTGCAGCACGCGGCGCGAGAGTTCGTGCAGCGGGTACGCGAACAGCGCGCCGAAGCTGAAGTGCACGATGCGGTCGTAGTGATTACGGGGAAGCTCGAGCGCGGCTTTCAGCCAGTCGCCGAACACGGACTCGGCGTACGTGTAGTGGGCGCCGTAGGTGTGGAGCGCGAGGAAGAGCGTGATCAGGGCGTAGGAGAAGTTCGAGAACACGAAGCGCCGATGCGTGGCGACGAGCACCACGATGAACACGAACGCCAGCAGCATTTCGAGCCACCAGTCGCGCGGGTACTTGGGCGCGATCGCGCTCCACACGAACACGAGGGCATAACAAGCCGCCAGCGCCTGCGTGAAGCGGTTCGCCGCGAACGTGCGGCCGATGCGCGGATCGTGAGCACGCTCGCTCATCGCGGCGGGACGCGGGCCGGCGCTCAGCGCCGTCGCGCCGCCTTCTTCTTGGCGGGCTTCGCTGCGCGCTTGGCCTTGGCCTTCGGTTTCGCAGCCGCCGCTCGCGCCGCAGGCTTCCGCAGCTGCGCGGTCGCGCGAATCTCGACGAGGCAGCCGGGGAAGGCGAGGTCCGTAATACCAATCGCCGTCCACGCGGAGTACGGCGCCGACATCACCGCGTCTTTCGCCTTCATGAAGGTGGCGAGGTGCTCGCGCAGGCCGACGTGGAAGGTCGTGATCTCGAGCACGTCGCTGAAATCGAGACCCGCTTCTGCGAGCACCGCGCGCACGCCCTCGAAGGCTGCCGCGAACTGCGCCGCCGGGTCGGCGATGGCGCGGCCGTCGGGGCCCACGCCGAGTTGTCCCGAGCAAATCAGCAGATCACTCGAACGCG
>JANNRF010000161.1:0-5972 GCA_031401135.1 Deltaproteobacteria bacterium | reverse complement strand
AGATTCCACTCGCGACGATCGAAGACCCAGAATTCCAACGCCTACTCGCGCAGTTCCTCCCGCCCGATTCACCGCTTCGCGTCGAAGACTCCGAATGACCCAAGTCCTCCTCTCCCGCTTCGAAGACGTCGAAGCCGCCTTGCGCCACCCCGCGCTGCGGCAGGCGCTCTACGACGAGGGCGCGGTTGTTACGGCGGACACGCTGCTCGCGCTGCACGGTGAGGGGCATCTCGCGCGGCGGCGGCTCGAGTCGCGCGTGCTGAAGGCGGACGTGTTTCGCGAGTACGAACGCGAGGTGGTGCCGCACGCGATCGCGGACGCCCTGGCCGCGTGCGTGCGCGAGGGGCGCGTCGACGCGGTCGCGTTCGGGCGGCGCGCGTCGTTTCATCTCACGGCGCGCATCACGGGCATCGACGTCGCGCCCGCGCAGCACGCGGAACTGCTGCGCCTCGTCACGAAGTTCGGCGAGGGCGCGACGCTCGTGCACTCGACGCGAGACAAGGAGGTGGTGCGCGCCGAAGTGCGCGCGGCGCTGGACGAGCTCGACGCGAAGTTCCTGCGCGCCGCGATTGCGCGCCGGCGCGCGCTGCTGGAGAAGCACGCGGCGGGCGAAGTCGCTGAGCACGAGCTGCCGCGCGATGTGCTCACGGTGTTGTTGCGGAACGAGGATCGCCTCGCGCTGCCGCCGGAGGTGTTGCGCCGCGAGGTCGCGTTCTTCCTGCAGGCCGGCGCGCACTCCACCTCGAACGCGCTCGCTCACGCGCTGCACGAGCTGTTCGAGCACGGTGAGCGCGCGCCCGCAGATCTCGCCCGCGCGCGCATCGATCTGGGGTTCCTCCAGCGCTGCACGCACGAGGCGCTGCGGCTGCATCCTGCGAGTCCGGTCGCGTGGCGGCGTGCGCTGGAGGCGTGCGAGGTTTCAGGCGTGAAGCTCACGCCCGATGTGTTGCTGGTCCTCGATCTCGACGCGGCGAACCGCGACTCGCGCGTGTTCGGGAATGACGCCGCTCAGTTCGTGCCCGAGCGCGCACTGCCGCCGGGCGTGCTTCCGTTCGGCGTGACGTTCGGGCCCGGGCTTCATGCCTGCATGGGGCGCGATCTCGCGGCGGGCACGGTGACGCGCGGCGAGGGCGAGCGTCTCCACGGCAGCCTCGCGCTGTTCGCGCAAGCGCTGCTCGCTCGCGGCGCGCGGCGCGACCCCGCGCAGCCGGCCATTCAGGATGCGAACACGGCGCGCAAGAACTGGGCGCGCTACCCGCTCGTGCTGGAGGGCGCTGCGTGAAATCGATGATTGTTACGGGTGCAGGCGCCGGCATCGGGCGCGCGATCGCGGAGTGCGCCGCGGCGGCCGGCTACCGCGTGGGTGTGCTCGACGTGCAGGCTGCGACGGCGCGCGCCGCGGCAGCCGCGATCCCGAGCGCCGAGCCACTGATCGCGAACGTCACCCAGGAAGCAGAGATCGAGGCCGCCCTCGACGCGTTCGGCACGCCCGACGTGTGGGTGAACAACGCGGGCATCGTGCGCTTCGGTGCGCTCGCGGAGATCGCACTCTCGGATTTTCGCGCCGTGGTGGACGTGAACCTCACCGGCAGCTTCGTCGCGGCACGCGCCGCGGCGAAGCGCATGATCGTGCGCGGGCAGGGCGGCGCGATCGTGAACGTCACCTCGATGAACGGCGTCGTGCCCGGCTCGAACGCGGGCGCTTATGGCGCGACGAAAGCCGCGCTCGCGCTGCTCACCCAACAAATGGCGATCGAGTGGGGCCGCTTCGGGATTCGCGTGAACGCGGTCGCGCCGGGCTTGATCGACGCCGGCATGGGCGCGCCGATCCTTGCCGACCCCGAGGTGCGCCGCGCGCGGGAATCCAAGGTGCCGCTCGGTCGCTTGGGCAGCGCCGCCGACGTCGCGCGCGTTGTGCTGTTCCTCGCGAGCGACGACGCGGCCTACGTGACTGGGCAGAACCTGCTCGTCGACGGCGGCGTCACGCACAGCATCATCGCGCAGCTGCCACGGCCCGCGAGCATGGAGAAGACGCAGTGAGGGCGCGCTGATGCGCGACGTGCGCGGAATGAGCGTGCTGATCACGGGCGGAGGCTCCGGCCTCGGCGCCGACGCGGCGCGGCACTTCGCTGCGCGCGGCGCGCTCGTCACGATCGCGGGGCGGCGCGCGGAGAAGCTCGACGCAGTCGCGCGCGAAATCGGCGCCGCGTGCGGCGTAGTTGTTGGGGATGTGACGCTCGCCGCAGACCGCGCGCGAATGCTCGACAGGGCGAGCGCCCGGGGCGGCGGCAAGCTCGGCGCGCTCATCTGCGCGGCGGGCAACATGCTGCGCGGGCAGATCGAGACGCTCGACGAAAGAGCAATTCTCGAGTTGTTCAACACGAACGTCGTCGGCCATATGGCGCTCGTCGGCGCGGGCGCCCCGCAGCTCGCCGCCGCGCGCGGCGCGATCGTGTTCTTCGGTTCCGTGCACACACGGCGCGCGTTCCCGGGCGCGTCCGCGTACGCGGCGAGCAAGGGCGCGCTCGAAGCACTCACGCGCGTGCTCGCCGCCGAGCTCGGCCCGCGCGGCATTCGCGTGAACTGCGTCGTGCCCGGCGCCGTGCCGACCGAGCTCAATGTGCGCGCGGGCCTAATGACCGAGGCCGAAGCCCGTGCGCGCCTCGACGGCATGGCTGACATGCACGCGCTCCAGCGCATCGGCACCGGCGCAGAGATCGCGGAAGCGCTCGAGCACCTCGTTTGCGCCGAGTGGACCACCGGCGCCGTACTCGATGTCGACGGCGGCCTCGGCCTCGGGCTCACGCGGGTGTGAGGGCAATGCGCCCTCCGCGCAGGATGTGTCAATCGGCGACAGAGGAACCCAATGCCCAGCGCTCGCTTCGATGAGACCGCCTCCCCGGCGCTGAAGTCCGGCGAGATCGCGGCGGTCTCCGCGAAGTTCGCCGAGGGATATGCACGCATTCGCGAAGTGACCGATCGCGACGGCGCCTGCCCGGCCTGGGCAAAGGCCCTCTACATGGCGAGCGCCGCCGCGGTGAAGGGCCAGCGTGAGCTGCTGGCCGCCGAGCTCGCCCGCGCGCAGGCATTAGGCCTCGCGCGCGGCGACGCCGAAGGCGCAGCCCTCGCGGTGCTGATCTCGCGCGGCGAGGGCGCGTATGCGGCGTTCGCCGCCGCGCTGCGCAGCGCATACGGCGCAGCCGGCACAGCCGGCGCAGCCGGCACGCAGGAGCGCCCGATGCTCGAGGTCGATCGCGAAGCCGCGCTCGCCTACTTCCGCGGCGCGCTCGGCGCGGTGCCGCCCTACGTCACGCTGCTCGCCGACCTCTCGCCGCGCGCGCTCGAGGGCTACGTGCTGATGCGAGAATGGTCGCTCGGCGAGAATCGGCTTGCGGCCAAGCACGTCGAGCTGATGCTCTGCACGATCAACGCCGCCGAGTACGCGCCGCGCTTCGTCGCGCTCCACGCCGCCAGCGCCCGCCGCGCGGGCGCGAGCCAGGCAGAGATCGTCGAAGCGCTGCTCTGCGCGATTCCGGTCGCGGGGATGGTGGCGTGGCTGTCGGCCGCCGAGGCGATCGTCGAGTAGGCACACTACCCGGCGGCGACCCGCTCCCGCGCGCCGTACACGCTCATCGCGTCGCCGCGCAGGAACGCGACCAGCGCGATGCCCGCGCTCTCGGCGAGTTGCACCGCGAGTGAGGATGGCGCCGACACCGCAGCAATTACGGGCACGCGCGCGGCGAGCGCCTTCTGCACGATCTCGAAGGAAACGCGACCGGAGACGAGCAGCGCGCAATTAGAGAGCGGCAGCCTGTCCGCGCGCGCTGCCCAGCCGATCACTTTGTCCACCGCGTTGTGCCGTCCGACGTCTTCGCGCACGCACAGCATCTCGCCGCGCGCGTCGAAGAGCGCTGCGCCGTGCAGGCCGCCGGTGGCGTCGAAGACGCGCTGCGCGGCGCGCAGCTGCGCGGGCAGCGCGGAGAAGAACGCGGCGGAGAAGCGCGCGGCGTCTGTGAGTGGCGGCGCGCTCGCGAGCACTTGTTCGAGCGAGGCTTTGCCGCACACGCCGCACGAGGAGCTCGCGTAGAGGTTGCGGCGCAGGCGCTCGGCGTCGAAGGCGGCGCCGCTCGCGAGCGTCGCGCGCACCTCGTTGTCGGCGGCCTCGGCGTCGCGCGCTGCGCTCGCGTGATGCAGCGAGGCGATCTCAGCGAAGTTCGCGACGATGCGCTCGGTGATTAGGAAGCCCGCGACCAGATCGAGGTCGTCGCCGGGCGTGCGCATCACGACGGCGAGCGGCGCGCCGTTCACGCGGATCTCGAGCGGTTCCTCGCACGCGACGCGATCTTCGCCCCGCGCTGCGCTCGCGCCCTCGATGCGCGTGCGCGCAACTTCGCGCACCGCATCGGGGTTCGCGGGCTCGCTCACTCCATGCCGAGTTCGAGGCGCGCGGCTTCGGACATCAAGCTCGGGCTCCACGGTGGCTCCCACACCAGATCGATCTTCACTTCCGTAACACCCGGCACGCCGCGCACCTTCTCTTCGACTTCGGGCGGCAGGCTCTCGGCCACGGGGCACATCGGCGAAGTCAGCGTCATGCGGATCGCGACGTTGCCGCTCTCCTCGACGTGGACGTCGTAGACGAGCCCGAGTTCGTAGATGTCCACGGGAATCTCGGGGTCGTAGACGGTGCGCAGCATGTCCACCACGCCCTGCTTGATCGCTTCAACTCGCTCCATGTTCCGCCTCCCGGCGCTTCGCGCCTGCCTTCGCTCGCCTTCGGCTCGCTGCGCGCGCCGCTGTGCGGCGCTTGCTACTCCGTCTTCACCGTTTCGTGTTTGCCGTCGAGCGCCGTGCGCAGCGTGTGCCAGGCCAACGTCGCGCACTTGACGCGCATCGGGTATTCGCGCACGCCCGCGAACACCGCGAGCTTGCCGAGCGCCTCGCTCACTTCGCCGCCTGTCGTCAGCAGCGCGTGAAACTCGTCGAACAGCTTCAGCGTGTCCGCGATGCTCTTGCCCTTAACGGCCTGAGTCATCAGGGAAGCCGACGCGGTCGAGATCGCGCAGCCCGAGCCTTGGAAGCCGATGTCGCGCAGCGCGTTGCCTTCGACCGCGACGTGCACGGTGACTTTGTCACCACAGAGCGGGTTGTGGCCGTCGGCGTGGCAGGTCGCGCTCTCCGGCACGCGGAAGTTTCGCGGCTGCTTGTTGTGGTCGAGAATCGTCGTCTGATAGAGCTCGCGCAGTTCGGACATCGGGTGGACCTGTTCGAGAAGCTGTTAGGCGAACATCGCGATCGCCTTGCGCACGCCGGCGGCAAGGCGATCGAGATCTTCGCGGTCGTTGTAGAGGCCGAGCGAGGCGCGCGCGCTCGCGACGATGCCGAAGCGCGCGTGCAGCGGCTGCGCGCAGTGGTGGCCCGCCCGGATCGCGATGCCTTCTTGATCGAGGATGGTGCCGAGGTCGTGAGCGTGAACACCCTGCACGACGAACGAGAGCACGCCGAGCTTCTCGCGCGCCGTGCCGATCAAGCGCACTTCGGGAATCGCGCCCAATAACTCGGTGCCGTACGCGAGCAGCTCCGCCTCGTGGCGCTCGATTGCGGCGAGGCCGAGCGCGTCTAAGTAATCGAGCGCGGCGGCGAGTCCGACGGCTTCGGCAATTGCTGGCGTGCCGGCTTCGAAGCGCTCAGGGATCGGCGCAAAGGTGGTCTTCTCGAACGTCACGCTCGCGATCATGCCGCCGCCGGTCTGGTACGGCGGCATCGCTTCCATCAGGCTCGCGCGGCCGTAGAGCGCGCTTGCGCCGCTCGGGCCGTAGGCCTTGTGCCCTGAGAACGCGTAGAAGTCGCAGCCGAGTTCGCGCACGTTCACAGGGATGCGCGGCGCCGCCTGCGCGCCGTCCACGAGCACGACGGCTCCGTGCCCGTGCGCGAGCTGCGTCAGCAATCGCACCGGGTTGAGCGTGCCGAGC
>JANNRF010000160.1:0-8060 GCA_031401135.1 Deltaproteobacteria bacterium | reverse complement strand
CGCTCGCGCCGGCCGCCGTGCTCACTGAGCAGCGCGAACGCCTTGCCGGCTTCTTCGAACGAGGCCTGATCGGCGACGGGCAGAATCGCGAGATCCGCCGCCGCGAGCGCGCTGCGTGTCAGGGCTTCGAGATCGCTCTTGGTGTCGAGGATGACGAGGCCGCTGAAGCTCGAAGCGTCGAGCATGCGCTTCAGCGTGAGCGGCTCGGCTGCGCGCACCTTGAGCGCTTCGAGCTCGGCGCTCGGCGGTACGAAGAACACGCCGTATTGGCCGAGCTCGCTGCAGCCGTCGAAGCTGCGGTTCGCGAAGGCGTGCTTCAGCGTGCGCACGTCGGCCGGGCGCGCGCCGATGCGGAACATGCGCTCGACGATCGACTGGTCGTCGAGCGTCACCAACAGGATCGGCAGGTCTTCGTGCAGCGCGCGCAGCGTGATCGCGAGATTCGTCGCGACCGTAGTCTTGCCAACGCCGCCCTTGTTGGACGCGATGCTGATGACAAAACGTTGGCTCGTCGGAGTCACGGTCGCGCACGTTACCAGCAAGCGGCGCTCTTGCGCCGAGCGCAGCGAGGCGAAGCGAGCGAAGTTCAGCGAGCCCAGGGCTAGGATGGCCGCGTGAACGCCGTCGGCATCATTCCCGCGCGCTTCGCCGCGAGCCGCTTCCCGGGCAAGCCGCTCGTCTCGATCGCGGGGAAGCCGATGCTCCAACGTGTCATCGAAGGCGCCCGCAGCGCGAAGCGACTGACGGATGTGATCATCGCGACCGACGACCCGCGCATCGCGCGAGCCTGTGCCGAATTCGGCGCGCGCGCCGTAATGACCTCGCCTGCGCACCCGACCGGCACGGATCGCATCGCCGAAGCCGCCGCCGGGCTCGATGCGGAGATCGTCGTGAACGTGCAAGGAGATGAGCCGCTGATTGAGGGTTTCGTGATCGACGCCGTAGTCGATGCCCTAATTGCGGCGCCCGAGTGCGCGATGGCGACGGCGGTGCACCACGCAGATGCCGATGCTGCGCTGGATCCGAATCGCGTGAAGGTCGTGCTCGATCGCGCCGGCAACGCGCGCTACTTCTCGCGCAGCGCGATCCCCTTCCAGCAAGCGGCGGGGAACTCGCCGCTCTGGCAGCACGTTGGGCTCTACGCCTACCGCCGCGCGTTCCTGCTCGAGTACGTGAAGCTCCCGCAGACGCCGGCTGAGCTTGCCGAGCGGCTCGAGCAATTGCGTGCACTCGAGCACGGCGTGAAGATTCGCTGCGCGCTGATCGAGGGCTGGCGCAGTGTGCCGGTGGACGTGCCGGAAGATGTCGCGCGCGTGGAAGCGGCGCTCGCACTGCGAGGCGCGCGCGCGTGAGCTTGGCGCGAGCGGGCGGCCCGCGCATTCCGCTCGCGCTCGCGGCGCTGTTGTTCGCGCTCGTGGGCATTGGCGCGCTGATCGTGCAGACCCTCTGGCTGCGCGAGCTGCGCTCAGCACTCGGCGGCGCGAGCGCGGCGATCTCGGCGACGCTCGTCGCGCTGATTATTGGGCAAGCGGGCGGCGCGCGGCTCGGTGAGCGAGTCGCCTTGCGCGCGGCCTCGCCGCTGCGCGCGTTCGGGCTGCTGGCGCTCGCGGCCGCGCTCGGCGCGCTGGCGACGCCGCACTTGTTACGCGGCGCCACCGCGCTGCTGGATACGCGGTACGACGCGCTGCTCGCGCAGCCCGTCCTGCTCGCGCTCGCGCGCGGCGCCGCGGCGCTGCTCGCCACGCTGCCCGCGGCGCTCGCGATCGGCGCGCTCGCGCCCGCGCTGTTTGCGGCGTGTCTCGGTGGCGCGCGCGCGCTCGCGAGCACGGGCGTTGCCCTGTACGCGCTGAACGCTCTCGGCGGCGCGTTCGGCGCGGCGCTCGTGACCTTCTCGTTGGTCGAGCGATTGGGTCTGCGCGGCAGTCTCGCGGTTGGAGCGGCGCTGCTGTTCGCGCCGGGCGCGATCGCGGTGGTCGTGGCGCGGAGCGCCGCGGCTGCGCCTCCACCCGCGGTGCTGCTCGCCGAAGACTCAGAGGGGCCGCTGCCGCAGCCGCCACTCTGGCTACTTCAGCTCGCCGCGTTATCAGGCTTCGGCACGTTCTCCGCACAGAGTCTGTTCGCGCTGGCGCTCGGCCGCGTGTCGAACCAATCCGCCTACGCCTTCGGCGCGGTGCTCGTCGTAACGCTCGCGTGCGTCGGCCTCGGCGCGCTGTTCCTCTACTCGCTCTCGCGCCGCGCACGGCCGCAGCTCGCGCTCGGCGTGGCGCTCGCGCTCACGGGCAGCGCGCTGTTCGTGTTCCCCGCGTACTTCGTCGGGGTAACCGGCGGGCTCGCGGTGTTCAGTGTCGACGCGCCTTGGCCCGCGTACTTGCGGAGCTTCGCGGCGCTCGCCTTCGCAACCGCTGGCTCGGTGTTATTGCCCGCGGCGTGCGTGTTCCCGAGCTTGCTCGCCGCCAGCTCCGAGTTCGGGAGCCGCGACGGGCGCAGCCTCGGCGCGGCGAGCGCGCGCCTGCTCGCGTGGAACGCAGGCGGTGCGCTGCTGGGCGCGCTGCTCGCGCCGCTCGTGCTGCTCCCCGCGTTCGGGCTGTGGGGCGCCTTCGCGTGCGTGGGCGTCGTCTACTTGTTGGGGGCTCTGCGCCCGCTCGCGGGGGCCGCGGCGCCGCGCTTCGCCGCGTACGCGGCAATCCTCGGCGCGCTGCTGTTCGCAGTCGCGCGCCCGCACGCGCAGCCGGCGCTGCGCATTCCCGAGGGCGAGCGCCTGCTTCAGCTCGAAGAGAGCGCGGCCGGCCTGGTCGCGGTCTTCGAAGGCGCCGATGGCCTCAAGCTGCAGCTCGACAACCACTACTTCCTGGGCGGCGCGCGGGATCGCGTGCGCCAAGAGCGCCAAGGACATCTCCCGCTGTTGTTGCACCCGAGCCCGAAGCGCGTGCTCTTTCTCGGCAGCGCAACCGGCAGTTCGGCGAGCGCGGCGCGCGCGCACGGGGTCGACGCGATCACGCTGGTCGAGATCGTGCCCGGCGTCGCTCGCACGGCGCGCGAGTTCTTCCGCGAAGAAAACCACGGCGTCTACGACGACCCGCGCACACGCGTCGTAATCGACGACGCGCGTAGCTTCCTGCGCGCGAGCCCTGAGAAGTTCGACGTGATCGTCGGCGACTTGTTCGTGCCCTGGCAATCCGGCAGCGGCGGCTTGTTCTCCGTGGAGCACTTCGCGAATGCAAGGGCCCGCCTCGAGTACGACGGCGTCTTCTGCCAGTGGCTGCCGCTCTATCAACTCACGGAGCCCGAGTTTCGATCGATCGCGAGTTCGTTCGCTGTGGCCTTCCATGGCTACTGGCTGTACCGCGGCGACTTCTTCGGCGAACACCCGATCGCCGCGCTCTGCGGCCAATTGGCGTTCCCGGACCCGAACATTTTCGCGCGCGGTAGCGAGCGAGTACGCGCCGCTGGCGTGAGCGACCGCTGGCTCGTGCATCCACTCGGCGGCTTCGCGTTGTACGTCGGTTCCGAGGCCTCCACGGTCGAGGATTGGGAACGCGCCGAGCTGGATGCGCACCCCCGCCTCGAGTTCCTCGCCGCGAAGAGTCATCAGGGCGGCCGTCTGGTTAACCCTTTCGTGGGGTTGCCTTGGGCGAGCTTCGCGAGCAAGGCTCGAGGCACGTTCGTGGATCGGCCCGACCTCACGGCGGCTCAACACGGGGGGGCCGAACTCCAGTACGCAAGCGCTCTCTATGTTGCCGGCCGCACGCTGGCAGCCAGCGCCGCCTTCGCCGAGGCCGAACGCCTGCTTCCCCCTGAGCTCGTGCGCGACGCCCCGCCCGACCCGACCGCGTCCGAGCTCTGGCACACGCGCACCGATTAGGGGAGCGCGCGCCCTCGTCCGCTTGGCTTACAGCCCCGGCCCGGCCGCGTGCCGGATCAGCGCGCCGTAGAAGCGCACGCCCCAGCCGATGTTCTCGACCGCGATGCGCTCGTTGGTTCCGTGCGGGCGCGCGAGATCGCTCGGGTCGAAGTGGAACGGCACGAAGCGGTAGCCGGCGTCGGAGATCTGGCCGTACCACTTGGTGTCGGTGCCGCCTAACACCAGCCCCGGCGCCACCGGCAGGCCCGGATCGACTTCGTGAAGCGCGGCCAGGATCGCCGCGAACTGTGGCCCGTCGGTCGGCGCGACGACCGAGGCTTCGTCGGCCGTGCGCTTCACGATCTCGATGCTGTCGTCGTCGAGAATGGCGCGCACTTGCGCGATCACGCCGTCCACGGTGTCGCCGGGCAGCAGACGGAAGTTCACGGTCGCAGTCGCTGCTTGCGGCAGCACGTTTTCCTTCACGCCGCCGCGCACCATCGTCACCGCAGTGGTGGTGCGAATCATCGCGTTGGTCGCCGGATCGCCCGCGAGCGCCCATTCCAGTAGCGGGCCGAACACGGCGCGATTCTGGATCACGATGCGGCGCTCGAACGGCAGCTGCTCCGCAAGCGCGTCGAAGGTTTGCTCCGCGACGCCCTCGATGCGCGCCGGCAGCGGGTTCTCTTCGAGCCGCTGCACCGCGCGCGCGAGGCGCCCGATCGCGGTCTGCTTCGGCGGCGTGCTGGAGTGCCCACCCGGCGCGCGAGCCGTCAACTCGAGCGTGAGAAAGCCCTTCTCCGCGATTCCGACCAGCGCCGCAGAACCCGTAATGCCTCCGGCGCCGCGCACGACCGCGAGGCCTTCGTCGAGGCTCATCCAGAGCCGCACGCCGCGCGACCGCAACAACTCGGTGATCGCTGCGGCGCCGCGATCGCCGCCGACCTCCTCGTCGTGCCCGAACGCGAGGTAGATCGTCCGCTTCGGCGCGAAGCCGTCCGCGACGAGCTGCTCGACCGCCTCGAAGATCGCGATCAGGCTGCCCTTGTCGTCGAGCGCGCCGCGGCCCCAGACGAAGCCACCCGCGATCTCACCCGCGAACGGCGGATGCTCCCAATCCGGCAGCGCCTCCGGCGTAACCGGCACCACGTCGAGGTGCGCAGTGATTAGGACGGGAGCGATCTGCGCGTCGCTGCCGCGCCAGGCATAGAGCAGGCTGTAGTCCGCAACGATCTCGCGCGTGAGCTTCACGTGGGTCTGCGGATACGTGGTTTCGAGGAAACGGTGGAACGCGAGGAACGGCTCGCGGCGAAACTCAGCAGGATCTTCGTGGGAGATCGTCTCGAGGCGAATCGCCGCGGCGAGGTTCTCTTCAGGCGGCGCTGCCTGCGCGGCAACTGCGCTGAGTGCGAGAGCGGCGGCGATCGCCCGGGCTCGCGCGCTCACTAGATTTTCGCCGGCTCGTAGCCGCGCTCCTTCAAGCGCCCGATCAGCTCTGCCGCCTTCCGCTGTCCCCACTCGTTGCCGACCGCCATCGAGTCCTGCATCAAAGCCGGCATCGTGGCGATGAACTTCTTCCCGGCCGGGGACTCGTAGAAAGCCGCGAGGGCCTGGATCTCCTCGAGCGTGAAGTGCTTGTCGTAGAGGGGGATCACCAACTCGGTCATCTCGTCCGCGTCGAACATCGCCGCCATCTCTTTCCAGAGTTTCGACGGCACGCTCGGGAAGGCGGGCGCCATCTGCGTCATGAGCGTGTCCACCATCTGCGTACCCATCTGCGCGGCTCCGGTCACCTCGAGGAGTTGGCGGATCGCTGCCTGCTTGAGCGTGGGCTCGGCTGCGCTCACCGGATTGGCCAGCATCAACGCAACGCCAGCGACCGCGATCAACACAGATTTCACGAGACCTCCAAGGGCTCTTCGAGCGATGTCAGACACCAGAAAAAGAAAAACCCCGGAAGCAGGTTCACGCTCCGGGGCGTGTTCCCTGATGCGGCTACGGCGTCCGCGCTTCCGGGGCGGTGGCTCGGGACGATGTCCCAATAGTCACCGAGAAGTTGGCTTCTTCGGCTGAGGTTGACGTCTAGGACGTCGCCACCTCACTCGCCGTAGAACTACGTTGGTCCAATTGGATCACCTCCTTCTCGGCGTAGATGATTTCGGATGAGACCCAGTGCGCCCATCCACCCGCATCCGTTAGGCGCCGTACCAGACGAACCGCGGGCCGCCCCGCTGCGGCACATACCGCCTCGGAACTCGGGAGCTGAGTGAGGCCCCCTGGTTTTCCCAACCTATCGGAGCGCGGCAGCGGCGGCTAGAGAAAAGTTGCGCCCTCGCCCCTATGCTGCGCCGCCCATGACGCCCCCCGCCGCGCAGCCGACCACCGCGACGATCCTCGTAACGTGCCCGGATCGGCGCGGCATCGTGGCCGCGCTGGCGCAGGTGCTGCACGGCCACGGCGCGAACATCCTCGATTCGGACCAGCACACGGACCTGCTCGCTGGCAAGTTCTTCCAGCGCATTCGCTTCGACTGCGCCGAGCTGACCTCGGACCGCTTTACCCTCGAACGCGCGCTTACCGAGGTGGCCGAGCGCTTCGGCATGAGCTGGCAGATCGCCTGGGAGGGCGTCGCCAAGCGCGTCGCGATCTTCGTCTCGAAGTACGACCACTGCCTGTGGGACTTGCTCTTGCGCCACCGCGCGGGCGAACTGCGCTGCGAGATTCCGCTGATCGTCTCGAACCACGAGGAGCTGCGGCCGATCGCGACGCAGTTCGGGATTCGTTTCGAACTGTTCGCGATTACGAAGGAGACGAAGCACGCGCAGGAAGCGCGCGAAGCGGCGCTGCTGCGCGAGCTGCGCGTCGATCTCGTCGTGCTCGCGCGTTACATGCAGGTGCTGTCGGGCGAGTTCATCGGCTCGTTGCCCGCGCGCGTGATCAACATCCACCACTCGTTTCTGCCCGCGTTCATGGGCGGCAAGCCCTACCACCAGGCCTTCGAGCGCGGCGTCAAGCTGATCGGTGCGACGGCTCATTATGCCACCACCGATCTCGACGAGGGGCCGATCATCCATCAGGGCGTGGTGGCTTGTTCGCACCGCGACTCGATCGACGACCTCGTGCGCAAGGGACGCGACCTCGAGCGCAGCGTGCTCGCCCACGCGGTGCGCTGCCACGTCGAGGACCGCATCGCGGTCTACGACAACAAGACGGTGGTGTTCGCGTGAACACCGACACGCGTGCGGCGCTGCTCGTCGTGATGCTCGTGCTGCTCGCGGGCATCTGGGGCATGGCGTTTCTGTCGAAGCACTTCGAGCGCGCGGCGGGCGCGGTGGCGCCGCTCGAGAACGTGGCGCTCGAGCGGCTCTCGATCGTCGTGATCGGGAGTGGCGGCACGTTCGAGAACCCGGAGCGGCGCGGGCCCGCCCTAATTGCTGGGCGCGGTGCGGATCTCGCTTTGTTCGATGCGGGGCGCGGCGTAGCCGACGGCCTGCGGCGCGCGGCGGTGCCGGTGCGCCAGCCGCGCACGCTGTTTCTCGCGAGCCTGTTGCCGGAGAACACCGCGGGGCTCGACGAGTTGTGGCTCCAAGGCTGGCTCGACGGCGCGGAGACTCCGCTGACGGTTTACGGGCCCGCAGGCACGAGCGAGTTCGTGGCGGCGCTCAGCGCTGCGCACCGGCGCGGCGCAGACGCGCAGGCGGCTGCATTCGCGCTCCCGGCCGCGGGCGGGCGCATCGAAGCGCGCGAACTCGCGGACGGCGCCGAGATCGCGCTCGGCGCGCTGCGCGTGAAAGCGTTCGCGCTTGCGGGCGGCCCGCTGCCCGCGCTCGCGTACCGGCTCAGCGATGGCGAGAAATCGCTCGCGTTCGCGGGCGCGAGCTGGGATGCCGATGCGGTGGCGCGCGCCGCTGAGCGCGCCGACTTGTTGGTGACCGAGGGCGTTTATCAGGGCTCGCTCGATGCCGCAGCCGCCGCGGGCGCGAACATCGAACAGCTGCGCTCCGAGGCGAAGCTGCACGTCGCGCTCGAAGCGGTGGGCGCGCTCGCGACGCGCGCCGGCGCGCGCGGCATCGTGCTCGTGCGCCTGCGCCCGCCGCCCGCGTTTCACTTCCAGTACGAGCGCCTGGTGGGCGAGAGCTTCCGCGGGCCCGTGCGCATCGCCGAGGATGGCGAGACGATCAAACTGTGATTTCGTCGCCCGCCGGGAACTCGAACTCGC
>JANNRF010000159.1:0-4188 GCA_031401135.1 Deltaproteobacteria bacterium | reverse complement strand
CTCGGCAAGCGTCTGCCGGGCGCTTTCCAGTTCATCAGTGCTGAGAGCGGCTGTCACGCTTGGACTTCTCCTGGTCCTTCATTTCGCCGAGAATATCAAGAACCCCCTCGTGTAGCGCACGCAGAGCCCGGTCTGAAACTGAAAGGCGGCGAGCGTTCATCACCGCCACCTCTCCGGCCGAGAGCCTCTCGAGGAGCGGACCCAACGCAAGCAGCGTTGAAGGCTTAAAGATCCGCCCGCGAGCCGCCGCTTCCCGGTGTTCTCGTGCCCACCCGGTGGCGTTGCGGACAAAGACCCGAAGGCCATCGCCTTCCGGTGCATGATGAAGCAGATCGGTTGGTCCGGTGTGGTGCAGGAATGGTTCAGCATGACGCAGCAGGCGTGGGCCGCGGAGTCACCGAGCCGCTCGACTGGATCAACGCGGACATGCTCGCGCTCGCCGCGCACATCGGGCGCGAGCAGGGCATGGCGAAGCTCGCGCAGATCCTGCGCGCGCGGGCGCCCGAGGATCCTGCGCGCAGCGAGCCCGATCGGCGGCTCGAACGCGAATGGGGCGCCGAGCGCTTCTGGGCCTGGCGCGACGCGCGCATCGCGGCCACCGATCCTGCGGGTTATCAGGCGCTCGGCCTCGCGCTCAAGCACGCGCCAGATTTTCGCGCGCAGCTCGCGGGGATCGCGTGCCCGACGACTGCGATCGTAGGCGCGCTCGATGCCGAGTTCCTCGCGGCGAGCGCGCGCATGGCGGAAGCCGTGCGCGGCGCGCGCCACGTCGTGCTCGAGGACGCCGCGCACCAACCGCAGCTCGAAGCGCCGGGCGCGTGGCTCGCCGCAATGCGCGAGCACCTCGCGTGGGCGCGCGGGGCGGTGTCCGAGGCCTAACGCCCGCCGCTTGCGCTTCGTGCTGTCAGTTCGAAACGCACCGGAATGCGCACCCAGCCATACAGCTGGGGCAACTCGCGCGCGTCGCGGGCGGCCTGCTCCGCGGCGCGGTCGAGCAGCCGCGACCCGCTGCTCGAGACCGTCGCGACCTCGGCCGCGCGGCCCTCGGGCGCGATCCGGAACTGGATGCGCGCGACGCCCTGAACGCCGCGCTCGCGAGCCGCTCGCGGGTACACGACCGCGTCCTGCACGCGCGCGCGGATCGTCTCGAGACGCTGCTCGGCGCTAGGCGGCGTCGCGACGAGGTCGATCTCGGTAGTTGTTGGGGCACCCGCGCGCGCGGCGGCAGCCGTAATGACGAAAGCCACGACGACTGCCGCGCCTGTGCGAAGGAGGTTCATCGTTCGAACGAGACCCGCGCGCCTACCGACCAATTGCGGTCTGGAGCGGGATAGAAGCGCGTCTCGGGCGGGAAGGAGAAGATCGAGAGACCCGCGAACTCGCTGTAGTGCGTGCCGGTGAGGTTGCGGCCCGTGGCTTCGAGCGTGAACGCGACGCCCTGCGCGACGTCGTGCGTCCAGGCTACGCGTGCGTCGAGCGTCGCGTAGCTCGCGAGATCGGCCTCGGCGCCGAGCACGTCGTTCGCGACGCGGCGGTCGCCCACGAACGTGCCGCTGAGGCTCGCCGCGAAGCCGAGCGGCAACTCGGCTTCGAGCGCGAGGCTGCCGCGGTTCTCGGGGGTGAGCGGCAATTGCTGGCCCACCAGCGCCGGCACCGAGTCTTTGCGCACCTCGACGTCGTCGTGGGTGTACGAGGCGCTCGCAGTCAGCCACTCCCTGAGAGAGACGCGCGCCCCGAGTTCGGCCCCCTGGTGGCGCACCTCGTCGACGTTGTCGTTGCCCCCGAATGGCGGCGCGATCGGGTCGTAGAAGATCTCGTCCTTCACATACATCGTGTAGAGCACGGCGCGCGCTTCGAGGCGCTCTGTGCGCCACGTGGCGCCGGTCTCGACCCCGTGGGCGCGCTCAGGCGCGAGCCCCGGCGAGAAGCCGAAGCTGCCGAACGTCTCGTCGAGATTCGGAAAGCGGAAGCCGCGGCCATAACTGATGTAGGCCGAGCCGTTCTCGTGGAAGCGCCAGCTGAGCGCGGCGCGGGGCGACCAGATCGCTTGTTCTTCGGCCCAGCGGAGAGGGCCACGAAAATCGTTCGAGCGGCCCTCGAGGTCCGAGCGGTCGCGGCGCAGCGCGATCGACAGCATCACGTCATCGATCAGCCAGGCTTCGGCTTGGGCGAAGACGCCCCAGAGCTTTCGCGTGGCGTCGTTCTGCGCGAACGACGAGGCGACGTCGATGTCGTCTTGACGCAGTTCGGCGCCCGCGAGCAGCCGCACCTCGCGCCCGAACCACTCGACCTCGCGCGAAAGCTGGAGGTCGATGCCTGCGGCGTCGGCGTCGGTGTCCGAGTCGAACGTAAAGCCGAAGGGCCCGGGCGACTCGAAATGGTTCTGGGCCTGGGAATGCCTGTAGTACGGCGTCGCGCGGAGCTGAAGCTCCCAGGGCAGGGCGAGATCGAGCGAGCCTTGGAGGAAGCGCTCGCGCTCGCGGCCGAAGTCGAGGTTCGGGCCCGCGGCGTCGCGATCGTCGTCGATGTCGCTCGCGTTCAGCGTGCCCGGCCGCGAGCGCTCGGAGGAGGCGTAGCCGCCCGCGAGGCCGAGACTGCCGACGTCGCCGAGCTCGTAGCCAAGATCGATCTGCCAGCGCTTGTTATTGAGATCGGCGCGCTCGCGGTAGCCCGCGGTGTCGTCGTAGCTCGCGGACGCGCCCACGCGCAGCGCGCCGATGCGCTGCGAGACGAAGCCGTTCGCGCGCTCGCCGTCGAAGCTCGCGCGCTCGAGCTGCAGCGAGGCGCGCGTCTCGCCTTCGGCGCTGGCGCCGCGCGTGAAGATCTGGATCACGCCGCCGAGCGCGCTGTCGCCGTATGCGGTCGAGCCTTGGCCGCGCACGATCTCGACGCGCTCGATCTGGTCGAGCGTCACGAACGTCCAGTCGGGGCAACCCGAATCGGGCTCGTTGGCGCGGCGCCCGTCGATCAGCACCAGCGTGCGGCAGCCGTTGCCGCCGCCGTTCAGGAAGCCGCGCGCCTCGACGCTGTAGCCCTCGGCGTTGCTGGTGGTGTTCGCGACGAACAGGCCCGCCTCGCGCCGCAACAACTCGGGCAAGTTCGGCGCGCCGCTGCGCTCGATCTCGGCGCGCTCGATCACCGTCACGTTCGCGGGCACGTCGAGCAGGTTGCGCTCGCCGCGCGTGGCGGTGACGGAGATCTCGCGTGCGTCGCGGACGACCACGGGGTCGTCGGCGTGAGCGGTGAACGGAAGGAAGAATTCAGCCAGAAGCAGGGATGGGGCGACGACCCAGGCCGCGCGACGTTTGCGCGCGGCTCGGGCGTCGGGTGCCGGCGTCATAATGACTCCTCGCACCCTCCGCGAATTGGTTCGGGGGTGGAGGCGCGGACAGCCGGCCGTCACCGCACCGCTCTCTCTCGCGAAGAGCAGTTGCAGATTCCGCCGCCCGGGCAGGTCTCCTGGCTCTCGGATCGACGCACTCGCGACGCCTTCCCAGCCCGAAGGCCAGTGGCTCCTTGTCGCGAGAACTCCCCGATTACAGTGGCGCGACCGCGGCCGATTCTCACGGCCTTCCCTCGAGGCCCCGATCTACTTGATCGATGCACCCGAGCAGCGCCGCTGAATTAGCAGGGCGCGGGGAGCGAGGTCAACGCTGGCGGGGCCGAACCTTCTTCGCCGCGAGCAATCGACGATGACGCGCACCCGCTCGCACCCGGTCGCACGCGCTCGCACTCGCACATCGCCCGGAGGCAGCGGGGTCTGACCCCGCTGCCTCTCTGGGATGTCCGCTTGCGAGCGGATGCGCGCGGCACAGCCAAGGCCGCGCACAGCGAGGCGCAGCCGAGCGAAGTTCGTAAACGTGTGCCGCACATGCGCTCGCAGAGCTCGCTCGCTTCGCCTTACGCGCGCCTCGGCGCCGCACTCGCGCGCGGGCGCGTGCTCGTCGCCACCGCTTTCGCCTCGCTGCTCGCCGCCGCCGCGCTCTACGGCTCCTCCGCCGCGGATCACCTCCCCGCCGGCGGCTTCGAAGTGCCCGGCAGCGAGAGCGATCTCGCGGTCAAGGAAGCCGAGCGCCGCTTCGGCATCGGCGCGCCCGACGTGCTCGTGCTGTTCCGCGACCCCGAGAGCGACGTGCGCGACCCGCTGTTCGGCTCGCTGATCCTCGACTTGCTCGAGGTCGTGTTCGA
>JANNRF010000158.1:0-5859 GCA_031401135.1 Deltaproteobacteria bacterium | reverse complement strand
ACTTCGATCAAACCGGTGTGGTCGATCCTGAGTACGCGCTGCCGGACCCGCGCCTCAAGATTCGCAGCGTCACGCAGCGCAAGTTCCGCGGGCTCTGCCGCGAACCGGGATTGCACGCGGCCGCGATTTCGGAGCTGCGCGTGAAGCGTGCGCAGATCACGGCGCTGTTCGAGGCGGAAGCGAAACTACAGCCGAATCGCCGCAAGAAGGCGCTCGCGTTCCTGGATGGCTTCTTCCAGTGGGCCAGCGATCCCGCGCGCGTCCAGAAAACGCTCGCCGAGGAGTGCCGCCAGCCTACTTCTTAGGCGCGACCGCTCGGACCGGAGCGGCCTCGCCCTGCAATTGCGCGCGCGTGCCGTCGAGCGCGATCGAGGTGAGCCGCTCGCCGCGAATCTCGAGCGCGAGCGGCGCGCCGCCTGGATAAATCGGCGCCCCCAACATCCCCGTGTCGACCAGGATCGCGCGGCCGCCAGCGCGCATGCGGATCGCGGCGGGAAGCTGCACCGAGTGCCCGACTACGACGCGCGTCGCGCCGACCGCCGCGAGAATTCCCGGGAGCCGCTTCTCGAGCTGCGCATCGTCCCAGCTCTGATAGCCGCGATACCAGAACGGGCCCTCGGCGTTCGCAATCAACCAATTCCCGTAATGCGCCAGCTCGGGCAGCTTCAGCGCGAGCAAGCCGTCGAAGTCGGCGGAGGCGGAGAGCCCGTGCGACCGAATCGCCCTCGCGCGCGCCTTGTCCAGGCGCGAGATCTCCTCACGCACCCGCATCCGAATCCCCCGCAGCCCGAGCTTCGTTACTTCCTCGATCAGCCCACCGTGAACGAACAGCGTGCCATCGATCAGCTCGACCGCGTGGCGCTCGCGCAACCACTTTCCGTATTTGCCCTTCGGCGCGAGCGCCTCGCGCCGCGCGGGCCGCCCTCCGAAGCTGGCGATTCCAGCAGACGACACATATCGCCAGTCCCCGATCAGGTTCATCACCTCGTGGTTGCCGAGCAGCACCACCACCCGCCCGCCGTCTTTCTCGGCTTCGCGCTCGAGCGACATCATCAGCTCGAGTACGCGCCGGTCGTCGGGGCCACGATCGATTAGGTCGCCGAGTTGGACGAGCGTTGCCTCGCCGCCGCTCCAGTGTCCTTCTGCGTCGATCAGACCCGCCGCGCTCAGCAGCAGCGCGAGCGGCGCGTGCGCGCCGTGCACGTCGCCCACCACGACGATTCGCTCGTCTTCGTCGGCGTGCGCCAAGCCCGCGCTCGCGAGCAGCGCAAACGCAGTGAAGAGACCGAGCGCGACGTGCTTCACCCGAGCACGCCGATCGCGAGCGCGCTGGCCGCCGTCGCCACGACCGTCACGAGCAGCGCCGTGTACGAAGCGCGCAGCAGGCGGTACTTGGTCGTGAGCACACTGCCGAGCACGTAGACGTCGCGCCCCATCTGGTCGAATAACATCTTGGGTTGCTCCATCAGGTCGTGCAGGCCCTCGATGAAGTCGCTGGGGCCGAGGCTCTGGAAGTGGCCGAAGAAGAGCACGTTGGCTCGCCCTGCGCGCACGTCCGCGAGCGTCACGGGGGCGCTCGACACGCGCGGCCGCGCCGACAGAATCGCGCACACGAGCGACACCGCGCAGCCGACGATCAGGATCAGCGCAGGCAACGCCGCTCCGATCGCGCCGCTCTCGAGCCGCGGCACCACCACGCCGAGCGAAACGCTGGTCAACAGGCCATTGATGCCCACCATGATATTCGCCTTGGTGTCGGCGATGGCGGTCAACTCGATGTGGTTGCGGTAGAGGATCTTGAACAGCGTCTCGACCGCGCGCCCGGAGCCGAAATCCGGCTTCTTCTTCTTCTTCTTCGCGTCGCCGTTCGTTTCCGAGGCGTCGGCGAGCGGAGCGGCGCCGGAGTCGGGCTCATCAGGGGCGTCGGGAGTCGGCTCGGAATCGTTCACGCCGGCAGCTTACCTCGGGCCTGGATTTCGCCTCAGAGCACGCGGCTCGCGTGTTTCGCGAGCGTCTCGCCAATCGTGGCGGGCGAGATCGAGACCGCGGCGCCGGCGGCGCGCAGCGCTTCCATTTTGTCCGAGGCGCGGCCCTTGCCGCCGGCAATAATGGCTCCGGCGTGGCCCATGCGTTTTCCGGCGGGCGCGTTTTGGCCCGCGATGAAGGCTGCCACGGGTTTTTTCATGTGGGCCTTGATGAACGCAGCGGCGGTTTCCTCCGCGGAGCCGCCGATCTCGCCGATCATCACGATCGCCTTCGTCTCGGGGTCGGCCTCGAACAGCGCGAGCGCGTCGATGAAGTTGGTGCCGATCACCGGGTCGCCGCCGATGCCGAGGCAGGTGCTCTGGCCGATGCCGAGGCGCGAGAGCTGGTCGACCGCTTCGTAGGTGAGCGTGCCGGAGCGCGAGATGACGCCGACCGGCCCAGGGCGCGTGATCTTCGCCGGCATGATGCCGATGCGGCACTGATTAGGGACCACCACGCCCGGGCAGTTCGGCCCGACCAGCCGCGTGTGCTTGCCTCGCATCGCGCGCTTGGCCCGCGCCATGTCGATGGCCGGAATGCCCTCCGTAATGCATGCCACGAGGTCGAGATCCGCGTCGACGGCCTCTAGGATCGCGTCGGCGGCGCCCGGCGGCGGCACGAAGATCACCGAGGCGTTGGCGCCGGTCTTCTCTTTCGCTTCGAGCACGGTGTCGAAGATTGGGATGCCGTCGATCACGCTGCCACCCTTGCCGGGATGGATGCCCCCAACAACTGCCGTGCCGTACTCGATCGAGAGCTTGGCGTGGAACTGGCCCATCTTGCCCATGCCCTGGACGATCAGGCGCGTGTGCTTGCCCGCGAGAATCGCCATGACTAGTTGCTCCCCTTGACCGCGGCCACGGCGCGCTCGGCGGCTTCTTTCAGCGTCTCGGCAGGCGTGATATTCAGGCCCGACTCGCTGAGGATCTTGCGGCCCTCCTCGGCGTTGGTGCCTTGCAGCCGCACGATCAGCGGAACCTTCACCGCGAGTTCCTGCGCTGCGGCGACGACGCCGTCGGCGATCAGGTCGCAGCGCACGATGCCGCCAAAAATATTGACGAGAATCGCCTTCACGTTCTCGTCGCGCAGGATCAGCTTGAACGCCTCCTTCACCTTCTCCTTGTCCGCACCGCCGCCGGCATCGAGGAAGTTCGCGGGCCGGCCGCCGTTCACCGTAATGGCATCGAGCGTCGCCATCGCGAGGCCTGCGCCGTTCACCATGCAGCCGATGTCGCCGTCGAGACCGACGTAGGCGAGGTCGATTTCTTTGGCGGCGCGCTCGCGCGGATCCTCTTCCTCGGGATCGCGCAGCGCGGCGATGTCGGCGTGCCGGTAGAGCGCGCTGTCGTCGAAGTTCAGCTTGCCGTCGAGCGCGAACAGCTCGCCCGCTTTCGTAACAACCAACGGGTTGATCTCGATCAGCGAGCAATCCTTCTCGAGATAGAGCCGGAACAGCGCACCGAGAAACTCTTCGAGCTTCTTGGTCTGCGGCGCGTCGAGCTTGAGCGCGCGCGCGATCTTGCGGCATTGATAAGGCTGGAGCCCGATCACCGGATCGATGAACTCGGTGTGGATCTTCTCGGGCGTCTTCTCCGCGACTTCCTCGATGTTCATGCCGCCCTCGGTCGAGGCGATCACTGCGAAGCTCTCGCTCGCGCGATCGAGCGTCACCGCGAGATAGAGCTCGCGCGCGATCTCGCTGCCGGCCTCGATGTAGACGCTGCGCACGAGCTTGCCCTGCGGGCCGGTCTGGTGCGTGACGAGCGTCATGCCGAGGATCTGGCTCGCGAGCTGCTTCGCCTCGGCCGGCGATTTCGCGAGCTTCACGCCACCGCCCTTGCCCCGGCCGCCGGCGTGAATCTGCGCCTTAACAACCACCACCGGCGTTGCGATGCGCTTCGCCGCGTCTTCGGCCTCGGCCGGCGTCGTCGCCAACTCACCGGCCGGCACGGCAACACCAAAGCTCTTGAATAGTGCCTTCGCCTGATACTCGTGAACGTTCACAGCTTGATCTCGGCCACGAGCTTCTTCACGTGCTCCACCGAGGCGTCGAACTGCTTGCGCTCGTCGGCGTTCATCTCGACTTCGAGCACGCGCTCGACGCCGCCGGCGCCCAGCACGCAGGGCACGCCCACGTAGAGGCCGTTCACGCCGTACTCGCCCTCGAGCAGGCAGGCGCAGGCCAGCACGCGCTTCTTGTCGCGCAGGATCGATTCGGCCATCTCGATGGCGGAGAGCGCCGGCGAGACGAACGCGGAGCCGGTCTTCAGCAGCGCGACCACTTCGCCGCCCGCGTTCTTGGTGCGCTCGACGATCGCGGCCAGCCGGTCCGGCGCGATCAGCGTTGTTACGGGGATGCCCGCAACGGTGCAGTAGCGCGTGAGCGGCACCATCGTGTCGCCGTGGCCGCCAAGCACGAGCGCGGTCACGTCCTGCACTGAGACGCCGAGTTCCCACGCGACGAAGGCGCGGAGGCGCGCGCTGTCGAGCACGCCGGCCATGCCGACCACGCGGTTCTTCGGGAAGCCGGAGATTTGCTTGAACGTGTAGACCATCGCGTCGAGCGGATTGCTGACGACGATCACAGTCGCGTTCGGGGCGTTGTCGCGAACGCCGACCGCGACCTGCTTCATGATCGCGAGATTGGTGTTGAGCAGATCGTCGCGCGACATGCCGGGCTTGCGCGCGAGGCCGGCCGTAATGATTACGAGGTCGGCGCCGCGGATGCCCTCGTAGCTGTTCGCACCACTCAGCTTCGCGTCGCTGTCCGCGAGCGGCGAGCCTTCCGCCATGTCGAGCGCCTTGCCTTGGGGCAGGCCCTCGACCACGTCGAAGATCACGACGTCACCGAGTTCGCGGTACGCGATCTGCTCGGCGAGCACGCCGCCAATGTTGCCGCCGCCGATCAGCGCGATTTTCGGACGAGCCATGGATTCATCTCCTGGGATTCGAAGCGCGAGCACACGCCGCGCAGGTGAAGTCGAGAGCGAACGCACGCTTCGTGCGGGCGCTCGTTACATGTGGCTGACGATGGCCTCGCCGAACTCCGAGCACTTCAGCAGCTTCGCGCCGTCCATCATGCGGTGGAAATCGTAGGTCACGGTCTTGGCGGTGATGGCGCCGTCCATGCCCTTGATGATTAGGTCCGCGGCCTCGCCCCAACCGAGATGCCGGAACATCATCTCGCCAGACAGGATGACCGAGCCCGGATTCACCTGATCGAGGTTCGCGTACTTCGGCGCGGTACCGTGGGTGGCTTCGAAGATCGCGTGACCGGTTGCGTAATTGATGTTGCCGCCGGGCGCGATGCCGATGCCGCCGACCTGCGCCGCGAGCGCGTCCGAGAGGTAGTCGCCGTTCAGGTTCGGCGTCGCGATCACGTCGAAATCCTTCGGACGCGTGAGCACCTGTTGCAGCGTGATGTCGGCGATCGAGTCGCGAATCATCAGCAGCTTCTTCCACTTGCCGTCGCCGTGGCTGGGCCAGAGCGCGAGAGCGGCTTCGATCTCTTTGCGCACCGCGCCCTGCTGGTCCGGCGTCATCATGTCGTAGCCCGGGTCCGCCAGCCGCGCGTTCGCCTCGACCGTGAGCCCCGCGTTGCTCTCCTTGTTGCCGAGGATCCAGCTCTCGCGCTCGGTCACGCACTTGGCGCGGTACTCGCGCGTCGCGAGGGCGTAGCCCCAATCACGGAACGCGCCTTCCGTGAACTTCATGATGTTGCCCTTGTGCACGAGCGTCACGCTCTTGCGCTTCTGGCCGAGCGCATAATCGATCGCCGCGCGCGCCAGCCGCTCCGTGCCCTCGCTCGACATCGGCTTGATGCCGATGCCCGAC
>JANNRF010000157.1:0-14091 GCA_031401135.1 Deltaproteobacteria bacterium | reverse complement strand
CGCGGCGCCGGTGCCGCCGTCATGGCCGGAAATCAGGACGACGTCCGCGTGCGCCTTCGCGACGCCGGCCGCGATCGTGCCGACACCGGCGACCGACACGAGCTTCACGGAGATGCGCGCGCGCGGGTTCGCGTTCTTCAGGTCGTAGATGAGCTGCGACAGATCCTCGATCGAGTAGATGTCGTGATGCGGCGGCGGCGAGATCAGGCCCACGCCCGGCGTCGAGTGCCGCACCTTGGCGATCGTCTCGTTCACCTTGTAGCCGGGCAGCTCGCCGCCCTCACCGGGCTTAGCGCCCTGCGCCATTTTGATCTGCAGCTCGTCGGCGTTGACCAGGTACCAGCTTGTTACGCCGAAGCGGCCCGACGCGACCTGCTTGATTGCGCTGCGGCGCGAATCGCCGTTCGGGTCGGGCGAGTAACGATCCGGGTCCTCGCCGCCCTCGCCGGTGTTGCTCTTGCCGCCGAGCCGGTTCATCGCAACCGCGAGCGTCTGGTGCGCCTCGAGCGAGATCGAGCCGTAGGACATCGCGCCCGTGCAGAAGCGCTTCACGATCTCGCTCGCGGCTTCGACTTCCGCGAGCGGAACCGGCGCGCGCTCCGACTTGAAGCGGAACAGGCCACGCAGCGTGCTGGCCGTCTCGGTGTCGCCATCGGCCGCCTTCGAGAACGCCCGGTAGTCGTCGTAATTGCCGGTCTTCACCGCGTTCTGCAGCAGCGAGACGGTGTCGGGGTTGAAGGTGTGGCGCTCGCCGCGTGTGCGCCATTGATAAAGGCCGCCCGGATCGAGTTCGGGGTAGACGAAGCTGTCGCCGGGGAAGGCGCGCGCGTGCTTCAGCGCGGCTTCCTTCGCGAGCACGTCGTAGCCGACGCCGGAAACGCGCGATGCCGTGCCCGCGAAACAGCGCGCCACCAGTTCGCGATCGAGGCCGATCGCTTCGAAGATCTGTGCGCCGCGGTACGAGTGCAGCGTCGAGATCCCCATCTTCGCGAACGTCTTCAAGAGCCCCTTGTCGCAGCCTTTGATGAAGTTCTTGCGCGCGGTCGCGATGTCGACCTGCTCCGGCAGATACGTGCCGTCCGTAACAACTTCGTCGAGCGACTGGAACGCGAGGTACGGGTTGATCGCGCCGGCGCCATAGCCGATCAGGAGCGCTAAGTGCGCAACTTCGCGCGCCTCACCCGTCTCGCACACGAGGCCGCAGCGCGTGCGCAGCGTGGTGCGGATCAGATGGTGGTGCACGGCGCCGGTCGCGAGCAGCATCGGAATCGGCGCGAGCTCAGGTGTTACGTCGCGATCCGAGAGAATCAGGATGCTCGCGCCGCCGCGCACGGCGCGCTCGGCTTCGGCGCACAAGCGGTCGAGCGCGCTCTTCAGCCCGGCGCCTGCCTCTGAGGTCTTGAACAGGCACGGCAGCGTATGCGACTTGAAGCCGGGCCCGTCGAGCTCGCGCAGCTTCTCGAGCTCTTCGTCCGTAATCACCGGGTGCTCGACGCGTAGCATGCGCGCGTGCTCAGGCGTCTCCTCGAGCAGGTTGCCCTCGGCGCCGAGCGTCGAGTAGAGCGCCATCACCGGCCGCTCGTTGATCGAGTCCATCGGCGGGTTGCTGACCTGCGCGAACAGCTGCTTGAAATAGCGGTACAGCATCTGCGGACGATCGGAGAGGCACGCCAATGCGGCGTCTTCGCCCATGCTGCCGATCGGCCACTTGCCCTGCCCAGCCATCGGCGCCAGTAACAAGCGCAGGTCCTCGCTGGTGTAGCCGAACACCTGCTGCAGGCGGAAGCGCTCCGCGTCGCTCATCGCGGGCACGGCGGCGCGCGGCTTCGGCAGCCGCGAAAGCACCACGCGGTTCTGCTCCACCCAGTCGCGATACGGGCGCTTCGCAGCCGCGCGCCGCTTGATCTCGGCATCCTCGATGATGCGGCCCTGCTCGAGGTCGACCATGAAGATGCGCCCGGGGTGGAGGCGCTCCTTGATCAGCACGTTCTCCGGCGCGATCTCGAGCACGCCCACTTCGGACGCCATCACCACGAAGCCGTCCTTGGTGACGGTGTAGCGAGACGGGCGCAGGCCGTTGCGGTCGAGCACCGCGCCGATCACGCGGCCGTTCGTGAACGCGATCGAGGCGGGCCCGTCGTACGGCTCGAGCAGAAACGAGTGGTACTCGTAATAAGCGCGCAGTGCGGGATCCATGTCGTCCCGGTTTTCCCATGCTTCCGGAATCATCATCTGGATCGCTTCGGGCAACTCGCGCCCCGTCAGCACCAGAAACTCGAGCACGTTGTCCATGCGCTGCGAATCGGAACCGCCCTCGCGCATCACCGGGAACAGCTTCTGCAGATCGGCGCCGAACGCCTTGGAAGCGAGCGTGCCCTCGCGCGCGCGCATCCAGTTCTGGTTGCCCTTGATCGTGTTGATCTCGCCGTTGTGCGCCAAGTACCGGAACGGGTGCGCGAGATCCCACGCGCCGAGCGTGTTGGTGCTGTAGCGCGAGTGCACGAGGCACATCGCGGAAGCGAACTCCGCGTCTTCGAGCTCAGGATAGAAGCCGCGGATCTGGCGCGGCACCAGCATGCCGGTGTAGACGAGTGTGCGGCTCGAACAGCTCGGCACATAGCTGAAGAACTTGCCCGCGTGCTCCGCGAGAATCGCGCGCTCGGCCACGCGGCGGATCACGTAGAGCTTGCGCTCGAACGCATCCTGATCGCCGGCCGCTTCGCCGCGCGCTTCAACAATGAGTTGGCGCACGCGGGGCGCTGCTGCACGCGCGAGCCGGCCCACGGTCTCGGGGTGTGTCGGCACTTCGCGCCAACCGAACACGCTCTGGCCTTGCTCTGCGACTGCGCTCTCGAAGATCTGCGCCTGGCGCGCCGCCGCGGCCGGGTCCATCGACACGAACAACATCGCGACCGCGTAGCGGCCCGGCGCGGGTAGCGAGAGCTTCTGCTTCGCGAACTCGCGGCGCAGGAACGCGTCGGGAATCTGCACTAACAAGCCGGCGCCGTCGCCCGAATCCGGATCGCAGCCGCAGGCGCCGCGATGCTCGAGGTTCTCGAGGACGCGAATGCCCTTCTCGACGACGTCGTGAGATTTCTCGCCGCGAATGTTCGCCACGAAGCCCACGCCGCACGCGTCGTGCTCGAACGCCGGGTCGTAGAGGCCTTGTTTGGGCCAGGTGCCCAGGGCGGATTCGCTCATCGAGGCAGGTCCGTCAGTTATTGGGGAGTTCGCGGCACGTTTTCGAGGGATGCCGCTCGTCCGGTTCGGTTGTTTCCCCGAACTCGGTCGCCCGACACACCTCCGCGCGCGCTCGCAAGGCGAGTGCTTCGAGGGGGGTTCGAACTCGCGGACTGGATCGCTCGAAGGAGAGTCTTGGGTTCGCGGAAGTCCGCGAGAATCCAAGGCTTTTCCGAAATCGCACCGTATGCAATCGGATTTTCAGTGTCAAGGAATTGCGCGGCTGTCGAGCAACCTGCGCAGGCGTGCGGGATGGTTCGTGAAGACGCCGTCCACGCCGAGATCGAGCATCCGCTGCATTTGCTCGAGCGGATCCACGGTGAACACGTAAACAGCGAGCCCTTCGCCATGTGCGGCGCGCACCAGCTCGGGCGTCACCTGCGCGAGTTCGGGGTTCAGCGCCTCGGCGCGCAGAACGCGCGCACGTTCAGCCCAATTCACTGCTGAGCCGCGCGAAATCAGCAGCGCGATGCGCGCCCCGGCGCTCTCGGCGCGCAACGTTGCGAGCACGCCATCGTAGAACGAAGAGAAGACCGTCTCTGCGATCAGGCCGCGGCGTTCGACCTCGGCGATCGCGATGGCTTCGAGCCCGGCGTAGGCGCCGCGGCCACCGATCTTCAGTTCGAGGTTGAACGGAATCTGCCCCCCGAACGCGTCGAGCACCTCGTGCAACTGCGGGACGTGTTCGCCATCACCCGCGTCGAGCGCGCGCACCTCCGCGAGGGTCGCGTCCGCAATCTCGCCTTGGCCGCCGAGGTGCTCGAGGCTCGCGTCATGGGTGATCGGGATCGCGCCGTCGTGTGTGCGGTGCAGATCGATCTCGATCATGTCGGCGCGCTGCTCGATCGCCAGCCGATACGCCGACATCGTGTTCTCGGGGCGTTCTCCGGAAGCACCGCGGTGCGCGATGACC
Organism: Deltaproteobacteria bacterium; assembly: GCA_031401135.1. Lineage (GTDB taxonomy): Bacteria > Myxococcota_A > UBA9160 > UBA9160 > UBA6930 > VGRF01. The sequence goes on along the minus strand of JANNRF010000157.1, from coordinate 9,938 downwards.
TTCATTGTTCCGTCCTTTGGAACTACGCTCGGCTGCGCCTCGCTGCGCGCTCCGCTTGCTTTTGGAACTTCGCTCGCCGCTGGCTCGCTGCGCGCTTCGCTTGCGGCTCGCTCATTGTGCCCACCCGCGCGATCGCTCGACCGCGCGCTTCCAGCCCGCGTAAAGCGCGTCGCGTTGGTCGCGGCTCATTAGCGGCTCGAACACGCGAGCACCCGCGCCGGTCGCGGCTTCGAGTGCGCTGCGATCGCGCCAGAATCCGACCGCGAGGCCCGCGAGCGCGGCGGCGCCGAGCGCGGTCACCTCGAGCACCGGCGGGCGGCGCACCGGCACGCCGAGCACGTCGGCTTGGAACTGCATCAGCCAGTCGTTCTGGCAGGCGCCGCCGTCGACGCGCAGCGTTTCGAGCGCGACGCCTGCGTCAGCAGTGAAGCAGTCCACCACGTCGCGGCTCTGGTACGCGATCGCCTCGAGCGTGGCGCGAATCACGTGCGCGCGCGTGGTGCCGCGCGTGAGGCCGAGCAGCGCGCCGCGCGCGCGCTCGTCCCAGTACGGCGCGCCGAGGCCGACGAAGGCGGGCACGAGGTACACGCCGGCGGTATCCGGCACCGAGCGCGCGGCGGCCTCGCTGTCGGCAGCGCTGGCGACGATGCCGAGCCCGTCGCGCAGCCACTGCACCGCGGCGCCCGCCACGAAGATGCTGCCTTCGAGCGCGTAATCGACTTGCCCGCCGAGGCCCCACGCGATCGTCGTCACGAGGCCCGTCTTCGAAAGGGGCGCCTCGCGGCCGGTGTTCATTAACAAGAAGCAGCCGGTGCCGTAGGTGTTCTTGGCGCGGCCGGGAGCGAAGCAGCCTTGGCCGAAGAGCGCGGCCTGCTGGTCGCCCGCGGCGCCGGCGATCGGGATCGCGCCGCCGAGCCACGCGGCGTCTGCTTCACCGAAGTGGCCACTCGAGTCCCGCACTTCCGGCAGCAGCGCGCGCGGGATGCGCAGCTCGCGCAGCAGCGCGTCGTCCCAGCTGCGCGTGTGAATGTCGAACAGCATCGTGCGCGAGGCATTACTGGGTTCGGTCGCGTGCACGCGCCCGCGCGTCAGCTTCCAGATCAGCCAGGTGTCGATCGTGCCGAAGGCGAGCTCGCCGCGTTCCGCGCGCGCCTGCGCGCCGGGCACCGCATCGAGGATGAAGCGCAGCTTCGTCGCGCTGAAGTAGGCGTCGATCACGAGCCCGGTCTTGCGCCGCACTTCATCGATTAGGCCGCGCGCGCGCAGCTCCTCACAGATCGGCGCGGACTGGCGCGACTGCCAGACGATCGCGCGGTGGATCGGCTCGCCCGTCGCGCGCTCCCACACCACCGTCGTTTCGCGCTGGTTCGTGATCCCCAGCGCCGCCACATCGCGCGCGCTGGCCTTGGCTTTCGCGAGCGCGCCGCGCGCCGCGCGCAGCTGCGTCTCCCAGATTTCCGCCGCGTCGTGCTCGACCCAGCCCGGCTGCGGAAAATGCTGCGTGAACTCGTACTGATCGACGGCCACGATCGCGCCGCGTTCGTCGAAGAGAATCGCGCGCGACGAGGTGGTGCCTTGATCGAGCGCCATCACGTAGCGAGCGGGCATTTTTCTCTCCGCGCGCACGCCAGCGCGCAACTTCTCAGGTCGAGAACAACGCGTCCACGAACTCGTCGGCGCAGAAGTCGCGCAGGTCCTCGACGCCCTCGCCCACGCCCACGTACTTCACCGGGATCGCGAACTCGTCGGCGAGGCCGATGATCACGCCGCCCTTCGCGGTGCCGTCGAGCTTCGTCAGCACGATGCCCGTAACACCAGCGGCCTGGGTGAATTCGCGCGCCTGAGAGATCGCGTTCTGGCCGGTGTTGGCGTCGAGCACCAGCAGCGTCTCGTGCGGCGCGCCCGGCGCCTCGCGGCCGACGATGCGCACGATCTTGCCGAGCTCCTGCATCAGCGGGAGTTTCGTCTGGAGACGTCCAGCGGTATCGACGATCGCCACATCGACGCCGCGAGCGATAGCGGCCTTTACCGTGTCGAACGCCACCGCGGCGGGGTCGCCGCCATCCGCGCCCGTAATCACTTCGCAGCCCGCGCGCTGCCCCCACGCTTGCAGCTGCTCGCGTGCCGCGGCGCGGAAGGTGTCGCCTGCACCTAACAGCACGGTCTTGCCGGCGGCTTGGTAGCGCGCCGCGAGCTTGCCGATCGTCGTGGTCTTGCCGCTGCCGTTCACGCCGAGCACCACGATCACGTGCGGCTTTGTGCGGGTCGCGAGCGGCTCGCCCTTCGGCTCCACCCTGCGCAGCTTCTCCGCGATCGCGCTGCGCAGCACCGCGCGCACCTGCTCCGCGTCCCCGCCCATCGCCTCCTTCTTCACGCGCGCGAGCAGATCCTCGGCCGTCTTCACGCCGAGGTCCGCGGTGAACAGCAGCGTCTCCAGTTCGCCCTCGAGTTCTGCGTCGAGCCGGCGCGCGCCGACGAGTTCGAGCGCGCGGCCGATCAGCGCCGCCTGCGTGCGCGCGAGGCGATCGCGCAGCGAGGCGCGGGGTGGCGGCGTGACGGGGCTCGGCGCGGGCGCGGCTACGGCAAGCGGTTCAGCCGGTTGAACTGATTTGGCTGGTTGTGCTGTTTGTTTCAGCGCGGCTTCCGGCGAAGGCGGCGCCGCTCGCTTGCGAAAGCGCGCGAATCCCACGGCCGCGAGCGCGGTTAGAGTGAGCGCCAACGCAACGAAACCGCCGTCGCCAAACGCCGCAAGCAGTACTTCGAGAAGTCCGGATTCCACCATGGGCGCGCGACCATAGCGGCAGCGCAAGGTGGACCCAGCGGGGTCTCAGCGGGTCCGCGGCGAAGAATCGAGGAGTCGCCGATGCTCGAGATGTTCCTTCGCTCCGTGCTGGCTCTCGCGCTGCTCAGCGCGAGTGGAGCCGTCGCGGATCGCGCGCCGCTCGCGCCCGGCGATCACTCGCGCCCCCTCCATTTCAAGCGCCTCGCGCGCAGTTACGTCCTTCACCTCCCGCCCGCTGCCGCGAGCGCTGCCCCCGTGCCGCTCGTGATCGCGTTCCACGGCGGCGGCGGCAACGCCAAAGGCTTCCAGCAATACGCCGGCCTCGACGCCGTCGCCGACCGCGAGGGCTTCGCCGTCGTCTACCCGAACGGAACGGGCCACCCGATGGTTCAGGGACGCCTGCTCACCTGGAACGCGGGCCGCTGCTGCGGCTGGGCGCTCGACAACAAAATTGACGACGTCGGCTTCACGCTGCGCGTGATCGAATCCGTCGCGGGGTTCGCGCGCATCGATCGCAGCCGCGTCTACGCCACTGGCCACTCGAACGGCGCGATGATGTCCTACCGCCTAGCCGCCGAAGCCGCGGACCGGATCGCCGCGATTGCCCCGGTCGCCGGCGCGATGAACCTGAAGCGCGCGTTCGCCCCGAGCCGCGCCGTGCCGGTGCTGCACATCCACAGCATCGACGATCCGCGCGCGCTCTACGCCGGAGGCAATAACAAGTCGTTCGCGGGCATCACTGTCCACCACGAGCCGGTGATCGCCTCGCTGCAGCTGTGGGAGAAGCACAACCGCTGCGCCGGTGCGGGCAGCGAACTCGAACGCCGCAAAGCCGCCGCGCCCAACAGCCAAGCCGACCAGCTCGCCATCCACCTCGCCGCCGCTTGCCCGAAGGACACCGCCATCGAACTCTGGAAACTCTCTGGCGTCGGCCACGCCTGGCCCGGCAACAACCCCGGCCCGCTCCCGGAAAGCATGATGGGCCCGCACTCGAACGTGATCAGTGCGGCGGAAGAGACCTGGAAGTTCTTCAAGCGCTTCGCGCTTGCAACGAGCCGCTAGCACCCCGCCGAAACGCGGCGAGCGGGATGGCTTGCGCATCGCATCTCAGGAGGATTCCGTGAAGACCTTCCTCGCTTCGATCCTGTTGCTGCTCGGCATCGGACTCGTGAGCGCCGCGCACGCAGAAGCCGATCTCGAACCGCCGCCGCCTGGCAAGGCTGTGGTCTACATCGGTCGGCTGAACGCCTTCGTCGGCGGCGGTCGGCCCTTTCACTTCTTCGAAGGCGAGAACTACCTCGTGCGCATCAAGGGGCGGAACTACATCCGTTACGTCTGCGATCCGGGCGAGAAGATCTTCTGGGCCTCCGCGGAGAACCGCAGCTTCGTGACGGCGAGCCTCGAGGCCGGACGCAGTTACGCGCTGCACGCAAAGCTTCAGACCGGCACCTGGAGCGCTCGCGTCGAGCTGATCCCGATCACGAACGGGAGCGCGGCGTGGAAGGACTTCGCAGAAATGCTCGACGACAAAAAGGCGGAGAAGATCGACGCCAAGTACGCCGAGAAGTGGCGCGCAGGCCACCCCGAATACGTCGCAGAGGCGCTCGCGGAGTGGCGGGCCGCCGGCGCGCCGGCCCTCACGCTGATGCCCGACGAGTTCGTCGAGTAGCCCGGCGCCCGCCGCTCAGGCCGACCCCAGCCGCGCGCGCATCACGGGTTTTTTCAACCATTTGGCGATGTGTCTGGCGAGCTTGTCGCCGCATTGCGTGAGCGATGCGCAGGTGCCCGCCGTGAGCGCGGTGCGCTGCTCGCGCGCGACGAAGCTGGCGATCACGACCTCGCCCTCACGCAGCTCGCCGCGCAACGTCAGCGACTTCGTGCCGCTCATCGCCCCGCCGAGCTGCCCTACCGCGCCTTCGATTCGGATCGACAGCACGCGGCCGGTCGCGTCCTCGATGCGGGGCACGACCGCGATCGCGACCCCTAGCTTCCTGGCCTCTTGCGCGATCGCGACCGCCAGCCCGCGCTCGAGATCGCAGTGGGTCTCGATGCGCCGGAGCGCTCCGGCTTTGGGTGACATCAACCCGATCTCGCCCGACGCATTCGATGCGAACGGGACCGCCTCGCCCATCGTGATCAACGCAGGCGATTCTCCGCCCGCGGACGCGCCTGATTCTTCAGCACTGACCCGTTGCGAGACAGACAGCAGTGCGATCAGCAGCAAAAGCGCCGCACAAAACCTCGCGCCAACCCTCGTCGAGCGATCCATCGGCGTCTCCCGCTTTAGGCACAACATGTCGCTCCGCGAAGTCCCCGGTGCAACTGCAACGCTCACTTGCCGGCACACCTCGAATGAAGAGAGCGGATCGGGCCGCTCGATGCGGCCCGATCCGCTCCCTCCCAATTAGCCCGAAGGCGCGTGAGCGTCCGCGCGAGCGGCGCGGGCGGGCGGCGCCCGGAGGCGAAGTAAAGCGGAGCAGGCAGCGCCCCAAAACCGAAGGGCTCTGGAACTCCGTGCCCCGTAACACCCAAATAACCGCGCGAGCCATGAGCCGCAGAGCGCCGCCCGCCCGCGCCGCTCGCGCTCCGACTCCCTCGCGATCAGTGCAACTCCACGCTCACCAACTTCGAAGCGCCCTTCTCTTCCATCGTCACGCCATACAGCCTGTCCGCAATCTCGATCGTCCGCTTGTTATGCGTGATCAACAGAAACTGCGACTGCGCCGCCATCTCCCGCACAATCTCGTTGAAGCGCCCCACGTTCGCATCGTCGAGCGCCGCGTCCACTTCGTCGAGCAGAAAGAACGGCGACGGCTTCACCTGGAACACCGAGACCAAGAGCGCGATCGCGGTCATCGTCTTCTCGCCGCCGGAGAGCAGATCGACACTCTGGGGCCGCTTGCCGGGCGGCTGCGCGGTGATCTCGATCCCCGCTTCGAGCAAATCCTCGCTCTCGGTGAGCGCGAGAAAGGCTTTGCCGCCGCGGAACAGGCGCGGGAAGTTCACTTTGAACTTCTCGTTCACCGCGTCGAAGGTTTCCTGGAAACGGCCTCGACTAGTGCGGTTGATGCGCGCGATCGCCTCGCGCAGCTGCATGACGCTGTGCTCGAGGTCGTTCTTCTGCTCGGTCAGGAAGCGGAAGCGCTCGCGCAGCTCCTCGTGCTCCTCGATCGCGCCGAGGTTCACGTCGCCGATCGCTTCGAGCCGCGCGCGAATCTCGTCGAGGCGCGCGCGCCTCGCGTCGGCCTCCAGCGCGAGCAGCTCCGAAAGCTCTCGCGTCTCACGGCGGGCATCGCGCTCCGCCGTGCTGGCGCTCTTCGCGAGCAGCGGATCTTCGCCCTCGCTCGCAGCCGCGTCGCCGCCATCCATAACAACCGCGGCTCCGTCCTGGCTCAGCCCCTCGACTAGCGCCGCCAGCTCGACCTCGGGCTCCGGCCCGAGTTCCGCGAACACCGGCGCCTTCCACTGCGCGAGATCGACGCTCCAGCGATCGCGCGCGCTCACATCGACGTGTGTGAGCCGGAGTTCGCGCTCGCGCAGGCCGAGCTCCGCTTCGCTCGCCGCATCGCGCTGCGTCTCGAGTTCGACGCGCAAACCGCGCGCAGCCTCTTCGAGCGTGCGCACGCGCGTCGCCACTTCTTCGTAGGCCTCGCGGCGCTGCTCGTTCGCAACGCGCGCGGTCTCCTCGCCCTGCAGCTCGCCGCTGAGCGCGGCCTCCGCCGCCGCGATCGCTTGCGCGAGCTCTTCGCGCCGGCGCTCGGCTGTCGCGATCTCGGCGTCGCGGCGCTGAATCCAGGCGCGCGCCTCGACCACCTGCGCGCCGGCTCTTGTTACGGCACTGGCGATGCGCTCGCGGGCGTCGCGGCGCCCCTGGCGCTCTACTCGGCGCTCGGTCTGCACCGCCTCGAGCCGCGTGAGTTCGCGCCCGGCTGAACCGATGCGCAGCCCGAGCGAATCCTGCTCGCGCTGGCGCGTACCGCGCGTCTCGCGCCCCTCCACGAGATACGCCTCGTGCCGCAGCGTTTCCGCGGCGATGCGTTCGAGTTCACTAATTAGGCCCGAGCGCTCTTCACCGCGGGTCACCTGCGCGGTGCCGATCGCCTTCAGGCGCTCGCGCGTGCGCTCGAGATCCTTCTCGTGGTTGGCGACCGCGAGCGCCGCGGTGTGATGCCGGCTGCGCAGGTTGTCGAGTTCGCCCGCCACGCGAATCAGATCCGACTGCGCGCGCTCGTCCACCAACGTGAGGCTCGAGACTTCCGCCTCGAGCGCGCTGACTTCGGCCTCGAGTTCACGCACCTCGCGCACGCGCGTGAGAATGCCGGCCTGGCGGACGGCGCCGCCGCCGCGGATCACGCCGTCGGGCGTGAGCACGTCGCCGCTGCGCGTCACGAACGTGCACGGGATGCTGCCTTGCCCGTAATGACTCAGCGCTTCGGCGAGAGTGCCGACCACGTTCGCGCCGCCGAGCAGCGCGCGGGCGACCGCCTCGAAGCCGGGGCGCATGCCCACGTTCGCGAGTAGCGGCTCGCCGAGCGGCACGAAGCCCGCGGAGACCTCGCTCGCGTCGCGGTCGACCACGAGCACACTGCGGCCCGCGTCGGCGCGGCGCAGCGCGGCGAGTGCACCCTCCGCATCGCCGCTCGCGGCGAGCACTGCGCCCTCGGCGCGATCCGCGAGCACCGCTTCGACCGCGCGCTCGAGATCCGCCGGCACATCGAAGGCGTCGCGCACGAGCCCGCGCAGGCCGAGCCGCGCGCGCTCCTCGCCGCCGAGCGACATCAGGTGGCGCACGCCGCCCGAGAGATCTTCCTTGCGCTCGAGGATCTCGCGCAGCGAGCCGAGCCGCGCGCGGCGCACCGAGCCGAGTTCGCGGCGCGCGCGCGAGTCTTCGCTCGCTCGGCGCGCTTCGGTCACACATTGTTCGTGGCGCGCCAGCGCGTCGCGCAGCATGCCCATCATGCGGTCGCGCTCGGCCAGCAGGTTGCGCAGGCCGTCTTCGAGCGTCTGCTGTTCCTGATCCGTCGAGCTCGCCTCGCTCTGCTGCACTTCGAGCTGCTCGTCCGTGCTGCGCAGGCGCTGCTCGATCTCCGCGCGGCGATCGCCGAGCGCGCCGAGCCGGTCTTCGGCGCGCGCGATGCGCGTCAGCAGATCGACCAGCACGCTGCTCTGTTGCTCGCGCTCGCGCTCGAGTGCGCGCAGCGCGTCCTGTGCGGCGCGCGCGGCCCCCTCCGCCGCGGCGGTGGAGGCTTCCTCCTCCGCGAGCGCGTGCTCGACCGCCGCGAGTTCATCGCCGAAGCGCGCCGCTTCCTGCTCCGCCGCGAGCAGCTGCACTGCTAGCTGTTCGCGCTCGCGCGCGCGGCCCTCGTTCGCCTCGGCCAGCGAGGCGCGCTCGCGGCGCTCGTAGCCGATCTGGCTCTCGAGCTCTTTGATGCGCGCGCGAATCTGGAAGAGCGCCTCGTTGCCGTGGGCGAGTTCGCGCTCGCGCTCGGCGAGCGAGATGCGCTTCTCGGCCACCTCGGCCTCGCGCTCGGCGAGGTTCGCCTCCACTGCCGCGACCTGATCGCGCACCGCGGTCACGCGAGCGCGCGCCTGCTCGATCGCCAGCGCCAGCTCGCGCCGCTCCTCGCTCGCGAGCGAGAGCTCGACCGCGCGCTGCAGCTCGCGCAGCCGCTTGTAGGCCGCGGCCTTCTTGGCCTGGCGTTCGAGCGACGAGATCTGGCGCTTGATCTCGCCCAGCACGTCGCGCACGCGCACCAGGTTCTGCTCGGTGCCTTCGAGCTTGCGCTCGGCCTCGCGGCGCCGGGCTTTGTATTTGCTGATGCCCGCGGCTTCCTCGATCAGCACGCGGCGCTCTTCGGGCTTCGCCGAGACGATCTCCGCGATGCGGCCCTGCTCGACGATCGTGTAGCCCTTGGTGCCGATGCCCGTGTCGCGGAAGAAATCGAGGATGTCGCGCAGGCGCACCGGCGTTTTGTTGATCAGGTACTCGGATTCGCCGCTGCGATAGAGCCGCCGTGAGACCTGGATCTCGCTGTACGACGCGAACTCGGGCGGCGCGATGCCGTCGGCGTTGTCGAAGCTGAGCACGACTTCGGCCATGCCCACCGCGGCGCGCGCGTCGGAGCCGGCGAAGATCACGTCCTGCATGCCCTTGCCGCGCAGGTGGCGCGGGGACTGTTCGCCCATCGCCCAGCGAATCGCGTCGACGACGTTCGACTTGCCGCAGCCGTTGGGCCCGACGATGCCGGTGATGCCCCGCTCGAACGAAAAAGCAGTCTTGTCGACGAAGGTCTTGAAGCCAGCGATCTGGAGCGACTTGATGCGCAACGTGTTCCCCCGATCCCCCGTGAGCGTGCCGAAGTGGAGGCTTCGGCGGTCATGGGGGGAGCGACAGCGAGAAGAGCAAGCAACTTGGGGGGTGGACGGTTTTTACCACCTCATAACCGAAGGTGGCAATGGAGTTTGCCGTCGGAGATGCGAGTTTTTTGTGTGGGGGGTGTCACGTCGTCGCGTTGGGCGGAGGCGGGGCTGCGGCGGGCGATGGCTCGCTCGGCCCTTTGGGTTGAAGGGGCGCGGTGAGGCCGCGGCGCGTTTCTTGAAGTCGCTGCATTTCGTTGGGGCCTCGCTGCGCTTGATTCGCCCGCCGCAGCCCCGCCTCCGCCCAACGCTTCTGCCTGCGCGAGCAGCTCGTTCGCGAGCAGGTTTAGTAGGGAGTGGCGCGACTCGGGCGCCATCGAGGCGCCCGAGCCGCGGGCGATTCGCCGTGCTCGTCGCGCGCGCGATGCTCGAAACGGGGACGTTCCGTAAGAAAGTTAAGTTATTGGCGGGCCAACAACTTAAGTTTCTTACGGAACGTCCCGGCTCAGGTCGTGGCTTCGCCTCCGTACTGGAGGCGATGCAGCCTCGCGTAGAGGCCGTCGTGGGCGAGGAGTTCGGTGTGGGAGCCGGACTCGGCGAGTTTGCCGTGGTGGAGGGCGTAGATGCGGTCGACGTCTTCGATGGTCGAGAGGCGGTGGGCGATCACGAGCGCGGTTTTGCCTTGCATCAGGGTGTGAATGCCGCGCTGGAGCGTGGCCTCGGTTTCGGTGTCGATCGAGCTGGTCGCTTCGTCGAGCACGAGCACGTCGGCGCCGTGGGCGAGCGCGCGCGCGAACGA
>JANNRF010000156.1:0-8899 GCA_031401135.1 Deltaproteobacteria bacterium | reverse complement strand
GTGGCGAGCCGCCTCGCCGAGGCCGGCATCCGCGTCGTCGTGTTCGAGATGAACCCGCGGCCCTTCGGCAAGATCGAGGACGGCCTGCCACGCTGGCACGAGGGCTTGCGGCACAAGGAATACGAGGTGATCGGCGAGAAGCTCGGGCGCGCCGGCGTCGAGTACGTGCCTAACACCAAGATCGGCCGCGACGTCTCGTTCGAAGCGCTCGCGCGCGAGTGGGGCTTCTCGGCGGTGATCCTCGCCAACGGAGCGTGGCGCGATCGCCCGCTGCCGATCGACGGCGCCGAGCAGTACGTCGGCAAAGGCCTGACTTATCAGAACCCGTTCATCATCTGGTTCAACCACTGCGACGAGAAGGATTATGCCGGCGAGCGCTTCGTGCCCGAGGACGGCGCGCTCGTAGTCGGCGGCGGGCTTGCTTCGATCGACGTGGTGAAGGTGCACATGCTCGAGACCACGCGCGCAAAGTTGCGCGAGCGCGGCATTGAGCAGGACATGATCGAGCTCGAGGTGAAAGGCATTCCGCGCAGCCTCGAGAAGCTCGGGCTCAAGTGGGAAGATCTTGGCCTCGGCGGCTGCACACTCTTCTACCGCCGTCGCCCCGAGGACATGCCGCTCGCCGAGATTCCCGACGGCGTCGACGAGAAGCGCAAGGAGAAAATCCTCGGCGCGCGCAAGCGGCTGCTCGAAAAGGCGCAGGAGAAGTACGGCTTCAAAGTCGAGGCGCTCGCGGCGCCGGAAGCGCTGATCGTCGAGAATGGGAGAGTTGTTGGGCTGACGCTGCGCCGCACCAAGTTCGAGGGCAGCAAGCTCGTCTCGACCGACGAGATCTTCGAGCGCCGCGGCCCCTACGTGCTCAGCTCGATCGGCAGCATTCCCGAGGCGATCCCAGGCATAGGAACCAAGGGCGAGTTGTTCGCGTTCACCGACTGGGATCTCGGCCGCCTCGACGGCTACCCCAACGTGTTCTCGGTGGGCAACGTTGTTACGGGCAAAGGCAACATCGTGGCCTCGCGCAAGCACGCCTCCGAGGTGTACGACGCGGCGATCGCGTCGTTCCTCGGCGTGGCGGAGGACGGGCACCAAGCCGAGGCCGCGCTCGCGGGCGGCGCGGCGGAGGCAGCCGGCGCACAGGCCGCGAAGATCGCGGCCGCAATCGGGCAAGCGGCGCCGCCTGCGGCAAGCACCGTGGAGGCGATTCTCGGAAAGGTGCGCGAGCGCCAGCGCGCGGTGGGCTACACGGGCGACGTGAAGAGCTGGCTCGAGCGCGTCACGCCGCCGGACTTTGCGTAGCGATTAGGGAACGACGCCCCGGCAAGCGGCGCCCGCCGCGCGCAGTGAGCCAAAGGCGAACCGAGTCAACAGAGCAAGCGCCGACCAGCGGCGCGCGCAGTGAGCCGAAGGCGAACGGAGCCAGAGAGAGTGCAACTCAAATACGGCTGCAACCCGCATCAGAGCTTCGCATCGATCGAGCCGCTCGATCTCGCGCGCTCGCCGATCCGCGTGCTGAACGGCACGCCGTCGTACATCAACTTCCTCGACGCGCTGAACGCGTGGCAACTCGTGCGCGAGGCGCGCATCGCGACCGGCCTCGCTGCCGCGGCCTCCTTCAAGCACGTCTCCCCTGCGGGCGCGGCCGTCGCGGTGCCGCTCACGCCCGAGCTGGCGCGCGCCTACGAAGTCGAGGGCAAAGAGCTGACGCCCGCTGCACTCGCCTATGTGCGCGCGCGCGGCGCCGACCCGAAGTGCTCGTTCGGCGATTTCGCCGCGATCTCGGACGTGGTCGACGTCGCGACCGCCGAGTTCCTGAAGGGCGTCGTCTCCGACGGCATCGTCGCTCCCGGCTTCGAACCCGCCGCGCTCGAAATCCTGAAGGCCAAGAAGAACGGCACCTTCATCGTGATCGAGGCCGACAACGCCTTCGCCGCGCCGAAACGCGAGAGCCGCGAAGTCTTCGGCATGCAAATGGTGCAAGACCGCAACGAGCACCAGGTGACCTCCGCCGAACTCGCCGACGTCGTGTGCGGCGCGCTCACGCCCGAAGCGCGGCGCGATCTGTTATTGGGGCTCGTCGCGATCAAGTACACGCAGTCGAACTCGGTCGGCTACGCGCTCGGCGGGCAGATGATCGGCATCGGTGCCGGCCAACAATCCCGCGTCGACTGCACCAAGCTCGCTGGCGCGAAGGCCGACCTTTGGTGGCTCGGCACCCACCCGAAGGTGCTCGGCCTGCGCTTCAAAAGAGGCGTCAAGAAGCAAGACCGCATCAACTGGCGCGTGCGCTACATCGAAGGCGACCTAACACGCTTCGAGGAAACCGCGCTGCGCGAGGCGCTGGACGCGCCCCTCGATCCGCTACGCGACGACGAGCGGCGCGAGTGGATCAAGCAACTGACGGGCGTGTGCTTGGTGTCCGACGGCTTCATCCCGTTCCGCGACAACATCGACCACGCCAGCAAACACGGCGTCTCGTTCATCGCCGAACCGGGCGGATCGACACGCGACAAGGACGTGGAAGACGCTTGCCGCGAGTACGGAATCGCCTTGGTGCATACGAAGCTCAGGCTGTTTCATCACTGAGCGGCGTTGAGGAAGAGCATCGAGGAGCGGCCCCGCCCCCGCCCAGCGCTCGCGGCCTGCGTCTACCCAGAACCGTAACTACTCGCGCGCTCCGACTCTCACTCCGAAGGCCGACGGCATCGAGGCGCTCCGGTCCTAATTCTCAATAAACCCCTTCAGCATCTTGCTCCGGCTCGGGTGCCTCAGCTTCCGCAGCGCCTTCGCCTCGATCTGCCGAATCCGCTCTCGCGTCACCTCAAAATCCTGCCCCACTTCTTCGAGCGTGTGATTCGAGCTGTCGCCAATGCCGAAGCGCATCGCCAGCACGCGCGCTTCGCGATCGCTCAGGGTCTCGAGCACGCGCCGTGTCTGATCCGAGAGGCTCTGTTCGAGCACGGCGTCGGCGGGGCTGATCGCGTTCTTGTCCTCCACGAAATCGCCGAGGCTCGAGTCTTCTTCTTCACCGACCGGCGTCTCGAGGCTGATCGGCTCCTTCGCGATCTTCAGCACCATGCGTACTTTCTCGAGCGGCATCTCGAGGTGCACCGCGAGTTCCTCGGGCGTGGGTTCGCGGCCGAGCACCTGCACCAGCGCCTTCGTCGAGCGCCCGATCTTGTTGATGGTCTCGATCATGTGCACCGGGATGCGGATCGTGCGCGCCTGATCGGCGATCGCGCGCGTGATGGCCTGGCGAATCCACCAGGTGGCGTAGGTCGAGAACTTGTAGCCGCGCCGCCACTCGAACTTCTCGACGGCGCGCATCAGCCCGATGTTGCCTTCCTGGATCAGGTCGAGGAATAACAAGCCGCGGTTCGTGTACTTCTTCGCGATCGAGACCACGAGCCGCAGATTCGCTTCGGTGAGTTCGCACTTCGCGCGGTGCGCCTCTTCCTTCGCGATGATGTGCTCGCGCACGCCGCGCCGCAGCGCCGCGCGCGTCATCTTGGCGTCGGCCTCGAGCGCACGCAGCGCGTTGTCGATCACCGCGACGTTCGCCTCGGTTTCGGCAATGCGCTCCGCGTCGCCGCCGAGCCGCAGTAGCGCCTCGCGCGCCATGCGGCTCCTCTTGCGCGAAAGCGGGGCCAACTCGCGTAGCAGCGCGGCCGTAACACCGAGCGGACGCGCGAGCTTGTCGGCCGCGGCCTCGTGCTGGAGCGCCTGGTCCGCGCAGTCGCGCACGCGCTGGCTCACGTCGGCGAAGCGCGCTCGCGTGACCCGCTGCGCGATCAACAGATCGACCATCTCGCGATAGAGCGCGGCGTTCTCGTGCTCGAGCCGCTTGCGCGTTTCGGCGCTGGTGCGGCTGTTCGCGATGGCGGCTTCGCGCTTGCCGGCGTCGCCGAGCAAGCGCCGCGCGTGCATGACGGCATCGAGCAGCGCTTGCTTGCGCAACTCCGGATCCTCGGTCGATTCCTCGTCGTCGAGGCCGGCCAGCATGTGGCGCGGCTCGAGTTTTCCGCGGCGCAGTTCGTCGACCAGCGTGAGGAAGCTGCGCATCCCGAGCGGCGTGCCCAGCGTTGCGTAGAGCATGCGGTGCTCGCCGGCCTCGATGCGCTGCGCCAGCGAAACCTCGCCTTCGCGCGTGAGCAGCGAGACCTGCCCCATCTCGCGCAGGTACACGCGCACCGGATCGTTGCTGCCGCCGTCCTCCGCAGTGCTGCTCGCCGCAACGACGCGCGCCGCGCGCACCGGCAGCACTTTGGTGGGCGAGCTGACGACCGCGATGTCGTTCTCGCCGAAGATCGCCATCACCTCTTCGAGTTGCGTCGCGGAGAGCAACTCGGCGCCGAGCGCGCCGTTCACGTCTTGAACTGTTAGGTATCCCTGACTGCGGCCGATGCTGAGCAGGCGCTGCACGGTTTGGCGCGCTTGCGTCGGACGTTCGAGTCGCGCGCCAGTGCGCCCACGCGCGCCTGCGGTGGGCGCTCCGCTGTCGCCCGGGCTGATTAGGGTCGCTCGTTCGGGTATGAAGGGGCTGTTTTTCCGAGCGGAGGGGCGGCGGCTTCCGGGCGAGATCGAAGTCATGGGGGGATTCCTTCGAGTGCTGCGGCAACAGAGGGATGGAAGTGAAGAATCGAGAGCGGCGCTAGCCCAACGGGGAACCTCGCGCGGCGCGGCGCTGTTCGAGCTCGCGCTGCTTCAAAGTGATCAGGTCTTCGGAGGGGGCGCTGCCCAGGATCACGCTCTGGGTCAGCGCGCGAGAACGGCTGCGCTGTTGGTCGCGCGAGAGCCAGGCGAGTTCGTCGCCGAGAATGCGCGCGGCGACGCTCGCATCCTCGAGATCCGGGCGCGCCTCGCTCGCGAGCGCGACGAAGCGGCGGCGGCGCTCGCCTTCGAGCGCATCGACGAGGGCTGACGGATCGCTGCGCGCCTCGGCGATCGCGTGCACTTCGCGCGCGAGCGCGCGGGAATCGTCGTCGGGCGCGAGCGTTTCGAGTTCAGACGCGCTCACGCGCGCGGCGCAGGCGGGGTGATCGACGAGGATGCGCAGCACATCGGCAAAGTGCCGCTCGGCGGGCGAGAGCTTGCGCGGCGCAAGCGTCGGCGCGCTCTCCTCGCCCCGCTGATTATTGCCGCTCATGCGCTCCTTGCGCACCGCGGCCTCGACATCGCGCGCCTCGACGTTGGTGGCGAGCGCGAGGCGACGCGTGAACTCGGCGCGCTCCACCGGGTCGGGTACGCGCGCGAGCAGCGGCGCCACCGCGGCGACGGCATCCGCGCGCTGATACGGCGACGCCACGCCGAGCGCGGCGGCGCGCCGAATCGCGAGATCGAGCGCGGGCGGCGCGGTATCGACGAGTTTCTGCAGCGCCTCGGCGCCGTGCTCGGCGAGGTACTCATCAGGATCGAGGCCGCCGGGAATCGTGGCTGCCGCGATGCGCAGGCCCTGTGGCAACAGCGTTTCGAGCGAGCGCAGCATCGCGCGCTGCCCGGCTTCGTCGCCGTCGAAGAACATCACCACGTTCTGCACGCGGCGGCGCAGCGCGCGCGCATGGTCTTCGCTGAGCGCGGTGCCGCAGGTGGCGAGGGCCTCGCCGAGGCCACCGCGATCCATCGCGATCCGATCGAAGTAGCCCTCGACGATGATCGCCCGCTCCTTCGCGCGCAGCGCTTCGAGAGCGGCCGGAAAGCCGTAGAACGCTTCGCGCTTGCGATAGACCGGGCTCTCGGGCGTGTTCAAGTACTTCGGCTCTTGGTCCTTCGCGAGCGCGCGCCCGCCGAAGCCGATCACGCGACCGCGCGCATCTTCGATCGGGAACACGACGCGGCCGCGCAGCAAGTCGTAATGCCCGCCGCCGCGCTCGCGCGTCCGTAACAAGCCGGCGCGCTCCGCCGCTTCGGGCGCGATCTGCTCTTTGCGCAGCGCCGTACCGAGCGCGTCCCAGCTGTCGGGCGCGAAGCCGATGCCGTAGCGCGCGATGTCGGCGTCGCCGAGGCCGCGACGCACGAGGTACGCATAGGCGCTCGCGCCATCGGGGCCGAGCAGCCGCGCCTGATAGAACGCCTTGGCGAGCTTGTTCGCGCGGTAGATCTCGTCGAGCAGCCCGCGCTCGGGGCCTTCGCCGGAGTCCGGCACCTCGATGCCTACCTCGCCAGCGAGCGAACGCACAGCTTCGGGGAACGAGAGGCCGTCGTGCTTCATCAGGAAGCCGTAGGCGTTGCCGCCTTCGCCGCAGCCGAAGCAGTGATAAGTGCCGCGGTCGGGGCTCACGATGAACGACGGCGTCTTCTCGTGATGGAAGGGACAGAGTCCCTTCCAAGTGCGGCCGGCTTTTTTGAGGCCCACATGCCGGCCAACCAGGTCGACGATGTCGACCCGGTCGCGAATGGCATTCAGCGTGTCGGCGGGGATTCGGCTCATCGCTCTAGCCCCCGGTGGCGCTTGCTAGCGCGCCATCCGCTTCAGCTTCTTCGCCGCTCGCTTCCGCGCAGCAGCTTCCTTCTTCTTCCGGCGCACGCTCGGCTTGTCGAAGTACTCGCGGCGACGGAGCTCGGTGAGAACCCCCGCCTTCTCCACGGTCTTCTTGAAGCGCTTCATCGCGATCTCGAAGGGCTCGTTATCTCTGACTTTGACTACGGGCATTCGCCCTCCTGAATCTCTGCGCAGCGCTCACGCACTGCACGTTCGTTGAATCAACGCGCGCCGATCAAGACACGCGCTCGAAAAGCTTGCGCAGACGCCTCACCCTGCGCCCGCCGCAGAGGATGTGGCCGAAAGCGCTGCGAGGTGGCACGCCGTGTAACCAGAGCAACCCCGAACACTGGCGTGCGGGAGAACGAGAAACTGAGTGAATTCGCGGGGTTCGGGGGCATGGGCGCGGGGCAGGCAAACTAGCGCACGATTTTTCGACGCGTCAACGAGGTGCGCGAGATTTGTTGCTGGGATCGTGGTTCTTGCGCGGGCACTTAGCTGGGGCGCCTCACCGCGATTCCGAGTTCGAGCAGGCGGCGCTTCACGGAGCCAACGGTTTGCTCCTTGAAGTGGAAGATCGAGGCCGCCAGTGCGGCCTGGGCGTGACCGCCTCCCGGCCCGTCGTCGAGGGCGGCAGCCAGCGATTCGGGAGTGCCGCCGCCGCCGGAGGCGATCACCGGGATCGAGACGGCGTCTGCGACGGCGCGCACGAGTTCGAGGTCGTAGCCGGTTTTGGTGCCGTCGCGGTCCATGCTCGTGAGCAGGATCTCGCCGCCGCCGGCCGCGGCCATGCGCACGGCCCACGCGACGGCGTCGATGCCGGTGGGTCGCCGCCCACCATGGGTGAAGACCTCGAAGCGCGGCAGCTCGGTGACGCGGTCGCCGTGGCTGCTCGCGCGCTCGGCGGCGCGCGCGCGGAACGCCTCCGGGTCGCTGATGCGCTTCGCGTCGATCGCGATCACCAGGTTCGCGCTGCCGATCTTGAGCGCGGCCTCGGCGACCAAATCGGGGTTTTGCACGGCGGCGGTCATGATCGAGGTCTTGTCGGCGCCGGCGTTCAGCAGGTCGCGGATGTCCTGCACCGAGCGCACGCCGCCGCCCACGCAGAGCGGCATGAAGACCGTCTCGGCCGTGCGCGCGACCACATCGAACAACGTACGCCGGCCCTCGTGGCTCGCGCTGATGTCGAGGAAGGTGATCTCGTCCGCTTCTTGTTCGTCGTACATGCGCGCGACTTCGACGGGATCGCCCGCGTCGATGTGATCGACGTACTGCACGCCCTTCACGACGCGGCCGCGGTCGACGTCGAGGCACGGGATGATGCGCTTCAGGAGCATGCGATCCCGAGCGCGCTCGCGAGATCGACGGCGCCGGTGTAGAGCGCGCGGCCAACGATTAGGCCCGCGACGCCGCTCGCGCGCGCCGCGCGCACGTCGGCGAGCGAGCCGACGCCGCCGGAGGCGATCACCGGGATCGAGATTGCACGCGCGAGCGCGGTCGTCTCCGCGAGGTTCGGGCCCGCGCCGGTGCCGTCGCGCGCGATATCGGTGTAGATGATCGCGGCGACGCCGGCGTCTTCGAAGCGCCGCGCGAGTGTTAGGGCGTCGGTCTCGCTCGTCTCGAGCCAGCCTTGCACCGCGACCTTGCCGGCGCGCGCATCGATGCCGACACCGATGCGTCCCGGGAACTTGCGCGCGGCTTCGCGCACGAGCGCGGGATCGCGCAGCGCGGCGGTGCCGAGGATCGCGCGCTCGACGCCGAGGCCGAGCCAGGTCTCGATGCCCGCGAGCGTGCGAATGCCGCCGCCGAGCTCGAGCGGGATGCCGTGCGTTGCGCCGAGAATCCCGCGCACGGCCTCGGTGTTGACCGGCTCGCCGCGCTTCGCGCCGTCGAGGTCGACCACGTGCAGGCGCTGGATGCGCAGCGCCGCGAAGCGCGCGGCGACAGCGGCGGGATCCGCGTCGTATTCGGTGGCGGCGTCGTAGCGGCCCTGAGTCAGGCGCACGCACTTTCCACCTAATAGATCGATCGCGGGGATCAGCTCGAAGGCGCTCATCGTCGCGGTGCCTTCGAGCCCTTCGGCCCCGCAGGCCCCAGCGGCAGCGCGTTCACGAGTTCCTGCGCGCCCCAGTGCGCAAGCTCTTCCGCCGTCAACCATCGCGAACCCTTGCCGGGGTAACGGCCCGCGCGCAGCACGTTGTCGCTGAGCGGCTGTTGCCGTTCGTCGAACTCGCCATTCCAGAGCGCGCGGCCGTTCGGCGCGCCTTGCAGCGTGATGCGGAAGCCGACTGCCGCGGCTTCGAAGGTTCCGTAGGCCTCGCCCGCGCGCTCATCCCAGCGCGTGAGATCGCCGAGCACGACAGCATCGGCGCCGTGTTTCTCCGCAAGCACAGCCGCGGCACGGCGCGACGGATCCGCCTCCGC
>JANNRF010000155.1:0-3263 GCA_031401135.1 Deltaproteobacteria bacterium | reverse complement strand
CGTGGCGCCCGAGTTCATTCGCTTCGAGTGTGAGGGCGGCGTTGCGCGCGTGACGCTCGCGCGGCCGGACGTGCTCAACAGCTTGAACCGCCCGATGGCGCGTGAGCTGCAGGCTGCCTTCGACGAAATCGCTGCGCGTGCAGACGTGCGTGCCGTGTTGATGACTGGCTCGGGGCGCGCATTTTGCGCGGGGCAGGATCTCGCGGAGATCGTGCCACCGGACGGATCGGCGGGCCCGGCCGTCAGCGAGATCGTGGCGGAAAGCTACAACCCGCTGGTCCGCAG
This sequence comes from Deltaproteobacteria bacterium, assembly GCA_031401135.1. GTDB lineage: Bacteria > Myxococcota_A > UBA9160 > UBA9160 > UBA6930 > VGRF01. The sequence continues at coordinate 2,978 of JANNRF010000155.1, read as the reverse complement.
GATTCTCGCGCTCGAGAAGCCAGTGGTGTGCGCCGTCAACGGCGTGGCAGCGGGCGCGGGCGCGAACCTGGCGCTGGCCTGCGATCTCGTGATCGCTTCGCGCAGCGCGTCGTTCCTGCAGGCGTTCGTGAACATCGGCCTAATCCCTGACAGCGGCGGCACGTTCTTGCTGCCGCGCCTGGTCGGGCTCGCGCGCGCCAAGAGCCTCGCGTTTCTGGGCGAGCGCGTGAGCGCGGAGCAGGCCCACGCGATGGGCATGATTCACGCGCTCGCGGAACCCGAGGCGCTCGAAGCCGAGAGCCTCGCACTCGCGAAGCGGCTCGCGGCGCTGCCCACGCGCGCGATCGGACTCGCGAAGCGCGCGTTTCACGCGGAGCTGTTCCCAAGCCTCGATGCCGCGCTCGAGCGCGAGCGCGCGCTCCAGGGCGAAGCCTCGCAGACGAGTGATTATGCCGAAGGCGTGCGCGCGTTCCTCGCGAAGCGCAAGCCCGTGTTCACCGGGCAGTGACGCTGCGGCGCTCTCTGCTTGAAGTCGCCCTGTTCGCGCTGGCGGCTCTTGGTTCCGCGTGCGCCACCACAGCGCCCAGCGAGCCAGGGCTCTCCAACACCGCCGTGCTCGGCAACGACGCGCTGTACGCGCCTTCGCACGGCGAGAGCTTCTCGATGCTCGTCTACACGGACGACCCGCTCGAACGCGCGAACCGCTGGAGCCTGCGCCTCACCAAGGCCGCGCTCGATTACGTCGTGCAGCCCGTGGCGCTCGGCTACCGCTTCGTCGTCCCCACGCCCGCGCGCGCAGCGATCGGCCGCTTCTCGTACAACCTCACTTGGCCGGATCGTTTCGTGAGCTTGTTATTGCAGGGGCGCCTCAAGGATTCGGCCGAGGAGACCGGTCGCTTCCTGATGAACTCGAGCGTGGGCTTGCTCGGCCTGTTCGACCCCGCCGAGAGCGTCGGGCTCGACACGTTCTCCGAAGACGTCGGCCAGGCTTTCGGGCATTGGGGCATCCCCCCGGGGCCCTATCTCTTTTTACCGCTGCTCGGCCCGAGCAACGCGCGCGACGCTGTCGGCCGCGTCTTCGACTCCGCCCTCGACCCGGCCACCTACTTCACCGGCGCGACCTTCGCGCTCGGCTTCAACTCCTTCTCGCTGCGCGTGGACGACTACCGCGACCTGTCGGCTGCCGAGGCCGACTGGTACGTGCCGGTACGCACTTATTGGGCGATCCGGCGCGAGGCGGAAGTCGAGAACTACCGGATTCCGGAAGCGGCCTACGCCGCGAGCGATCCCGAGCCATCGCTCGGCATCCTGAAGTTCGCGCCCAAGGACGCGAGCTTCGGACGGCGCGCCAAAGAGCGGAAGCTCGCGCTGCCGAACGGCGCCACGCTCAGGTATTCGCTGTGGCTTCAGCTCGAGCCCGCGCCGTTGTTATTCGTGCTGCCGGGCATCGGCTCGCACCGCCGCAGCGGCACCAGCGTCGCGCTCGCGGAACTCGCCTTCGCGCGCGGCTGGTCGGTGGTCGCGCTCAGCAGCGCCTTCCAGCCCGAGGTGCAGCTCACGGCGTTGCGCTCTCCCTACCCGGGCTATGCGCCCCACGACGCCGCCGATCTGCGCGCCGCGCTCGAAGCCATCCACGCGGACCTAATTGCCTGGCGCCCGGGTCGCGTCACGCGCGCGAGCCTGCTCGGCCTCTCGCTCGGCGCCGCGCACGCGCTGCACATCGCGAACCAGCCCGAGGGCGCGCTGCACTTCGACCGCATCGTCGCAGTGAACCCGCCCGTCGATTTCTTGCGCGCCTCGCAGCGCTTCGACGAGTTTTTCGATGCGCCGCTGCGTTGGCCCGCCAGCGAGCGCGACCGACGCGTGCTCGAGATCGGCAAGAAGGCGCTCGCGCTGCTCGATGGCAGCGCGGGCGATCCGCGCTTGCCCTTCGACCGCATCGAATCCGAGTTCCTGATCGGCCTCAATGGCCGCGACGCGATCCACAACACGATGGTCGCGATCCGCCAGCGCACCGGCCGCGGCCTGCTGCTCGAACCCGAGATCGATCCGCAGCGCGGCCCGCTGCTCAAAGCCGTAAACCACAGCTCGTTCAGCGCTTATGTGCGCCACCTCGTGTTGCCGCATTTCCTCCAGACGGAACCCGGCACAACGAGCGTCGAGGCGCTGCTCACCGCCTCCGGGCTACGCGGCATCGGCGCTGCGCTCGCCTCCGACGTGCGCGTGGCAGTGATTACGAACGCGGATGATTTCCTGCTCGCGCCCGGGGACGCCGCGTGGTTGCGCGAGACGCTCGGCGCGCGCGCCATCGTGTTCGAGCGTGGCGGGCACCTCGGCAACCTGTGGGTGCCCGAGGTGCAAGACGCGATCTTCGGGGCGCTCGGAAGGCGCGACGCCGAATAGCGGCGAGCGCCGCTTGCTGGCTACCGGCTCAGCGGGCGTGCGAACGCGAGCGAGTAGCACCGAACACCGCAGAGAGGCAGCGGGGTCAGACCCCGCTGCCTCTCTGCGGTGTTCGGTCATGAGCGGAGGCGACTGTTCGATCTCCGCCCGGCTCCGCCTCGCTGCGCGCGCCGAAGCGCCACTTGCCTCAGCGCGCGAGCGCGTCCGCGAGTTCGAGTACGAGGCGCTCGGTCGCGCCCCAGCCGAGGCACGCGTCCGTAACACTTTGGCCGCGCACGAGCGGGCGCGCGCTCGGCTCTTGCTTGCCGCCAACGAGTTTGCTCTCGAGCATCAGACCGCGCAGCGCGCCCTGCCCCGCGCGCCGCTGCGCCGCCACCGCGAGCGCGACGTGGCGCTGGCGCTCGGGGTCGCGCTCGCTGTTCGCGTGCGAGCAGTCGACCATGATCGCGCCCGGCAGCGCGTGCTCCCGTAACAACGCCGCGGCCGCTCCCACCGAGGCTTCGTCGTAGTTCGGCTTCGCGCCGCCGCGCAGCACCAGGTGCGCGTACGGGTTGCCCGACGTTTCGAGAATCGCC
>JANNRF010000154.1:0-4088 GCA_031401135.1 Deltaproteobacteria bacterium | reverse complement strand
TTCGAGTCGGCGCCGCGCTTCAACCGGATCGTCGCGGATTTCGTCGCGGAGCACCTGTCCGCCTAGGGAGGATCGGGTCATGCAACAGCTCACGGGTCTCGACGCGAGCTTTCTCTACATGGAGACGGGCGCGCAGTTCGGCCACGTCGGCTCGGTCACGCTCTACGATCCGTCGACCGCGCCGGGCGGCTCCCTCTACGACGGCATTCGCAAGTCGATCTCGGAGCGCATGCACTTGCTGCCGCCGTTCCGTCGCCGCCTGGTGCAGGTCCCGCTCGGACTCGACCACCCGTATTGGATCGAAGATCCGAACTTCGATCTCGACTTCCACCTGCGACACATTGCGGTGCCGCCCCCGGGCACGAACCTGCAGCTCTCCGAGCTGATCTCGCGCATCCACGGCCGGCCGATGGACCGCGAGCGCCCGCTCTGGGAGATCTACGTGATCGAGGGCCTCGCGAACGGCCTGGTCGGCCTCTACACGAAGATCCACCACGCCACGATCGACGGCGTCTCGGGCGCGGAGATGACGCAGGTCATGCTCGACCGCACGCGCGGCGGCGAACCCGTCAAGCCGCCCACGCCCGCCGGCCGCCCGGCCCCTGTGCCGAGCGCTGTCGAGATGCTCGCGCGCGGCATCGTGGGCGCGGCGCTCAACCCGGGCCGCGTCGTGCGCACCGCACTTCGCACCGTGCAAAGCCTACGCACTAACAACGAGGCGCTCGGCGCACTCGCGCGCGGCTACGGCTTCGATCGGATTCCCGTCGCCGGCCCCTGGCTGCGCAAGCGCGGTCCGCAGGTCGACGCGGACCCGATCCCGCAGACGCCCGCGCCGCGCACGCCCTTCAACCGCTCGATCACACCGCACCGGCGCTGGGCATTCTTCTCGATGCCGCTCGCCGAAGTGAAGCGCGTGAAGAGCGCCTTCGACGTCACGCTGAACGACGTGGTGATGGCGATCAGCGCCTCGGCGTTGCGCCGTTACCTCGAGGAGAAGCGCGCGCTGCCCAAGGACCCGCTGATCGCGATGGTGCCGGTCTCGGTGCGCAGCGAGAGCGAGCGCCAGGAGTACACGAACCGCGTGACGAGCATCCTCGCGACGCTCGCGACCGACATCGAGGATCCGGTGGAGCGCTTGCAAACAATTCACCAGGCGATGAAGAGCGCGAAGCGCATGCAGCAGGCAGTGCCCGCGAACCTGCTCTCGGACTGGAGTCAGGTGGCTGCGCCGGCGCTGATGGCGCAGGCGGCGCGCATCGCGGCCCGCACGAAGATCGTCGACCGCATGAACCCGCCGTTCAACGTGATCATCTCGAACGTGCCCGGCCCGCGCGAGACGCTCTATTGCGCGGGCGCCGAGATGCGCACCTTCTTCCCGGTCTCGGCGGTCGCCGAGGGACAAGGGCTCAACATCACGGTGCAGAGTTATCAGGACCATCTCGACTTCGGGCTGATCGCCTGCCGCGAGTTGGTGCCCGACGTGTGGCGCTTCAAGGACCTGTTCGCGCAGGGCCTCGAGGAGCTACAAAAGCGCGTGGCGTAAGGTGCTCTCGTCCTTCTTCGAGAACGCTCGCCGCGAAGCACGCTTTCTTGCGGAGCTGGCGCGCATCTACGCGATGCTGCGCGAGCTCGCGCCGGATTCGCCGACCACGCTCGCGGACCTAGTCGAAGCGCAGGCCGCGGCTCGCCCGCAGCAGCTGGCGATCGCGTTCGAGCAGCGCCGCATCACGTTTGCGGAACTCGACGCTTCGGCGAATCGCGTGGCGCGCTGGGCGCGTGCGGCGGGCATCGGGCGCGGCGACGCGGTGGCGCTCTCGATGGAGAACCGCCCCGAGTTCCTAATCAGCTGGCTCGGGCTCGCGAAGATCGGAGCGGTCGCGGCGCTGCAGAACACGCAGCTCGCGGGCGCGAGCCTCGCGCACTGCCTGCGCGAGGTGGGCGCGAAGCACTGGATCGTGGGCGCTGAACTCGCGGGCGCGGCGGCGTCGGCACTTCCGGAACTCGCGTCGCCGCCTGCGATCTGGCTCGCGCATGAACCGGGCGCGCGCGAGCTGCCCGAAGCGAGCGAGCTGCCAAGCGCGCACTCCCTCGATGCCGCACTCGCCGAGGCCTCACCCGCACCGCTCGATCGCCACGCACGGCGCGGGCTCTCGGCGCGCGATCGCCTCTTCTACATCTACACGAGCGGCACGACCGGGCTGCCGAAGGCCGCGAACGTGAGCCATGCGCGCGCACTCGCAACGGCGCTCGGGGGCGCGCGCGCAACGCGCCTCACGCCGAGCGACCGCATCTACGTCGCGCTGCCGCTGTACCACTCCGCGGGCGGCGTGATGGCCGCGGGCGCGGCGCTGCTCTCGGGCGCGACGATCGCGCTCGCGCGCAAGTTCTCCGCGACGCAGTTCTGGAGCGACTGCGCCGAGTATGACGTGACGGTCTTCCAGTACATCGGCGAGCTGTGCCGCTATTTGCTGAACGCGCCGGAGCACGCCGACGAGAAGCGGCACCGGATTCGCGCCTGCATCGGCAACGGGCTGCGCCCCGAAGTCTGGGCGCCGTTCCAGAAGCGCTTCGCGATCCCAAGTATTATTGAGTTCTATGGCGCGACCGAAGGCAACCTCGCGCTCGTGAATCTCGACGGCAGAGTTGGCGCGGTCGGGCGGCTGCCGAGCTACTTGCGCGGCCTCGCGGGCGTCGAGCTGGTGCGCTTCGACTCCGTGAGCGAGACGCCGCTGCGAGGCGACGACGGCTTCTGCGAGCGCTGCGACGCAAACGAACCCGGCGAGCTGATCGGCCGGATCGGAGATGCCAGCCGCTTCGAGGGCTACTCGAACGCGGGCGCGACCGAGCAGAAGATCCTGCGCGACGTGTTCCGCGCGGGCGACGCGTTCTTCCGGAGCGGCGACCTGCTGCGCTTCGACGCCGAGGGTTATTACTACTTCGTCGATCGCATCGGCGACACCTTCCGCTGGAAGGGCCAGAACGTCGCGAGCACCGAGGTGGCGGAGGCGCTCGCTAGCGTGCCGGGCGTGCGCGAGGCGTGCGTGTACGGCGTGGCGGTGCCAGGCGCCGACGGCCGCGCGGGCATGGCGGCGCTGGTCGTGGACGCAGCGCGCTTCGAGCTTGCGGCGCTGCGCGCGCATCTCCACGCAACGCTGCCGAGCTATGCGCGCCCGTTGTTCGTGCGGCTCGTCCCCGGGCTCGACGTGACTGGCACCTTCAAGCAGCGCAAGCAGTCGCTGGTCGCCGACGGCTTCGATCCGAGCCGCAGCGCCGATCCGCTCTATTTCGACGACGCGCCGAGCGGGTCCTATCTCCGATTGAGTCCCGAGCTGTTTGCAGCGATCAACAGCGAGACGCTGCGGATCTAAGTCTCGCGCGGCCTGCGAGCCCGCCCGCTCTGCGGCGTTGGACTTCACTCGATCGCTCGGCGACGATACGAGCATGCTCGCGACGTACGATCGCATTCGTCGCGAATGAGCCTCCGTCGCGAATGAGCGGCTGGGCGCGCGAGGCGCCCCGTCTAACACCTAGTGGAGCCCCGCCATGCAACAGCTCTCCGGCCTCGACAACACCTTCCTCACCATGGAAGCGGGCGGGCAGCTCGGGCACGTCGGCTCGCTGTGCATGTACGACGTCCGCACCATCAAGGGCGGTTCGCTGGTCGGGGCGCTCGAGAAGACGTTGCGAGAGCGCATGCACCTGCTGCCGCCGTATCGGCGGCGGCTCGCGGAGGTGCCGCTCAACCTCGATCACCCGTACTGGATCGAAGACCCTGATTTCGATCTCGATTTCCACCTGCGCCATGTCGCGGTGCCGGCGCCGGGCGATGACGAGCAGCTCTCGCAGCTGGTCGCGCGCATCCACGGCCGCGCGCTCGACCGCTCGCGCCCGCTCTGGGAGATGTACGTGATCGAGGGCCTCGCGAGCGGCCAGGTCGCGATCTACACGAAGATCCACCACTGCACGATCGACGGCGTTTCCGGCGCCGAGATGATGCAGTGGTGGATCTTCGTGTAGATCGCGACCTGGCCGCTCGCGAGGCCCTCGATCACGTACATCTCCCAGAGCGGGCGCGAGCGGTCGAGCGC
>JANNRF010000153.1:0-4213 GCA_031401135.1 Deltaproteobacteria bacterium | reverse complement strand
CCCAGCGCGCGCGGCTCGAAGGTCGCGAGCACGCCGATGCCCCACGCGAGCGCGGCGATGCCGGCGGCTTCGCGCTCGAGGTCGAGCCGTGCAGCGAGCTCGCCGTCCGCGCGCGCCTGCTCGAGGCAGCGCACGAGCGTGCGCCGAAAGCCGGCGTGTCTTCTGCGCTGTGCGGTGGCGAGCCTCGGAGTACGCGTTGCGCGGCCCCAGAACGCAATCCAGAAGATCCACTCCTCGCGCGCGCGCTTCGTCGTGGGCGTGACCTCGCCGAGCACCGCGCGCAGCGCGGCGAGCCCTCGCAGCCCGCTCAGCCGCCGCTCGAAGCGGCGCTGCATGTCGCCGCCGATGTAGGCCATCGCCTCTTCGAGCAAATCGTCCTTCGAGGAGAAGTAATGCGCGAGGCGGCCGACTGACCAACCTGCGTACACGGCGACGGTGCGAACCGTGGTGTTCTCGATGCCGAGTTCGACCACCGCGCGCCACACGGCCTCGGCGAACTCGGCGCGGCTCGCTGCGTGATCGACGATCTTCGGCATGCGGGAGCATCTACGACGCGCGGAACTCCGCGTCAACGCTGGCCCGCTTGCGGCCCGGCACCCGAGCGCGGTAAATAAGACAACTGTCTTGGATCGCGCGCCCGCGATCCCGAGGAGGAACCGATGACCGCTCGCCTTTGCGCGCTCTCGTTCGCCGTGTGCCTAGCGCTGATGCCTCTTGCTTCGTTCGCTCAGACGCCCGCACCCGCACCTGCGCCGCAGGCTTCCGAGGGGATCGAGCAGATCACGATTACCGCCGAGCGGCGCGAGAGCACGGTGCAGGACACTGCTGTCTCGATCTCTGCCTTCGACGAAGCCGCGATCACGCGCCTCGGAATCGGCAGCGCCGCAGACCTCCACCGCCTCGTGCCGGGATTCTTCTACACCGAGGGCGGCGGAAACTCGCCGATCACGCAGATCGCGATCCGCGGCGTCGGCAACGAGAACGTGACGAGCGGCGGCGACCCCGGCGTCGCGTATCACTTCGACGGCGTGTACTTAGGCCGTCCGACCGCTGCCGCCGCGCAGCTCTTCGACGCCGAGCGCATCGAAGTCCTTCGCGGACCGCAGGGAACGCTCTATGGCCGCAACGCGACCGGTGGCGCGATCAACGTCGTCTCGAAGAAGCCGACGGACGAGTGGGACGCGCTCGCCGACTTCGGATACGGGAACTTCAGCTCGGTCCGCGCGCGGTTCGCGGGCGGTGGGCCGATCACGGATTGGCTCAAGTTCCGAGTCGCCGCCATCCGCGAGAGCCACGACGGCTTCTTGGAGAACGTCGCGGACGACTCGTTCTGCCTCGACGGGAAGTGCAACGACATCGACGAGCAGGACGTCTGGGCGGTCCGCACGCACATTCTGTTGGAGCCCAGAGAGGGCACCGAAGTGCTCTTCACCGTGCAGTACCACTGGGACGACGGCGCGGCGGGCCAATATCGGAACGACTCGAACACGTTCTTGTCGAGCCCGTTCCCGTTCTCGAGCAACAAGCGCAAGATCCGCCAGGACATCGACACCGAGCTCGACATGGAGTCGAAGTACTTCAGGCTCGGCCTCGAGCAGGACTTGGAGTTGGGCGTCCTCGGGCCGCTGCGGCTCAGCGCGTTCGTCTCGTACAACGAGAACGTATGGACTCAGATCGCCGACAACGACTTCAGCGAGCAGCCGCACAGCTTCACGACGTGGACAGAGCCGACCGAGCAGTGGACCGGCGAGGTGCAGCTCTCGTCCGCCGGTGACTCGCGCTTCAACTGGATCCTCGGCTTCTTCGCCTTCAGGGAGTCCTCGTCGATCGACTTCTTGTTCAGTGACGTGAACCCCGCTGTCTTCCCGTTCCGCTTCGACAGCAACGGCGAGTTCGAGGGGAAGTCGTACGCGGGCTTCGCGGAAGGCTCCTTCGATCTCGACCCGGTCACGTTCCGTTTGGGCCTGCGCTACTCGAGCGACGAGAAGAGCAAGTCGAGTTTCTTCGCGTTCACTGACTTGTTGGACTTGACGCCGCTGCCGTTTAGTCCTTCTCCACAGTGTCCCTGTGCTCCCTTCGGCCCCGGAGCCTTCAACGGGTTCGTGGCCGACCCTGCTGGCGACAGCTGGGATCGATTGACCGGTCGCTTCGTCGTCGAGTACCGGCCCGCGGATGCGTTGATGCTCTACGGGTCGGCCGCCAAGGGCTACAAGAGCGGAGGCTCCCTCGGGAGCAACCCCGCGCGCGACAACATCTACGACCCCGAGGACATCTGGGCGTACGAGATCGGCGCGAAGACGCGCTGGTTCGAGGACCGACTCCAGGCGAACGTCGCCGCGTACTACAACGACTACGACGACCTCCAGGTGTTCATCTTGACCGGCTTCGGTGCGCTCATCGAGAACGCTGCGTCGGCCAAGGTGGGCGGAATCGAGCTGGAACTCACGGCCGTGCCCTTCGACGGACTCCAGTTCGACGGCACGGTGGCGTGGAATCACGCCGAGTACGGCAGCGGCTACGTCAGCGGCGATCCCGTGCCCGCAGGGCTCGGCGGCCAACCGCTCCAACCCGGCTGCATCGTCACGCCCACCGATCCTTGTTTCCAGGACCAGGAGGGCAATCGCTTGAACCGCACGCCTGAGTGGTCGCTCGGCCTCGGCGCGCAGTACGCGATCGAACTCGGCAGCTCGACGCTGACGCCGCGCTTCGACTGGCATTACCAGAGCGAGGCCTTCTTCCGGCCCTATGGCCTCGACCGCGATCGCTCGCCCGCTTGGGACCAGTGGAACGTCCGCGTCCGATGGGATGCACCGCCGACGGACCAAGGTCAGTTCAACGTCGAGCTGTACATGACCAACGTCGAGGACAACGACCACATCATGAACCTCTCGGTGGGCGCGGGCTCAGAGCTGTTCCCGGAGCAGGGGAACCTGCATCCGCCGCGCCTCTACGGGTTCAAGATCGGCTGGGAATACTGAGCCCAGCTCGCGCGCTCGCCTAATCACTCGCGCCGCGCGCGCGGCGCGGCCGAGGTGTTTCGATGAAGCTCGACGTGTTCTGTGAGACGCAGAAGGCGGCGCCGATCACGCCAGATCACGAGCAGCGCGTCTACGCGGAGACGCTCGCGCAGGCGGAGCACGCGGACGCGCTCGGCTTCGATACGTGGTGGTCGGTCGAGCACCACGGCGCGCTCGAGTTCAGCTGGAGCAGCGCGCCGGAGGTGCAGCTCGCCTGGATCGCGACGCGAACGAAGCGCATCCGCCTCGGCCACGCGGGCGTGCTCGCGCCGTTCAAGATCAACCACCCACTGCGCGTCGCGGAGCGCCTGGCGATGCTCGACCACATCAGCGGCGGCCGCGCGGAGCTCGGGCTCGCGCGCACGGGCGCGGGCGAGTGGGACACGTTCCAGGTCGATCCTAATACCTCGCGCCAACAGCTCGTCGAAGCGATGCGCATGATCCCGAAGATGTGGACGCAGGACGAGTTCTCCTGGGATTCGCCGCTGCTGAAGATCCCCAAGCGCAACATCATTCCGAAGCCGCTGCAGAAGCCGCATCCGCGGCTCTGGCAGACGTGCTCGAGCCCCGAGTCGTTCCGGCTCGCGGGCCGCCTCGGCGTCGGCGCGCTCGGCACCACGCTGCTCACCGAGCTCGGGCCGATGGCGGCGCTGCTGAAGTAGCCCCGCGAGGGGCTCGGTGCGATCGAAGAGCCCGCGGGCCACTTCGTGAATCGCGAGGCCGGCGTGTTCACCTTCGTGCACGCAGCCGAGAGCACAAAGCAAGCCATCGCGAGCGGCGCCGCGCTCGGCGCGATTTGGTACGTCGCCGCCGCGCCACGCGTCTTCCACGCAACACCCGAGATCTGGTACTCGCAGATTCGCGGGAACTTCCTGCCGAACGATCCCGCCGCGCAGCGCTCGCTCGCGCTGGGCGGCGGCGTCGCGACTGAGATTCCGATCGAGAAGGATCACCCCGTCGTGCAGGTGTTACGGCGCTACGCGGCGGGCGAGCACATCTCGAATGAAGAGGCGTACGAGGTGTTGCTGCCGGTGCCGTCCGTGATCATCGGCGATGTCGCGACGTGCAAGAAGAAGATGGAGGCCTATCGCGACATCGGCGCGACGCGTCTGCTCTGCATGTTCCAATACGCAGACCTCGCGCACGAGGACGTGCTCGCGGCGATGGGCACGGTGGCGAAGCACCTGATTCCCGCG
>JANNRF010000152.1:0-23451 GCA_031401135.1 Deltaproteobacteria bacterium | reverse complement strand
TGAGCGCGCTCGCCGCACGCTCGCCGATCTTTGCCTGCGAGTAGACGAGCGAGTGATGCGCCGCGAGGCCCTCGATGCGGCCGCGCGTGCCGGCGTCGAGCGCTTCGTAGGCGGCGCGCATGTCGGCCCACTCGGTTTCGCCATCGCGCGCGGTAGGAACCTCGGCGGAGAGGATCGACGCCTTCGCGGCTAGCGGCATGTAGGAGCTGTCCGTGTGCCAGCCTTCGTTTCCGCGCAGGATCCCTAACACCGGGTCGGCCGCGTCGCGCACCCTGCCGTCAGGCCGCAGGTTGCTGATCGGCACCGTGCCGGTTTTGGCGACCAGCGAATCGAGTGCTCCGAAGCGCAGGCCGAAGGCCGTCTGCTCCGCGCGGCTCAAGTGCTGGCCTGGGAACACGAGCACGCCGTGCGCGTGAAACGCGGCTTCGATCGCGCGCCACTCGGCGTCGCTCAGCTGCGCGAGCTTCGCACCTGTTACGACGGCGCCGAGCGTCGCGTCGGTCGGATCCACTCGAACTGACATCGCGCAGCTCCTCTCTCGGTCGCGGCCCAATATCGCGCGCCGCGGAAGCGTGCGCCGCTAGCCGCGCTTGCGCACCTTCCAGACTTCTTCGCACGGCCACTGGCGCGCCCATTCGAGCGTCACGAAATCCCAGCTCGTGGTCGCGTCCGCGGGCGGCTTCACCTCGAGCAGCTCCTCGATCTCGAAGCCGGCGCCGCGCAGCACGCGAATCCACTCGGCGTGCGTCAGGTGAAACTCGACGCCGGGGTCGTTCGGCCATTCGATGCGGTAAAGCCCGAAGGCCGGGCGCAACAACTCGTTCGTCGCGGGCACGCCTGGCGTCGGCTGCGTGGTCAGCGCCATCAGCATCGAGTTCACCAGGAACACGAGCCGCCCGCCGGGGCGTAACAAGCGCGCGGCCTCGGGCACCCAACGCTGCGGATCGCACCAGAGGCACGCGCCGTACTCGGAGATCGCGAAATCGAAGCTCGCGTCGGGGTACGGCACGCTCTCGGCGTTGCCGTGCAAGAGCGGGAACTCGAGCCCGTGCTGGCGCTGCATCGCGCGCGCGGTTTCGAGCTGCTTGGCGGAGTTGTCGATGCCGACGACGCGCGCGCCTCGGCGTGCCATCCACGCCGAGACGTAGGCCGTGCCGCAGCCGAGCTCGATCGCGTCCTGGCCGGCAAGGTCATCAGGGAACAGGCGCAACTCCGCCTCGGGCACACCGAAGATTCCCCAGGTCGGCTCCGCGCGCGTCCAGCTGGAGTCGACCTTCTTGGCGTAGTCGGGTGCCCACGCGTCCCAGGCTTCGCGGTTGCGCTGCGCGTGCTCGGGGAGGTTGCTCATTGTGGGCTCGTGCCTCGGTTCTAACGCCACGCCGCGAGCACTTCTTCCGTGCTCGCGAGCGTCGCGACGTTGCGCAGCGTGTGCTCGAGCACTTGCTCCGCGTACGCGCGCGGCGTGCCGGCCACCGCGTCGATCGGCAGCACCACCTGATAACCCGCGTTCACCGCGTCGAAGGTGAGGTTCTGAATCGCGATGTTCACCGACACGCCCACGCCGACGATCGTGGTGATGCCTTCATTGCGCAGCACGAAATCGAGCTCGGTACCATGGAACGGCGAGAGCCCGTGGAGACGCGGCAGCACGAGGTCGCTCTCTGCGACAGGCACCTCGCGAATGATCTCTTGTTGCGGCGAACCCGGTGTCATCTGGTTCGCCGCCTTCGCCATGTACGAAAACAGCCGCGCGTTCTTGTTCGCGCCGAAGCCGTCAGCGCGATGAAACGCCGTGCAGTGAATCACGCGCACGCCGCGCGCCCGCGCCTCCGTAACAAGCCGCGCGATGTTCGGCACGATGCGCTGCCCCTCCTTCGCGAGCTCGGGCAGCGCCGAGAGATCGCCCAGCACGCCGCGCTGAATCTCGGACGTGACGAGCGCGGTGTGGGCGGGCGCGAGAAGCCCAGCAAGGTCGATCGCCATTCGCGGCTGCCTAACTCATCATGGGCGCGCCACCATTCGGGTGGAGCACCTGGCCGGTCATGTAGCGGCTCGCGTCGCTCGCGAGGTAGAGCACCGCTTGCGCAATGTCGCGCGGCTCGCCGGGGATGCCGAGCAGGCTGCGCTCCTTCGTGTCGGCGAGCATTGCGGCGCGCTGCTCGGGCGTCTGCGAGCCATCGGCGGCGCGATAGCGGCGGCCGGCCATCTGCGTGTCGACCATGCCGGGCGCGATCGCGTTCACGCGAATGCCGCTCTTCGCGAGTTCTTGCGCGAGCACGCGGGTGAGCGCGACGACGCCGGCCTTGGTAGCGGCGTAGATGCCATAGTGCGGGTAGACCTGATAAGCGGCGCTCGAGGCGATGTTCACGATCGCGCCGCTGCCTTGCGCCGTCATCACGCGCACGGCGGAACGGCAGCCGTTGAGCACGCCCTTCAGGTTCACCGAGAGCAAGAGGTCGATGTCCTCCTCGGGCATCTCGAGCGTTGGCGCCACGCGCAGCATGCCGGCGACGTTGGCGAGGATGTCGAGCCTGCCGAAGCGCTCGACGGCGAGATCCACGAGCGCGTCGAAGTCCGCCCGCTTCGAGACATCGGCTTTCGCGGCGACCACTCGTCCACCGCTCTTCGCCGCGAGTTCCTCGTGCCCGCCCGCGATCACGTCCGCCGCGACCACGCGCGCGCCCGCCTCCACCAGCAACTCCGCCACGCCGAGCCCGATGCCGCGCGCCGCGCCCGTAACAATTGCGACTCTGCCTTCGACTGAGAACCCACTGAGCGCGCCACTCACGGAATCGCTCCCTCTTTGCGCAGTCGCGCGAGTTCCGCTTCGTCCGCGTGCAGCAATTCGCGCAGCACCTCTTCAGTGTGCGCGCCCAGGCGCGGCGCCGGGCCCACCGGCCCTTCCGCGAGGCGCGACATCTTCACCGGGTTGCCCACCACGAGGTATGGCTTCTCCCCGTCGGGCCGCGGCACCTCGATCAGCATGTCGCGCGCGGCTACGTGCGGATCGGCTGCGATGTCTTCGGCGAGGTTGCTCGGGCCCGCCGTAATACCCAGCTCGGCGAGCGTACGCGCGGCTTCGAGCTTGGTCTTGCCCGCGGCCCACGCCTCGATCGCCGGGCGAATCACGCTCTCGGTCTGCTGCGCCCAGCCGACGCGCGTTGCAAAGCGCGGATCGCTGAGCCACTCCGTCTTCCCCAACAACTTGCACAGCTTCTCGAACATGTGTTCGCGCAGCACGGCGATCACGAAGTAGCCGTCCCGCGCCTTGAACGCGGCGACCAGCGCAGTCGTGCCCGGGCCAGCCATCGAGGCCGGCGCACCCATCGACCAGAGCTGCGGGACCATGTCGGCCATCGCGACCATCGAGTCGTACATCGCGATGTCGACGTGCTGGCCGAGGCCGGTGGCGTCGCGGTGCCGCAGAGCTGCGAGCGTCCCGATCACGGCGTAGAGCGCGGTGGCGTTGTCGCCTAACGCCCCAGCCACAACCACCGGAGGTGGTTCCCCGGGCCGGCGCGCGGGCTCGTAGATGCCTCCCATCGCTTCGCCGATCGGCGCGTAGGCGGGCCAATCCGCGTAGGGCGATGGCACGAGATTCCCGAAGCCGGAGAGCGACACATAAATGAGACGCGGGTGCAGCGCTGCGAGCGCCTCGTAACCGAGGCCGAGGCGCTGCATGCTGCCGGCGCGGAAATTTTCGGCGACGACGTCGAAGTGCGGGGTGAGGCGCTTGAATAATTCCTGGCCCGCGGCGGCTTTGAGATCGATCGCAATGCTGCGCTTCGAGAGGTTGTTGCGCAGATAGGTGGCGCCGACTCTGCGGCCGTCCTCGTCGATCATGAACGGATTCGAGGCGCGCCCGGTCTCGCCGCGACCGGGCGGCTCGACCTTCACAACTTCGGCGCCGAGATGCGCAAGCAGCTGCGTGGCGTAGGGCAGCGCCTGCATCTGCTCGGCCGCGAGCACCCTAACGCCGGCGAGTGGCTTGCCCGCTGCGCCGCGCTCCGGGTGGCGAACTTCTCCGACGCGCATCGAGCCTCCAAGAGCGCGCGACTCTAGCGCGGTGCAGCCTGTTCGAGGGTGCGTCCGCGGCTATCGTGCGCGCCGTGAAAAGTTCGTGCGCACTTCTCAGGGTTTCGCTGCTCGCCGCATTGCTCGCTCCCATCTCCGCGCACTCGGGCGCTCTGCTCGCCGAACGCATCAGCGCCGCGCGCTTCGACGCGCTCGCGGTGGGCGGGCCCGATGCGGATGCCGGCATTGGTGATTATGCGCTCTCGAACGGCGTCCTCTGCGCTGCTGTGGCGGCGCCCGAGCACGAGACCTTCCTCTCGCCGCGCGGCGGCACACTGATCGATCTCGGGTATTGCGGACGCGCCAACGACCAGTGGTCGAGCTTGCACGCGCTGCCGAACTTCGATCGGGAGCGCGTGCTGCCCATTACGACCGTGCGCACCGAGATCGCGAGCGGCGAGGCGCGCCTGATCTCGGAAGGCGAAGCCGGCGGCCTGCGCGTGCGCGTGACGCATGCGCTCTCGAGTGCGCGGCCTCGCGAGCTGCGCGTAACAACCGAGATCACGCGCCTCGCAGGCGGGGGGCGCGTCTTCGGCCACGCCGAACTCGCGATGCACCCGAGCGCGCAGCTGCGCTCGTTTCATCTGATGCGGCGCCACCGCGAGCGCTCCCACGGCTTCCAGCACCCTGGCGGCGATTCGCTCTGGTCGATGCTCGACATGGTTTCTGCCGAGGACGTGCATGTGCTGGTGGGCGCCGAGAGCTTGCCGCCGATCTCTTATGGGCTTGAAATGCGCTCGGCGAGTGCGCGGAGCGCCGCGGGCAAGACCCGCAAGCTGTCCAGCTTCTCCGTAACAGGCGAAGACTTCACGATGACCGCCGTCGCGGCGCGAGAGTTCTGGTTCGGCGGCGCAACACCGGGGCTGATGCAGCTGCTCCAGATCCCGCTGATGTCGCTCGACGAGGGCGAGACGCTCGTCCTCGAGCGCGCAATTCACGTCGGCGCGCGCGCCGATGTCGCCTCGACCGCGGATCGCCTGCTGCCCGGCGCAGTGCTTGTTACGGGCCGCGTCGACGACGCGCGCGCGCGTATCCACTTCACTACTGCGAAGGGCGCGCCCGTGAGCGAAGTGCGACCGGCGCCCGATGGCAGCTTCAAGCTGCGCCTGCCGCCGGGGAGCTATCGAGCGCGTGCGACGGCGCCGGGCGGGCGCAAGCGGGTTCGCGAGTTCTCGCTCGGCGCGAAAGGCGGCTCGCTGGCGCCGTTCGAACTCGGCGGCGCCGCCACGCTCACGCTGCCGCGCGGCCGGACGATGCGGCTCGTATTCCTCGGTCTCGGCAAGACGAAGACGCCGCACTTCGACGACGACGGCCTCGGCCTGAGCATCGGCAAGGGCAAACTGCGCAAAGGCAGCGCCGACAACGTGATCTCGCTCGCGTCGGCGGAGACGGACGCCAGCGAGGTCGTGCTCGCGCCCGGGCGCTACCGGGTGCTCGCAACGCGCGGGCTCGAGTACGACGTGCGCGAGACCGAGTTCGCGCTGGCCGCGGGCGAGACGCGCGCGCTCGAACTCGCAGCGCCTGCGCGTGCGCTCGAGAGCCCCGGCTGGCTCGGCGCAGATTTGCACGTGCACAGCGCCGAGAGCATGGACGCGACGCTGCCGCTGCCCCAACAACTGGCGGCGTTCACCGCGCACGGCGGCGAGGTGGTCGTAACAACCGAGCACGATCGCGTGGTCGATGCTCGTCCCACGATTGCGCGACTCGGGCTCGGCGACCGCATTGCGGGCGTGGTGGGCGCCGAAGTGACCGGCACCTTCCATGGCGGCGACACGCCTTTCACGATCGGGCACCTGAACGCGTTCCCGCTGCGCTACGAGCGCACGGCGAGCCGCGGCGGCGCGCCGCGCAGCGAAGGCGTGCGCATTCGCGCAATCATCGCGGAGCTGCGCGCTGCGAGTCCGGCGTTCGTGCAGATCAACCACCCGCGCGAGAGCAAGCCGGGCAAAGTCGGTGACGGCTCGTACTTCTCTCACCTCGGCGTGAACGGCGAACCGTTCGAGCCCGCGCGGCCGCTCGGTGCGGAAGGCAACCGCGTACTGATCGAACGCGACGCAGCCAGCGGCCTGCGCGATCTCGACTTCTCAGGCATCGAGGTGCTGAACGGCAAGCGCTTCAGCCGCTACCGGCTGGTGCGCGCGGACTGGCTCTCGCTGCTGTTGCAAGGCGAGCGGCGCACCGCGACCGCGAACAGCGATTCGCACAGCCTCGGCGAGATCGTGGCCGTGCCGCGTAATTATGTCGCGGTGGCGGACGATGCGATCGGCACGTTCGACGAGGCAGCGCTGATGGCGGCGCTGCATGCGGGCCGCAGCTTCGGCACCACCGGGCCGCTGCCGTTCGTGCGGCTCGGCAGCGCGAGGCCGGGCGACACATTTGCTGGCGGCTCCGGCGAGCTGCGCGTCACGGTGCGCGCGGCGCCCTGGGTGCCCGTGAGCGAGTTGCGCGTGTACGTGAACGCCGAACTCGTGGCGACGAGGCCGATCGCGGCCGGCCGGAGCGCCGCGCTGCCACTTCGGTTCGCGCGCGATTCGTTCGTGTTCGTCGAGGTCGAGGGCCGCGCCAACGAGACGTACTCCGCGGTATTGCCGGGCTACACGCCGTTCGCGTTCACGAATGCGATCTACGTCGATGCGGATCGCGACGGAGAATGGACGGCGCCTGGGCTGCCGAAACCCGCACCCCCGCTGCTTGCGGACCCGCTGGCGAACTAACGAGCCGCGGGCGAGCGAGGTAAACGCGCAAGCCGCCGGCGCGAAGCGAGCCGCCCTCCGTTACCGTGCACGACCCAACTGATGTGAGGCCCGTGTGAGCGACGAAGAAGACGGCAAGCCCGAAGTTCCTGCGTTCCCGACGCCGATGCAGCCGAAGATCGCCGAGCGATTATTCGAATCGCGCACGATCCTGATTCATGGCGAGGTCACCTCGAAGCTCGCGCAGGAGATCACTGCGCAGCTGCTCGCGCTTTCCGCGGCGAGCGACGACCCGATCACGATCTTCCTGCATTCCGAGGGTGGTCACGTCGAAGCCGGCGACACGATTCACGACATGATCAAGTTCGTGAAGCCGCGCGTGCGCATCATCGGCACTGGCTGGGTCGCCAGCGCCGGCACGCACATCTACTTGGCGGCGGCCAAGAAGGACCGCTTCTGCCTGCCGAATACGCGCTTCATGATCCACCAGCCCCTCGGCGGCGTGGGCGGGCGCGCCACCGACATCCGCATCGAAGCGGAAGAGATCATCAAGGCGCGCGAGCGCCTCAACCGGACGATCGCCGATGCGACCGGCCAGCCGCTCGAGAAGGTTGCGCAGGACACCGACCGTAATCACTGGATGTCGCCCGAGGAGGCGCAGGCCTACGGGATCGTCGGCAAGATCCTCAAGACGTCGAGCGATTTGAGCTGAGGGGCCTCGGAGGCGCCGCGAGCGAAGCGCGCAGCGAGGCGAAGCCTTGCTTTGTCCGCCGAGCAGAACGCGGGCGCAAAACACCCGCGCTCAGCTCGCGAGCCGCTCGCCGAGCAGCGCGAGTTGCTCGGAGCCGCTGCCGAGGTGCAGGCCGATCTGGCGCGCCCACAGGTAGTAGCGGTGAATCGGGTAGTCGATGTCGACCCCGATGCCGCCGTGGAGGTGCTGCGCGGCGTAGGTGACGCGCGCGCCGCCCTCGGCCGCCCAGTACTTCGCGATGATTAGGTTCTCCGCCGCGTCTTCGCCGTTCTCGAGCAGGTGCAGCGCGCGCTGCATGGTCAGGCGCATTGCCTGCACGTCGACGTAAGCGTCGCCCGCGCGCGTGTGCACCGCTTGGAAGCTGCCGACAGCGCGGTCGAACTGCTTGCGCTCGGTGACGTAGCGCGCGGTGATCTGAAGCGCGCGCTCGGCCACGCCGACTTGCATCGCACACAGCGCGAGCGTCGCGCGCTGCGAGAGCCAGGCGAGGATCTCGTCGCCTTGGCCGATCGCGCCCACGACATCGGCCGCCGAAACGCGCACGCCGCTCGCGTGAAGGTGCGGGCGCAGGTGCTCGTCCGTGGTCTCGACGCGCTCGAGCTTCATACCCGCTGCGCGCGCATCCACGAGGAACAGCGTGTTGCCCGCTTCGGTGCGCGCCGGCACCAGGATCGCATCCGCCACGTGCGCGGCCTGCACCAACGAGCGCGTGCCATCGAGCACGAAGCTGTCGCCGTCGCGGCGCGCGCTCACCACGTCGATCGGGCGATCGTCGACGATCGCGTGCGCGAGCAGCGCGTCGCCTGCTGCCACGCGCGGCAGCCACTTCGCGCGCAGCGCGTCGCTGCCGAACGCGGCGATCGGCAACGCACCGAGCACGAGCGTCGGGTAGATCGGGACGGGCGCTACCGCGCGACCGATCTCTTCGAGCACGATCGCGAGCTCGGTGAGACTCGTGCCGTTGCCGCCAAACTTTTCGTCGATCGCAACGCCCAACAAGTTCGTCTTCGCGAGCTCGCGCCAGAGATTCCGGTCGATGCGCTCGGGCGTCGCCCTCACTTCCTTCAGGCGATCGTGTGTCGCGATCTCCTCGAGCATCTTGCGCGCGAGATCGCGCAGCGCCTGCTGGTCTTCGCTCAGGGAAAAATCCATCGATGCTCCTCAGAGTGGATCAGCTGCGGCGTCCCCGCCGCCAGCTGCATCCGCCGTGCAATCAACCCCGTGCCGACCGTGCCTTCCCTCGAACCCGCGCTCCGCTCGGTGCTCCTCAGGTTTTGTAGTGAGGCATACCGAGGCCGGCCATCGCGATGATGTCGCGCTGCACCTCGTTGGTGCCGCCGCCGAAGGTGAGGATCAACACCGAGCGATAGGTGCGCTCGACTTTGCCGCGCAGGATCGCGCCGGGCGAGCCGTCGCGGATCGCACCCGCTTCGCCGAGCACCTCGCCCAGCAGGTGGTAACCCTCGACGTTGAACTCGCTCGCGAACACCTTCACGGTAGAAGCTTGCGCGGGGTGCAGGCCGCCTTGTGTGATGTCCCAGGCCTGCTTCCAGTTGAGCACCTTCAGCACTTCGAGCTTCGCCTTGAACTTTGCGAGCGCCTGCTGCACCCACGGGCGCGCGATCACCTTTCCGCCCTTCGGGTGCTCCGTCTCTTTCGCCCAGCGCACGACCTCGTCGAAGTTCTGCGACATCGGGCCGTAGTTGAAGAGCGAGACGCGCTCGTGATTCAACTGGTTGGTGATCAGCGTCCAGCCGTTGTTCTCGCCGCCGATCAGGTTCTCGGCGGGCACGCGCACATCGTCGTAATAAGTCGCGTTCGTGCGCACGCCGCCCATCGTCCAAATCGGCGTGATCTTCACACCCGGCGCGTCGAGCGGCACGAGGATCATCGAGATGCCGCGGTGCTTGGCGGCGGTTTGGCTGGTGCGCACCGCCAGCCAAACGTAGTCCGAGTGGTCGGCGAGGCTGGTGAAGACCTTCTGGCCGTTGATCACGTACTCGTTGCCGTCGCGCACCGCGGTTGTCTTCAGCGCGGCGAGATCGGTGCCTGCGCCCGGTTCGGAGTAGCCCACCGCGAATAACAACTCGCCCGCGAGGATCCTCGGCAGGATGTGCTTCTTCTGCTCGTCCGTGCCGAACTTCATGATCGTCGGACCCACCGTGCCGAGCGTCAGAAACGGCAGCGGGAAGCCCGTCCGCTGAATCTCTTCGGCGAAGATGTACTGCTCGAGCGCGCTCATCGCGCGGCCGCCGTACTCCTTGGGCCAACCGATGCCGAGCCAGCCGTCCTGACCCATCTGGCGCATGACGCGGCGAAACTCCGGGCCGCCGCCTTCGGAGCCGCGAATCTCTTCGAGGACCGTGGGCGTGATCAGCTTCTCGAAGTACGCACGCAACTCAGCTGCGAGCTTCTTCTGTTCAGGCGTGAAATCAATTTCCATGGCGACCTCGTTTTCGGACGCGACTGTGTACCACGCCGAGGATGCGCGAACACCGCCGCCCCCTGAAACGCAAAGCGCCGAGTTCGATCGCTCGAACTCGGCGCTGCTGAGAGAAAGCTCTAGACAGCGTGCTTAGTCAGCGCGCTTCCGCCGAATCGCCGCTGCGACGAGTAGCGCGCCGATGCCGAACACTGCGGCCGACGCGGGCTCCGGAATCGGCGGAGTCACCGGCAGGCCGATGCCGGCGCTGCTAGACGCGGGGATTCCCAACGCGGTCGACGAAAGGTCGGTCCAGCGGATCGCGAAGTTCGTGAAGTCGATCGGCGCGCCAGAGATGTTCCCGCGGAACGACAGCCAGACGGACGCGGCGGCCGATGCGTTCGCTTTCACGCCGAAGGGATTCACGGCGTCGCAGACGTTGCGTCGTCCGCTGACGCAGACTTCGACCTTGAAGCCGGCGCCCGTCGGCAGCGTCTGGTTGAGCGCGACGTAGCCGAGCGCGCCGCTTGCGCCGGAACCGACGCGAATCACGTTCGGATTCGTGTCGAAGGCAACGCCGCCGACACTGCCGGTTTCCCAGAGCGAGCCATTTGAGGTGTTATGGATCGTGATGTCCATCGCCAGCTGAGTGATGTTCGTCGCGGAGTCGTAGTAGATGCCCGTGACGAGGTAGTCGACCCGCGCCGACAACCCCGGCATGACCGTCGGCACGCCGTTCACGTCGAGAATGCCGTTGTAGGAGAGCGACCAGTGATCTCCGGGGTTGTTGACCTGCACTGGGGTTGCGAACGCGGGAGCCGCGGATAACGCGAGCGCGAGGATCGCGAGTTTCAGAGCCTTCATCAGTGATTCTCCAGCATGTACAGCGATGGAAGTTGGTGCACCCAAAACGGGGGGCAAATTAACACGGAAGCCCGCCGGTTCATCAAGTGAGTGACCCAAAAACGACTCAGGTGATGCTCGCATTTTGTGTGGGCTGGCTCACAGACCCCAGGTCGGCGGTTGCGCTGGCGCTAGCCCCGCCGATGCGAGACCGCGAGCTCGACGAATCGGCCGCGCCCAGCGATACGCAAAAGCCGTCGGACGTTGGCACGCGGGCGCGGGTTTTCCGTGACCGGATCGCGCCCTATCCGGCTCGATGCTTGACGGGCGCTCGGCCTCGTCCTAGTCCGCCTGTCCCAAAGGAGGCTAGATGCCCGAACCGGTCGTAATCGTCGAGCGCGAGTCGCACGTCCTCGTCGTCACGCTGAATCGCCCCGAGAAAAAGAACGCGGTGAACTGCGAGGTGATGTGCCGCCTGTATGACGCGTGGGTGGAGCTCGATCGGGATCCCGAGTTGCGCGCCGCAATCCTCACCGGCCGCGGCGACACGTTCTGTGCGGGCATGGATCTCGGCGAGATCGGGAAACTGCGCAGCGGCGTCAGCGACAACCCGTACATGGAGCGCGTGAAGCGGGAGCCGCACGTGATCTACGGCGCGTGGCTGAAGACGTACCGGCCCACGAAGCCGGTGATTCTCGCGGCCGAGGGCTTCGCGCGCGCGGGCGGCACCGAGATTCTGCAAGGCACCGACATCCGCGTCGCCGGCGAGAGCGCGAAGTTCGGTGTTACGGAAGTGCAGCGCGGGCTCTTCCCGATGGCGGGCTCCGCGGTGCGGCTGCGGCGGCAGATCGGCTACGCGGTGGCCGCGGAGATGTTGCTGGTGGGCGGCGACTTGCCGGCGCGCCGTGCTTACGAACTCGGCCTAATCAATCACGTCGTGCCGGATGGGCAGGCCCTCGCGAAGGCGCGAGAGATCGCGCAACGCATCGCGGAGAATGGGCCGCTGGCAGTGCGGGCGATCCTCGCGACGTTGCGCGAGACCGAGGCGATGCCGGAGGCGCAGGCGTTCTCGATCGAGCAGAAGTACGGGATGCAAGCGATGGCCTCCGAGGATGCGGCCGAGGGGCCTCGCGCGTTTCTCGAGAAGCGAAAGCCGGTGTTCAAGGGACGCTGAGCAAGCAGCGCTTCGCTGCGCGCAGCGAGGCGCAGCTTCGTCTCGTCAACGCGATAGCCAGCGGACGCGCAGCGACCGCCTAGCGCCCGCACTCCGCACAGATGCAGATGCGGCCGAGCGCCTCCTGGGGCACGCGCGCGAGCGCTTCGGGCGAGAGCTGCGCGTCGAAGCACCAGCAGCGCTCCTCGCCGGCCGCAGCGCCGCACGCGTTCGGTTCCGCGCAGAGCGGGCAGCGCGTGGGATCGAGCCGCGGCTGCGTCATCGCGCGCCTAACACTCCGCGCACCTCAGCCGCGCTCGTAGCGCGCGCCGCTCGCGAGCACCGAGAAGCGGTGGCGCGCGCCCGGCGCGTGCGGATCGCGCGCCTCGTAGCCCGCGTCGCCGTCGTAGAGCATGCACATCCCGTCCGCGAGCTTGCACGGGCGCGGGCGGAACGTGACGAGCGGCCGCGCGGGCAACTCGCGCAGCGCGTGCTCCGTGTGCGCGAAATCGGCGAGCCACGCGAGCGTCACGAACTGCGGCGGCGCTAGCGCGAACTCTTTCGCGTGATGCAGATCGAGCGCGGCCCCGGGCGTGAGCCAGCGGTGCTCGGTCATCTCGGAGTTGCACACGACCACGGCTGCGTTTGCGCGCAGCGCGCCGAGGAAGAACCAGGTGTCGAAGCGCTTCGGGCGGACCTCGGGGGTGATCCAGCGCGCGATCAACGGCAGCGAAGCGCCGCTGAGATCCACACCCGCTTCCTCGTGCGTCTCGCGAATGGCGGCGCGCAGCGCGGAATCGACCGAACCGGCGTCGCCGCCCACCACGTCGCCGGGCTCCACCTTCCCGCCCGGAAAGACCCAGTCGCCGTGCGCCGCCTTGTCGGCGCGGTGCAGTAACAACACCTCGAGTCCTGCGCTGGCGTCGCGCAAGAGCACGGCGGTGCCGGAAGGCCTCGGGATTGCGGGCGTTGCGGGCGCGTCGTTCA
This sequence comes from Deltaproteobacteria bacterium, assembly GCA_031401135.1. Classification (GTDB taxonomy): domain Bacteria; phylum Myxococcota_A; class UBA9160; order UBA9160; family UBA6930; genus VGRF01. The sequence goes on along the minus strand of JANNRF010000152.1, from coordinate 10,528 downwards.
TTCGGGCCACCCTAGCTCGGGGGCGTGACAACCTCCGCGCCTCCGCAACCCACGCCTGACGCCGCGCTCAGCTGCGGCGCGCAGCGCCGTCAGCTGCAGCGCCGAGCAGCGCGCCCCGCGCGAGCCGGGTTCGGAGCGCAACGCCTTCAGATATTGCGCGTACGTCCCGCCCAGTACGGATCCCGCAACTTCCGCTTAAACAGCTTCCCGTTCGGATCGCGCGGCATCTCCGTCACGTAGTCAATGCTCTTCGGCGTCTTGTACTTCGCGAGCTTGTCGCGCAGGAAGTCGAGGAGTTCGCGTGTGAGCCGCTCGCCGGGGGCCACTCCGTGGGCGGGCTCGATCACCGCCTTCACCTCCTCGCCCCATTCCTCGTGCGGAATCCCGAACACCGCGACGTCTCCGACACTCGGATGTGTCAGGAAGATCGACTCGATCTCGGCCGGATAGATGTTCACGCCGCCGGAAATGATCATGTCGTTCTTGCGATCGCACAGGAACAGGTAGCCGTCGGCGTCGAGGTAGCCGATGTCGCCCACCGTGAAATACCGGCCGCGGCGCGCCTTGTCGGTCTTCTCTTTGTCTTTGTAGTACTCGAAATCGGCTTGGCCGCGCAGCATGTAGACGGTGCCGGGCGTCCCCGCCGCGCACTCGTTCGCGTCGTCGTCAAAAATTTTTACTTCGCTGTTGGCCCACGCCTTACCGACCGTGCCGGGCTTGTTACGCCACTCCTTGGGCGAGACGATCGTGCCACCGCCTTCTGTCGCGGCGTAGTACTCCCAGATCGAGTCGCCCCACCACGCCAGCATCTTCTGCTTCACTTCGGGCGGGCACGGCGCCGCGGCGTGCACCATCGCGCGCGTCGAGGAGCAGTCGTACTTCGCACGCACGTCCGCTGGCAGCTGCAGCATGCGGTGGAACTGCGTCGGCACCATGTGGCTGGTTGTTACGCGGTACTTCGCGATCAGCCGCAGCATCTCCTCGGGCGTCCAGCGATCCATCAGCACCACGGTGTGGCCCATGTGCAGAGCGCCCGAAGCGAACATCAAGACGGCCGTGTGGTAGAGCGGGGAGCCGGTGATGTGGACGTTCCCGTCGAGCGGCTTCACGCCGAACATCTGCTGGAAGCCGGTGAACAGGCTGCCCATTAGGTCGGGGTCGAGCCCGGTGAGCGGGCGCCGCACGCCCTTCGGCTGGCCCGTCGTGCCCGAGGTGTAGTTCATGATCGCGCCGGCGGTGCGCTTCTCAGGCGGCGCACTCGAGTGCCCAGCGCTGAGCTCGTCGAAACCGCGGAAGCCGTCGAGCTTGCCGAGCGCGAAGCGGTTCGAGAGCGGGATCTTCAGCTCCATCGCCGCCTTCGAGATGGGCTCGGCGAAGCGCGCACTGCCGATGAACGCTTTCGCCTCGGAGTTCTCGGCGATGTACGCGATCTCGGGCCCCGCGAGGTGGTGGTTGATCGGGACGAGGTAAAGCCCGGTCTGGAAGCACGCGAGATACAGCTCGATGAACGCCGCGCCGTTCTCGACGACGGCGGCCACCGAATCGCCCGGGGCGAGCCCGAGCGCTGCGAGCCCGCGCGCCAGCTGGTTGCCGCGCGCTGCGAGTTCGCCGCGCGTGAAGCGCCGCTCGTCCGGCGTAACAAGCGCGAGCGCGCTCGGATCCTGCGCCGCGAACGTCCAGAAACCGAGGTCTGCCATTGCGTAACTCCGAATTGGGGACGTTCTTGCGTAACTCAGTCGAGCGAGCGCGTAGTCGAACGTCGAGTCGAGTTACGCAAGAACGTCCCCGATCTCGAGTTACGCAAGAGTCATGGTTTCGCGCTGCTCACGATCCACGTCGAGAAGTACTGCGAGCCGCCGCCGTAGGCGTGGCCGAGCGCTTTCTTCGCGCCGTCCACCTGATGCGCGCCCGCCATGCCGCGCACTTGCAGCGCGGCCTCGGCGAAGCGGATCAAGCCCGACGCGCCGATCGGGTTCGACGAGAGCACGACGCCGGACATGTTGACCGGGAAGTCGCCTGTTAGGGCGGTCGCGCCCTCGTAGGTCATCTTCCAGCCTTCGTTGCGCTCGGCGATCAGCATGCCTTCCAGCCACATCGGCTCGAACCACGAGAACGGCACGTAGATCTCGGCGCAGTCGAGTTCTTCGCGCGGGTTCGTGATGCCGGCCTTCTTGTAGAGCGCCTTCGCATTGTCGAGGGTCGCGCGCGGCATCACCTGATCGCGGCCGGAGAAGAACGTCGGCTCGCTGCGCATCTCGGTCGCGTGAACCCAGGCCACCTTCTTCGTACTGCGCTCCGCGATCTTCTCGCGCGCCATCACCATCGCGCACGCGCCGTCCGAGGACGGGCACGTCTCGAGGTATCGCACCGGGTCCCAGAGCATCGGCGAGTTCGCGACCTTCTCGAAGCTGATGTCTTCCAGCTGAATGTGCGCGAGCGGGTTCTTGAGCGCGTTCGTGCGGTCCTTCACCGCGACGCGAATGCCCGTGTCCTCGGGCGCACCCGAGCGCCGGATATAGCCCCTAATCAGCGGCGCAAAATAGCCACCGGCGCCCGCGACGGTGGCCACCGAAAACGGCAGCGCAATCGAGAGCGCCCAGGTTGCGTTCGATTCGCTCTGCTTCTCGAACGCCACGGTGAGCACGCGGTCGTGCACGCCGGCCTGCACCAGGCTCGCGGCCACGATGCCGGTCGAGCCGCCCACGCTGCCCGCGGTGTGCACGCGCAGCATCGGCTTGTAGGCGCCGCCGATCGCCTCGGCGAGGAAGAGCTCGGGCATCATCACGCCCTCGAACATGTCGGGCGCCTTCCCGATCACGACGGCGTCGATGTCCTTCCAGGTGCACTCCGCGTCGGCTAGCGCGCGCTCGGCGGCTTCCCGTAACAAGCCAGCCATCGAGACGTCTTTGCGGCGCGCGTCGTACTTCGTCTGGCCGATCCCGATCACTCCGCACAGTTCGGCCATGACTACTTGCCCTCCAGCACGCAGACCAGGTTCTGCTGCAGGCACGGCCCGCTCGTTGCGTGCGCGACCGTGCGATCCGCGCTGCCGTCCCACACGCGCCGCGCGGCCTCGCCGATGCGCGAGAGGCCCACCGCCATCATCGGGTTGCCCGCGAGCGCGCCGCCCGACGGGTTCACGTTCGTCTTGGATGACACGCCCAGCGCACGCTCCACCAAAATCTCCTGATGCGTGAAAGGCGCCGAGAGTTCCGCGACGTCCACCTTGTCCCGCCACACGCCGGCTCGCTGCGCAGCCATCTCGGTCGAACGCGAACGTGTTAGATCGCGCACGCCCAGATCCATCGGCTCGAGAATGTGCGCGATGCCCGTAATCCACGCGGGCCGCTTGCAGAGCTGCTTCGCGCGCTCGCCAGCCGCGAGGATGATGCCGCTCGCGCCATCGCTGATCGGCGCGCAGTCGTGCTTGCGCAGCGGCGAGACGAGGTGCGGCTCGCTCAGCAACTTCGCCACCTCGAAATCGCCCTTCACTTGCGCGAACGGGTTCGACTTCGCGTTGCCGCGGTCGCGCACCGCGCGCTCCGCCATCTCGCGCTCAGTCACGTGGCCGTTCTCGAGCAGCACGCGCGCCTGCAGCGCGGCGAGCGACACCGCGTCGGGCCAGAGCGGCGTCGCGGTGTACGGGTCGAGCTGCAGCGCCATTGTTATGGGCAAGTCGCCCATCGAGGGTTTGCCGAAGCCATAGACCAGCGCGATGTCGGCGTAGCCCATCTGCATCTTCACCCAGGCCTCGTAGAGCGCCCACGCGCCATCCATCTCGACGTGCGATTCCGAGACCGGCGGCCAAGCGCCGACCGCATCGAGCCCGGAGACGAACGCGAACGACTGCCCGGCCAAATAATCACTCGAGCCCGAACACACGAAATCGATCTGGTCGTTCGCGATGCCGACGCTCTTCTTGAGTTCGGCGATCACCGGCACGAGAATCTCGATCTCGTTGCGGTTCGGCTCGCGCCGCATCGAGGGCGACTGCGCGAAGCCGACGACTGCCACGTCGCGCATCAGATGTGCTCCTTGTACGTCTCGTAGGCCGCATCGGGCTCGCCCGTCGGCTCGAAGTACAGAATGTTCGCGACCGAAGTCGTCCACTGTTCGCGCGGCTTCCAGGTCGCTTTGACGCGCATGCCCATGTGCACGTCTTCGAGCGGGCACTTCAGCAGGTGCATCAGGACCGTGTTCGCGCCGTCGAGCACAACCTGCGCGGTGATGTACGGCAGCTCGAGCGGAATGTTGGCGCTCGGCACGCGCACGATCGAGTACGTGACGAGCGTGCCGCGATCCGCGAGCTCGACCGGCTCGCCGTCGATCACCACGCCGTGCTGCGGGCACGAGCCGCGCGTCGGAAAGTAGACGCGGCCGTCGACGGGGCAGCGCTGCCCCAACAACTTGCCCTGCGAGATCGCGCGCAGGAAACGCGACGCGCTCTGCCCCGCGGAGAACGTGTAGTCGAGCTCGATCGGCGTGAGCAGGATCTCGACGGGCCCCGCGGCTTGCGGCTTCTCGCTCATCTCACGCCTCCGGCACGAATGCGCTGATGTCGGTGATCGCGCCGACCGTCTCGGCGCGCCAGCGCGCGCGCACGCGCATGCCGGTCTTCATCGCGCTCTCGCTGCCCGCATCGACCACGTGCAGCAGCGGCGTCGCCGCGCCGTCGAGCTGAATCAACGCGTACGCAAACGGGTGCGCGAGCGGCTGCTGCTTGCGCGGCGCGTGCACCCACGCCCAGCTCTTGACGACGCCTGCGTCCCTAACAGGCACGAGCTCCGTCAGCGCTTCCGCCGTGTCCGGGTCGTACTCCTTCGGCGGCACCAGCACGCTGCCGTCTTTGCGACGCGCGCCGAGGATCTGCTTGTCGCGCAGCGCCGTGAAGAACGCGCCGAGCACGGGCCCGAGCGAACGCTTATAGGTGTACGTGAGCTTGTGCGGCGCGGTGAGCGCGGGCTCGGTGGGTCGGGCCATGCGATACGCCTCCGTCGGGAGGCGAAGTGAAACAGGTTTCAATTCGTGGAACAAGCGCGGAGAGCGCCCGGGTTCAGCAGAGCGCTCCGTCGCAGAGGTTGTCGAAGAGCGACTTCGCGGGCGACAACACGTTGATTTGGACGATGGAGTTCGCGGTGGCGACGTTTCGGCTGACGAGTACCGGGCCAGAAACCGTGATCCCAATTTGCCCGTTCTGGTAGGCCCGATTCGCGATCACGTTGCCACCCAGGGGGCCGACGGCAACGATTCCCCAGATGCCGTTCGCTCGAGCCTCGTTTCCTTCGGCCGTCGCGCCGTCTCCGAGCCCGATCCCGTGGAGCAAGTTCGATCCGCTGAACGAACGAACCACGCGTGCGCCTGTACCGACCCCGATCCCCACAGTGCCGCAGCCAAAGGCACGCACGTCCTCGACGACGGAGGACGGCCCGAGCAGCTGGATGCAGTTGCCGCCCATGCGACTCACGCTGCCGTTCCGCACCACCACCAGGAACTGACTCGCGCTCGCTGCGATTCCTGACACACCGAACTCGACGGCGCACGAGGTAGTCGGGTAGCCCGTGCAGGCGTTGGTGCTGCTGACCAGGAAGCCACCGAGATCCAGCGTCACGTTGGTCGCTGCGATCACGATCGCGCCCGTAGCGATCGGGCTCGCGAGATTGCCGGTGAGCCGATACGCGCCCGGTCGATCGAGTGTGACCGGGAAGCCCGGGCCGTCTCCGGGCGTGACGCCGCCGGCTTCCGCCGACGCCTGGTTGATCTCGATCTCGCCGTCCCCTGCGGCCGAGCCGTACGCGGCGAGCTGAAGGGCCAGTACCAACGCAAACGACCTGCGAACGAATCGACTCATGGCGATGTCTCCAGCCCCCAAGGCAGAGTGGCTTCGAATGCCTCGAGGTGGCAGGGAATCTGCATTATCGCCGCCCCGCGGCCGAGCCCGCGGCGCTGCGGAGGCATCAGCCGGCCCGCAGATCGCTCATTACGCGCGCGAAGTCGGCGTCGTGCGCCGGATCAGCCGGCATGCGCAGGCTGATGCCGTCGGCGATGCCTGCGTACCGGTCGCGGATCAGCGCGGCGATCTCGCTGAAACCCGCGCTCGGTACGAGCACGTCGAGCATCTCCTCGCTGATTAGGCTCCGCGTCCCCGCCCAGTCGTTCGCGCGCGTCTTCGCCAGCAGCGCGCGGCCGACGTCGCCCCAGCCGTGGTGCTCGAGCGTTCCCCAATAAGCCGGCGTCGAGTAGGTGAAGGCGAGCACCTCGCGCGCGGCCTCGCGTTCGCGCGCGACGCTCGCTGCGTCGGGGCCGGTCGCGACCATCGGGTTCGCGACGACGAGCACCGCGCTCGCGTCGCGCCCTGCCTTCGCAGCGCCCGCTACGAGCTTCGGGCGCATCGCATCTCGCAGGTACGCGGGCGACGAGTTCGTCGGGTGCGCGATTGCGCAGTCGGCGACTTCGCCCGCGACGCCAGTCATCAGGGGACCGATCGCGCCGAGCCAGATCGGAATCCGCGCGTGCTCCGGCGGCAGTGCGTCGGGCTTGAAGAACGGCTGCATGCGCGAGAGCGAGTACGAAGCGCTCTGATACGCGAGCGGATTGCCGGTTTGGAACGCCGCGAAGCACGCGCGCAGCGCTCCGACGTAATCGCGCATGCGCGCGGCGGGCGCGCTCCAGGGCATGCCGAAGCGCCCCTCGACATTCCCTCGTACTTGCGGCCCGAGCCCGATCGCGAAGCGCCCGCCTGATAACTGCGCCAGCGCCCAGGCGTCTTGCGCCACGAGCATCGGGCTGCGCGCGAACGCGACGATCACGCCGGTGGCGACGCGCAGCCGCGTGGTGCTCGCGAGCGCGAGCGTGGCGGCGGGGATCGCGTCGTAGGCGGCCTCGGGGACGACGAGCCCATCGAAGCCCAAGCGCTCCGCGCGCTGCGCGTGCGCGGGCATCTTCGCGAGCGGCATGCGCACATCGTCGACAGCAGCCCAGACTTGCATCGCGCGCCGCTACGCCATCGGCAGCGCGAACGAATCGTCGATCGGCGTGCGTGTCGCGAAGAACGGGCCGAGCACTTTTTGCAGCTCGTCCACCGTCCACGGCACGTCGTGCTCGTGATCGAGCGCCGGCTTCGGCGCGGCGTACACGCGCACGTGCTTGCCCCACATCTGGATCAGGTTGCCGCTGACGTTCTGCGCGTGCGGCGAAGCGATCCACGCGACGACGGGGCCGATGTGCTCCGGCGCGTAGGTGTCGAAGCCCTCCGCTGGCGGCTTGTACATCTCCGCCCAAGCCGAGGCCATCGTCATGCGCGTGCGCGCGCGCGGCAGGATCACGTTGGCGGTGGCGCCGAGGCGCTGGCACTCGCGCGCGGCCGAGAGTGTTAGGTGCGTGAGCGCGGCCTTGGCAGCGGCATAGTTCGGCTGGCCGAGGTTGCCCATCATGAACGAGTCCGAGGCGGTGCTGATCAAGCGGCCGTAGATCGGCGCGCCGGTCGCCTTCGCGCGATCGCGCCAGTAAGCCATGGTGTGGCGGATCATGCAGAAGTGGCCCTTGGCGTGGACGCGCAGCACCGAATCCCACTGCTCTTCGCTCATCTTCTGGAGCATGCCGTCGCGCGAGAAGCCGGCGTTGTTCACCAGGACGTTGAGGTCGCCGAAGGCATCGACTGCGCTCTTCACGATGCGCTCAGACTGCGCGAAGTCTGCGACGTCGCCGAACGCGGCGACCGCGCGGCCGCCTGCGGCTTCGATCTCGCGCACGACTTCGCGCGCGGGCGCATCGTTCGTGCCGCTGCCATCGGCGTTCGTGCCGAGGTCGTTCACCACGACCGCGGCGCCTTGGCGCGCCAGTTCGAGCGCCTCGATGCGACCGAGCCCCGTGCCTGCGCCCGTAACAATCGCAACTTTTCCTGCCAGCACTGACATCTGCGCTTCCTTCTTGGTTGACTTCGATCACTTGCAGCTCGCTGCGCGCTTCGGCAGGTGCTGCGCACCTGCGTTCCTCTCGGTTGACTTCGCTCGCCTGCGGCTCGCTGCGCGCTTCGCTTGCTAGATCCGCTCGATCAACGTCGCCGTGCCTACCGCCGAGCCACAACACATCGTGATCAGCGCGCTGCTCTTGCCGGTGCGCTCGAGCTCGTGCAGCGCGCTCACGATCAACCGCGAGCCGGTCGCGCCGACGGGGTGCCCCAGCGCGATCGCGCCGCCGTTCGGGTTGACGCGCGCGGGGTCGATCTCCGGAAACGCGCGCTGCCACGCGAGCACGACCGCGGCGAACGCCTCGTTGCACTCGAACACGTCGATGTCGCGCAGGCTCAGCTTGGTCTTCGCGAGCAGCTTGCGCGTGGCGTCGATCGGGCCTTCGAGCACGAGCGCGGGATCGCTGCCGACGACGACGTCGTGACGAATGCGCGCGCGCGGGCGCAGGCCGTGCGCGTGCGCCTTCTCGGCGCTCATGTAGAGCAAGCCCGCCGCGCCGTCGGAAACCTGAGAAGAGTTGCCGGGCGTGTGAATGCCGCCGGCTTGCACGGGCTTTAGCGCCGCAAGCCCTTCGCGCGTCGTGGCGCGAATGCCTTGATCGGCGGTCACGTGCTGCGTGGCGCCGGTGGGCTTGCCGTCGTCCCCAACAACCGGGGCGTCGATCGGCAGGATCTCGCGCGCGAAGTGGCCCGCGGCGGTCGCCTTCGCGGCGAGCTCCTGCGAGCGCAGCGCGAAAGCGTCCGCCTCGTCGCGCGTGATGCCCCACTTCGTGGCGATGCGCTCGACAGCGATGAACTGCGACATCGGCTCGTCCCATGGAAAGTCGGGCGGCAAGAAGAAGCCCGGTCCGTTCATCACGTTGGCGCCGAGGCCGACGTGGCTCATCAACTCGATGCCGCAGGCGATCCCGCAATCGATCGAGCCGCCCTTGATCAGCGCGCTCACCAGGTTGTTCGCCTGCTGCCCCGAGCCGCACTGGACGTCGATCGTGGTGCCCGCGGTCGAGTAATCGCCGCTGATGGCGCCGAGCCAGGCGTGGCGCGTGATGTTATTGGACTGCTCGCCGGCCTGCGTCACGCAGCCGCCGAAGATCTGCTCCACGTCTTTCGGTTCGATGCCCGCCTTCTCGACGAGCCCCCGCTGCAAGCGCCCGAGCAACTGCGCCGCGTGAAACCCCGAGAGGTCGCCCTTCCCGATCTTCCCGCGCCCAAGCGGCGTGCGAAGCGCTTCAACGATCACCGCATCTGCCATTTCAGCCTCCAGTTCGGGGTCACGCTTTTCCGAGAATCAGCGCGCCGGTGGGGACGCCGACGCCGCTGGTGACGAGCACGTGCTCTGCGCGCGCGGGTTGGTTCACCGATTGCCCGCGCACCAGCCGCGCGCCTTCGGCAACGCCGTTGACGCCGTGGATGTAGGCCTCGCTGAGCAGGCCGCCGTGCGTGTTGTTGGGGAGGCGGCCGCCCACTTCGAGCGCGCCGCCTTTGATGAAATCCTTCGCCTCGCCCTTCTTGCAGAAGCCGAAGGACTCGAGCTGGATCAACACTTCGGGCGTGAACGCGTCGTAGAGCACCGTGGCGTCGATGTCCCTCGGGCCGAGCTTCGCTTGCGCGTAGACCTGCCTGCCCGCGAGCTCCATTTCGGGGAGCGCCGCCATGTCGGGCCGGTAGAAGCTCGTCATCTGCTCCTGGCCCGCAGCCGAGGCCTGCGCCACTGCACGAATCACGGCCGGCGGCTGCTTCAGATCACGCGCGCGCTCGGGCGTAGTGATTAGGAGCGCGCAGCCGCCGTCGGTCTCCTGGCAGCAGTCGTAGAGGCGCAGCGGCTCCGTCACCCAGCGCGCCGCGAAATACTGCTCGCGCGTGAGCGGCTGCCCGTAGAACGCGGCGTTCGGGTTGTTCGCGGCGTGCTTGCGCGTCGCGATCGCGATCGTCGCGAGGTCGTCACACGTGGCGCCGTACTCGTGCATGTAACGCTGCGCGCAGAGCGCGACCCACGAAGCCGGAGTGAGCATCCCGAACGGCATGTACCACGACCAATGAATCAGGTCGCTGGTGATGATGTTGCCGCTGACGCCTTGGCCCATGCGTTGGCCCGAGCGCCCGTTCAGTGCGCGGTAGACGACGACGTACTTCGCTGCGCCAGTCGCGACCGCCATCGCGGCCTGGTGCACGAGCCCGACGCAGGCGCCGCCGCCGTAGGCGATGCGGCTGAAGAACGTCATCTCGCCGATGCCGACCGTGCGCGCGACTTCGACTTCGTCGCTCGAATCCATCAGGAACGTGACGAGGCCGTCGACATCGCGAGGCGAGAGACCCGCGTCGTCGATTGCGTTGCGCACGGCCTGCGAAGCGAGGCTCAACTCCGAAACGCCAGAGTTCTTCGAGTACTTCGTCTGCCCAATGCCCGCGATCGCGGCCTCATTGTTCAGGGTAATGGGCACTGTCCACCTCCGTCGTTCCGAGCGGCTCTGGGCACCGAGGCCACTGTTCGATCTCCGCTCGGCTCACGCGAGCCCAAGGCTCACGTGGCCTCGCTGCGCGCTTCGCTTGCCGGCAACTGCA
>JANNRF010000151.1:0-2372 GCA_031401135.1 Deltaproteobacteria bacterium | reverse complement strand
TCGTCTCGACTTTCCCGCGCTGCCGCCGCGCGGGGAGGCCGGCGCGCCACCGCCGGGGCTGCTCGCCGCGCTCGGACTCACGGCTGGGCGCGTGCACGAAGTGCCGCGGCCGAACGCGAGCGATGGCCCGAGCTGGCTGGTCGAACTTGCGAGCGCCGCCGACGTGCTCGCCGTGCGCCCGGACTTTCGCGCCCTAATCAACGTGCCGGGTCACGCCGTGATCCTCACGGCCGCCGGCGAGGGCGAGCACGCTTTCGTCTCGCGCTTCTTCGCGCCGAAGGCGGGCGTCGACGAGGACCCGGTCACGGGCTCGGCGCACTGCTCGCTCGCACCGTTCTGGTGCGCGCGGCTCGGGCGCGATGAGCTGAGCGGGCTGCAGCTGTCGCAGCGCACGGGCGCCGTGCGCGTGCGGCTGCGCGGCGCGCGCGTGCACCTGCTCGGCCGCGCGGTCACGGTGCTGCGCGGAGAGTTCTCTGCCTAGCGAGGCAAGTCGCGCCCTAGTCCCCGAGGAACTCCTCGATCGCGGCGGCCAGCAGCTCGGGCGCGTCGAAATCGAGCGCGTGTCCGGCGCCGGGGATGCTGCGCGTCTGCGTGCCGCCCGAGATGCCGCTCGCGAACTTTTTGGCGTAGCTCGTCGGCACGATCGCATCGCGCTCGCCCCATACCAGCAGCGTCTCGCTGCGCACGCGATGCAGGCGCTTCGCGAGCCCGCGGTCGCCGGTCGGCCATAACAAGCGCGCCGAGGCTTCGAGCGCGCGCGATAGCACGATGCGGAACTCGGTGTCGTCCGCGCCTGCGGGGGGCGTGAGCACGTCGCGCGCGAACTCAGCGGGCTTCGCGGAGAAGGTCGCGGCCTGCTCCGAGGCGCGGCGCGCCCAGAAATCCAGGACTGGCTCGCGCTCGTCGAACAATCCGAACGGCGCAGCCAGCACGAGCTTGCCCACGGTCGTGCGGGAGAACGCGGCGCACTCGGCGGCGAGCGTCGCGCCGTTGCCGAGGCCCACCAGATCCGCGCCTTCGAGATCGGCGGCATCCAGCAGATCGAGCGTCGCGCTCACCCAGTCCGGCAGATCGTCGAGCGAGCGGAAATCGCCGCCCCCAGGATGGCCGGGCAGCGCGGGCACCACGACATGATGGCGCTGCGAAAGCGCCTCCAAGAACGGGCTCCAGCGCGGAAACCCGAACAGCCCGCCTAACACTCCGACCGTGCGCCCCGCGCCCTTCTCCCACACGCGCACGTTGCCGCCGCGCACGTGAAGCGTGTGCTCGCGCAGCCCGCTCACCGGCGCAACTCGCGAGCGCTCCCGCGCGAGGCAGCCGGCAGCGGCTTTGGCCACCCGCGGTTCTCCCACTCGCTCTCGAACAGGCCCTTCAGCTGAGGGGCAACCTTTTTGGCGAACAGCTCGGTGTTGAAGAAAGCCAGGTCTTTGCTCATGTTCCCGAACTGCAGCAGCAGCATCATCTGCCCGATGTTGAGGTTCACCGCGACCTCGCGCAGCTGTTCGGCCACTTCGTCGGCGCTGCCGATGATCACGTAGCCCTTCGCGACGATCTCCTCGAAGGCGGTGCGCTGGCCGGCGGCGCTCTCCTCGGTCGCTTTAGCCGCAGCCTGCGCGACTTGCGATTTCACGCGCGCGCGCAGCGTGGCTTCGCTCGCGTACCCAGGCGGCGCCGCGAAGCGCGAATCGACGTGCAAGCTGCGCTCGTAGAAATACAGCGCGGGCTCGGCGTACAACTCGAGCGCCTCTTCACGCGTCTCGGCGACGCCGACGAACTGGAGGAAGCCGGCACGAAACGGGTTCCGGTCCTTGCCGAGCCGGTCCATCTCCTCCCAGAAGCCCTTCATGGTGGCTTCGCCGAGCTTGTATCCGAAGTAGGAGAGATACGCGTAGACGTAGTCGAGCTGCGCGCACCACTGCCACGTTTCGATCGAGCCACCGCCCGGGATCCAGATCGGCGGATGCGGCGCCTGCAGCGGCCGCGGCCACGGATTCACGTAGCGCAGCTTGTTGTAACGCCCGTTCCAGGTGAAGGGCGCCTCGGCGGCCCAGGCCTTGATGATCAGATCGTGCGCTTCGTGGTAGCGCTCGCGCAGCTGGCTCGGGTTCATGCCGTAGGCGTAACAAGTGTCCATCGGCGTGCCGACCGGGAAGCCGGCGATCAGTCGCCCGCCCGACATGCAGTCGAGCATCGCGAACTCTTCCGCCACGCGGATCGGCGGGTTGTAGAGGGCCAGCGAGTTGCCCATCACGCAGATCGCGGCGTCGCGCGTGCGGCGCGTGAGCGTCGCGGCGATCAGGTTCGGGGAGGGCATTAGGCCGTAGCCGTTCGAGTGATGCTCGTTCACGCAGACGCCGTCGAAGCCGACGTCG
>JANNRF010000150.1:0-3993 GCA_031401135.1 Deltaproteobacteria bacterium | reverse complement strand
ATCCACTGGTGATCGCCGGTCGCCTCGGCGAACAGATCGATGCGCTGCTGCGTGATCTCGATCCAGTCCGACGTGCCGAGCTGCTTGCCGACCCATTCGCGGAGCGCAGCGATGTTCGGAAGCGTGAGCGAGGCCATCGAGCACTTCTCCAGGCGCGCGCAGACTCTATCGCTGCTTTGCGCCGAGGTGCGCGTGGCTCGAACGCGCGGGCGCAGCGCTCTCAGCGCGATTCGATGTTCAACACCTCGAACCACTGATGCGTGGAGGTTTCGTGGCGAAGCACGCTCGCGCGTGTGAAGTGCAGAGCCGGCAGCGAGCCGACGCGGCGCACCGTGAAGCCGCCTTGATCCGCGCTGATGTCGGCGGCGAAGTCGATCTCGTGGACGCCGTCCTCGGTCCAGACCGTGAAGCGCACGCAGGAACGCGGGGCGACGGTGAGCACGAGGCGTTTGCCGAGCGCCGCGGCGATGGCGGCGTGCGCGCCGGCCGGGTCGCCGAGCCAGCGCTCCACCGGCCCGCGCGCGGAGAGGCGCGCTGCCCGTAACAGGCGCGTCAGTTGCGAGAGACCGCGGGCTGAGGCGAGCGAGAGGGGCGCCGCGAGATCGATGAAGTCGCGCAGCGGGTCGGGGCCGTGGCGCAGCAGCTGCGGCGCGAACTTCACCGCGATGCCGCACTGCTCGGCGCTGTGCGCGGGCTCGGCGCTGGTGAGCGTGGCGGGGACGCGCAGCGTGGCGGGCAAGTGGGTGGCTCCAACTCGGCGTGATGTGCGCTGCGCCTCGCGGGATGGGCGACAGTATCGGCATGCCTGCCGGCTTTCGAGAACGCGGACGTGGTTGAAGTCGCCGCAGAGCGAAGTCAACCGAGCTTCGGTGTGCGCATCGCGCCCGCCGCCGCGAGCGCCGAGGCGCTGGCCGAATGCGTCGAGCTCGCGCGGCGCGCCGAGGCGCTCGGGCTCGACTGGCTCGGCGTCGCGGAGCGCTTCGACGCGCGCGGCGGTGTGCCCGACGCGCTCAGCCTGTGCGCCGCGTTCGGCGCCGCGACCGAGCGCGTGCGCATCGCGACGGCCGCACTGCCGCTGCCGCTGCATCACCCGCTGCGCGTCGCGGAGTACGCGGCCACGATCGACGGGCTCTCGCACGGGCGGCTCGAACTCGGCGTCGGGCTCGGTGCCGCGGAGACGCCGTTCGCGGGTTTCGGCCTCGAAGCCGACGAACGCGCGGAGCGCTTCGCCGAGGCGCTCGCGATCTTGCGCGCGGCCTGGAGCCACGCGCCGGTCACGTTTCGCGGCAAGCACTTCGTCTGCGAGGGCGTGAGCGTGTACCCGAAGCCGGTGCAGCCGGGCGGGCCACCGCTCTGGCTCGCGGCGAGCGCGCCCGCGGCGCAGCGTCGCGCGGCGCAGCTCGGTGTGGGCGTGATGCTGCCGGCCGGCGCGGATGCAGCGCCGTATTTCGAGGAGTGCGCGCGGCTTCCCGGCGCGCTCGCGCGAGTGGCTCTGTTGGCGGGCGCGGACGCGACGCAGGCGGCGCTCGAAGCCGCGCTCGCGCGCTGTGCGGAGGCGCAGGAACTGGTGTGCGCGCTCGACGCGACGTGCGAGGCGGATCTCGAGCGCGCGGCGGAGTTCGCGGCGCGGCTGCGAAATCCCTAACGAGTGCGCGTATAGTGCGCGGGTCGAATCGAGGAGAGACGCGATGAAGAAGGCTGCCCGGGTCGGCGCTTGGGTGATTGGGATCGCAGCGTTCGGGTACTTCGCGATTGGTGGCTTGCTCTACCTCGCACCGATCGGCCTCGACTGGAACGCGTTCCCCCTCGGCGCCTTCATCGAGAAATTGTTCCGCGGGATCGGCTACGCGGGCGGGAACGCGATCTCGGTCGTGTTCTGGCTGCTGGCGTGTCTGATCGCGCTCTGGACGACCGTAATTATTGCGCGGCGCGGCTCGAGCAAAACCGAGCCGAACGCGCTGCGCCGCAGCTTCGTCACCGGTGGCGCGCTGCTCGGCGCGACTGCGCTCGCAGGCGGCGCCGCCGCCGCGCGCGCGTTTCTCGGGCTCGGCACGGGCACCAAGGGGTGGGCCGGAGTCAACGAGGGCATCCAGGCGGAAGTCGAGACGACGTCCCCCAGCTACCCCGAAGCCTGGAAGAACGCGCGCGTGCAGGGGTTCCGCACGCTCGGGCGCACAGGCTGGAAAATCTCCGACGTGGTCGTCGGCTCGGGGCGCATCAAGGAACAGAAGGGCACGGAGATCGTGCGGCTCGCGCTCGAGCGCGGCGTCACTTACATCGACACCGCGCCTGATTACTCCGCCTCCGGCAGCGAACAGGCCGTCGGCAAGGCGATTCAGGGCGTGCGCGATCGCGTGTTCCTCGCGACGAAGTTCTGCACGCCGTGGGGTCATCTCGGCGCGGGCACTTCGGTGGCCGACTACAAGCGCATCATCGAAGAGAGCCTCGCGCGGCTCGGCACCGATTATGTCGATCTCGTGCACGTGCACTCGTGCGACGAAGTCGAGCGCTTGATGGATCCGAACATGCACGAGGCCTTCGACCGGCTGCGCGAAGACGGCAAGGCGCGCTTCCTTGGCTTCTCGTCGCACACGCCGCGGCTCGAACAGGTTGCCGACGAGGCGATCCGCTCCGGCCGCTTCGACGTGATGATGCTCGCCTACCACCACGGCATCTGGCCGAAGCTGGGCGACCTAATCCGCCGCGCGCGCCGCGAGCAAGACATGGGCGTGATCGCCATGAAGACGCTGAAGGGCGCCAAGCACAACGGCCTCGCGGGCTTCCGCGAACACGCGCCGGCCTACAGCCAGGCGGCGCTGCGCTGGGTGCTCTCGAACCCCGAAATCTCGGCCGCGGTGATCTCGTTCTTCGAGTTCCAGCACGTCGACGAGTACCTGCAGGCCTCGGGCGCGACGGCGAGCGAAGCCGATCTCGCGCTGCTCGGCGAATACGACCGCCAGATCGTCGGCACCTATTGCGCGCCGCACTGCGGGAAATGCCTCGGCTCGTGCCCCGAGCAGCTCGCGATCCCCGACGTGCTGCGCCACCGCATGTACTTCGAGGACTACGGCGACGAGAAGGAAGCGATGCGCCTCTACGCCGCGCTCGAGAAGAAAGCCGACGTATGCACCGGCTGCAGCGCCCCATGCCTCGGCAGCTGCCCGGTGGGCATCGACATCCCCACGCGCACGAGGGGCGCGCACGCGATGCTGACGCTCGCCTGAGCGGGGACGTTCCGTAACGCACCGAACTTCGCCGCGTCGCCTCGGGCGTGGGGATAGGAAGAACATGCGCCCTTTCGACGGTCCGAGAACGGGGCTTATGGCAGGTTCAGGCCCTCTCGATCGATCCAGAATGTGCTACGCAAAAGGGGAGCGCCCAATGGCCATACGTTGGGGGGCAAGAGCCGCGCGCGTCGCCGACTTCAAGCCGGGGCGGACCGCCGCGATCAAGCTCGATCCGACAAAGCCCGAGGACAGTTTGTTTCTAGGTTCCGCGTGAGGGCGCAAGGCATGAAGAGACCGATGTTCTGGATCGCGTGCACGCTTGCCGGCGCGCTACTCCTGTCGCCCGTGAGCGCCCCGGCCGCGGATGTGGCGGAGGTGCAATCGTCGGATCTTTACAATGCTGCTCTTGCCTTCATCGACGCTGCGCGCTGGCCGGAAGCAATCGACATCTTGAAGCTGGCGGTCAAGGGAAGTCCCAAAGATGCCGATGCGCATTTCCAACTCGGCTACGCCTATTTTCAGCTCGAACGCCCGCTCGATGCGCTCAATGAATTCCTGCTCTCATCGAAGTTCAAGCCGGCCGACGCCGAAGCCATGCGCTGGCAAGGCCTCGCGCGCCTTGCGCTCGAGGATTATGAGCGTGCCGTGGAGGCTTTTGGCCAGGCTGTTCGTATCAATCCGCTTGACGTTGAGGCTCGTGTCCTTCTTGGCACCGCTCACACTTATCTGGGCGACTATCAGAAGGCCGCCGATGCCTATCGCGGGG
>JANNRF010000149.1:0-2789 GCA_031401135.1 Deltaproteobacteria bacterium | reverse complement strand
ACGAACACGCGCTCCGCGATCTTCCAGGTGCCGCCGCGGCGCTCGAAGCGGTCGAGGTAGCGACCGCCCGTGATCGCATCCATGTCCTTGCCGTCCACGGTGACGGTCGCGACCGCGATCGCGTAGGACTCGCCCACGGCGCGGTCGCCTGCGATCTGGAACCACTCGTTCGCCACCGAGTGGAACACGCGCTTCAAGTTCTCGCGGATCTGCTTCGTCACGTCGCGCGCGAACTGCGGGGCTTTGCCGTTGAAGGCGCCCGCCACGACCGTCGCGTCGTCGTGGAACACCGACGCCAGCAGCGCCTCGTCCGCGCGATCGGCGCCGCGGCAGTACGCCATCGTGAGCTCGTGCAGCGCCTGGCGCGAGAGCGCGAGGTCCACATCTCGTTCGAGCTGCGTGCTTCCACTCATCGCCTTCCCCTCCGTTGAAAACGCCGCCGTCCACGTCGCGATTAGTGTTAGGCCCGGGTCCGCGCTGTTCTTGCCGCCGCGCGGCGCGAACATCGCGCCGGCCGTTTCGGGCCAGACGCCGCTCGACGGCTGATTCACGTTCCATTCGAGCACGTACGTTCGATGCATTAGGCGCCACGCGCCGTCGTTGCGCGCGTGGCGGTCGAGATAGCGCCCGCCGATCAGACGCTGCGTGCCGGCGCCGTCCTCGAGCGTTTCGAGGTACGCGATCACGTAGCTCTCGGAGAGTGCGCGGTCCTCGCCCGTCAGGCGTATCCAGGTGTTACTGGTCCGGTGCAGCGTCGCGGGCATCGCCTTCTGCGCGTCTGCCAGGAAGCGCACCAAGCTGAGCGCCGGCATCCCGTACGAGAAATCCGCCTCGTCGTGATACGCGGAGCGCAGGATCGGGTAGTCCGCGCGATCGACGCCGCGGCTGTGCGTCGAGAGGTTCTGTGCGATCTCCTGCTTCGCCAGCAGTTCGCGGATTGCGTTCTCGGGTTCTCGCGTCGGCATGCTCGGCCTCGCAGCGACGCTATCGCGCCAGCTTCCGGCCGAAGTGGTACCGCAGCGCATCGTCGATTTCTCCGGGGCCGCGACGGTGCGCGCGGAGGTATCGTGCACCCATGGCCCACGACCTAACGAGACCAAGCGATCCGTCCCTCGAGAGCAGCCTGCGCGAGCTCGCGGCGAAGCAGGCGATCTACGAACTCTCATGCCGCTACATGCGCGCGCTCGATCGGCTCGACGGCGAGTTGCTCGCCTCGGTCTTCCATCCCGATGCCACCGTGAACTACGGCTTCTTCAAGGGGCCTGCCGCGGAGTTCGTGGATTTCGCGATGCGCGCGCTCGCGAGCCATCACGCGAACCACCACCTAATCGGACAGGTGCTGATCGAGCTGCGCGGCGAGCATGCGGAAGGCGAGGTCTACTTCCAGGCGTTCCATCGCATCGTCGAAGCCGGCGCGGAGAACGATCTGTTCATCTCGGGGCGCTACGTCGATCGTTACGAGTTGCGGGGCGGAGCGTGGAAGATCGCGTTTCGATCCGAGCTAAACGATTGGGCGCGCACGGAGCCCGCGGCGGACGGCTACTTCCTCGCGTCGCCGCTCGGGCTACGCGGCGCGCGCAAGCCCGAGGACGGCTCGTATCAGCGCGAGAAGCTCGAACGCTGAGTGCAAGCGGCGCCTCGCCGCGCGCAGCGAGACGAAGTCGAGCGGAGTCAACGCGCGAGCCACGGGTGCGAAGCACCCGCCAAGCGGCGCCTCGCCGCGCGCAGCGAGACGAAGTCGAGCGGAGGTCGAACAGAGAGTTCGCGCGTTCCCGTTCAGCGAGTCTGCCAAGATTGCAGCTCCGGCAGCACCTTCGACGCGAACAGCCGCATGCTCTGCTCCGCCTGCGCGCCGGTGAGGCCGCCGTAACTCACTTGAATCGTTAGGTCGAAATCGCCGAGCTGCTGCCGCCGCTTGTCCATCTTCTCGAGGATCTGCTGCGGCGTGCCGTAGGTGTTGATCTCGACGAAGCCCTGCGCGGCCTCGCTCATGCCGGTGTTGCGCAAGCCGACCGCGTTCTGCGCGTAGTCGCCGTAGCCCTTCATGCGCTCGAAGTGAGCGCCGGCCATGTCGTAGTGCTCCATCACCGTGACGTAATAATTCGCCATGTGCTTGCGAGCGAGCGCCTCGGCTTGCTCGGCGCTTTCGTCGCACGCCAGGAAGTCCACGCACACCGGCGACGGTGCGAGCTTGCCGTGTTCTTGTTGGAACAGCGTGCGGTAGCGCGCGAAGTGCGGCGCCATCTCGGCCCACGGCTTCTGCGCGAAGCTCATCATCTTCGCGCCGAGTCTCGCCACCACCGGCACCGAATCCGACGACATGCCCACCGCGTAGAAGCGATCTTTGAAGCTCGCGTAAGGCCGCGGCCGCACCTCGGTGCGGCGTTGCTTGTAGTACTTGCCGTCGCCTTCGACGATGCCGGTCTCGAGCCCGCGGAAGATCAGCTCCGCTGCTTCGTCGAAACGATCGCGCGCCTCGTTCATATCGACGCCGAACACGTCGTACTCGCGCTTGGCGAGACCGCGCCCGATGCCGAACTGCGCGCGGCCTTTGCTCAGGTGATCGAGCACGATCATGCGTTCCACGACGCGGAGTGGATCGTTCCACGGCAGGATCACGGCGCCGGTAAGCAGCTTGATGCGCTCGGTCTTCGCCGCCATGTGACCCAGGAACTGCGTGTTGTCCGGGCTCATCGCGTAGTTGGAGAAGTGGTGCTCGACCGCGCTCAGCGTGTCGAAGCCGAACGGTTCGGCGAGACCGGCCAGGTGGATGTCTCGCTCCCAGGCGG
>JANNRF010000148.1:0-4248 GCA_031401135.1 Deltaproteobacteria bacterium | reverse complement strand
CTCGGGCACGAGCGTCGGCACGAGCCCCCACACGATGTCCACGTCGTCGAGCGAGAAGCCGGTGTAGGACAGCGAGAACTGCGCCTCGATGCCGCAGGACGAGGCGCTGTTGGATTGGCAGTGCACCGGGGTGAACAAGCTGGCGCGCACGAACAGCGGCGTGTTCACGGGCAGCAAACCTTGCAGCACGCCCGCGCGTACGACGCCGCCGGCGACGAAGCCGGCGTTGCTCATTGTCCCTTGAGAGTGGGCGCCGACGAAGTAGAGGGTCTGCGCCAGACCGTCCACGCTAAGGCGCGCATCGACGGCACCAAAACACGTCGCGCAGGCCGCGAGCGACGGATGCGACATGAAGCTCCCGCCGAATGAGTACGGCACCTCCACGAGTGCGTGCGTCCCCGTGAAGCCCGCGCGAGGCACGATCGTGAACGAATTCACGAGGCCCGCCGAGGCGCTCGCCTGCGCGGTGAAGTTGGGGGAGGTGATGCCCGAGGTGGCCGTCGCCGCCGCGTGCAGCCCAAAGTTGTCTACGGAAGCGGATCCGGTGGCGAAGCTGCCGCCCGAGACATCCGCCGCCGTGTCGGCGAGCGGCCCGGTACCGCTCGTGTTGCGGCGGATCCCGGGCGACGCGTTGCCCCAGCTCGCGAACACATCGACCGAGGTGGTCGTTGCTCCGGCGGTCTGCGCGACGAGCGCGCACAGCGCGACCGCCAGCATATTAGAGCGAACTGGGAGTGCCCCGAGTCTGCGATTCATCTCAGCCTCCGCATGCGAACCAACAGTCGCTGCCAGCCCCTTCGGACAGTGACGCGCCGCGGGCCGTGCGAGCGTGAGCGTTTCGTGAGGGCACCGCGGCCTGCGCAGCTCGCGAGCGCGAGGCTCGTCGCGACGAGCAGCGCAGCGCTCGGCTCGGGCACCACCGTCACCTGATAAGTCGCGCTCGCCGGCGTCGCGAGCGAGAGGAAGCTGCCGCCTGCGCCCGGGTCCCCGCTCCACCACTCGGCGCCGAGGATGAAGTCACCCGAGTTCGAAGCGCCGAGCGGCGCTGCGAGTTCCCACGTGAACGCGAACAGACCGCTCGTGCCCGCGATGAACGCGACGCTGAGGGACGCACCCGGCGCGAGCACCGGGAAGTCGAAGAGCGTCGCGTCGGGCGTGCCGTCGATGAACGTGCCTGCGTCGAGGCTCGTGATGACGAGCCAGTCCGTCGCGCTCGGGTTCGCGACGACGTAGCCGAAGCCGAGCGTGTCGCCGGCGGCGCCGTTCAGCGCCCCGCTCGCGGGCAGCGTCGCGAAGGTGAAGGATGTCGCGTGCGCGGCGGCTGCAGCAAGGAGGGCGAGACCGAGCACCAGCGTTCGAGCGAGCAGCGTCATCGTACGCCTCACTTGTAGGTGGCCTGCGTCAGCGAGAAGCCGAACGTTCCGTAGTTGCTGCCAGTCGCGCCGTCTTCGGTGAGCGCATAACGCACGACGCCCGGATCGACGCGCAGGTAGAGTCGCACCGTCATCGAAGCGCCGGGATCGAGCCCGCCGATGTCGATCGGGAGCGCAGGCCCAAGCGTCGAGTCGAGCGCCACGCTCCCGATGCCCTGCAGCACCCGACCTCTAATCGCGGTTGCGCGCGCATCGAGCGCGGGCCCACTCCCGGTGTTCGTGAAGGTCACGTCGACTTCGTAGACATCCTGAGTCGTGCTCGGCGCCTTGGCCGTAATGCGCGCCGAGATCGCTGGACGCTGATTGCCGTTCGCCGCGCGCAGCTTCGCGTTCACCAGGTCTCGCCAGCTCGCGAGCAGCGCGTTTGGCGGCTCACTCAATCCAGGCTCGAATGGCGGGTCAGTGGCTCGCGACGCTTTGATGGCTTGGTTGATGTGCAGCAGCGCATCGCTCGTGCGCCCCGCAGATCGATCGAGATCGGAGAGCAGAGCGAGTGCGGCGACGCTGTCCGGAACGCGACTGAGAAGCGCAGTGAGGCCGCTCGTGGCCGTGGCGACGTCACCGACTCGCAGCCGATAGCGGGCATCGAGCATGGAGGACGCTTCGTCCTCCGCCGGGGTCGGTTGCCCCATCGCATCCGACACGACGACAACCAACGGCGTACTGCGCGTAACACCCTGGTATGCGCCACCGGGTGCGGTCGAAGCGTCGAGCACCGCCTCGACCGCGTAGCTACCCGGTGCGAGTAGCGAACTGTCTGCGGGCGTCACGTATGCGCGAACAGTCCCGTAGGCCGACCCATCCAGAGTGAGGGAAGCTGGGGTCGCGGGCTGCAGCGTCACGGGCCACGAGACTTGGCTGCCGTCGCTGGCGGTGACTTCGAGGCGCACGAGCGACGCCCAGCTCGGAGACCCGCGCAGCGGAATCGGCACCACGCCGGGCGCGGGCCAGTTCGGATGCGTGGCGAGCACGTCGACGAGCACGGCGGCGCCGCGCGTGATCTGCGCGGCGCCAGTTCCGTTTACCGTCAACGAGATCTCCGGGTCAGGCAGCGGCGGCGAGGCCGCTGGCGCGGTCGGGGAACCGCACGGCCCAGTGACACCGAGCGCGAGCACGGCGCTGAGTCCCACGAGAAGCGCGCGAGCCGCGGTCATGGGCACACCGGCGCGTAGGGGTATGTGAGCGGATTCAGCTTGTCGCTCACGCGAACTTGCTTTCGGCAGGCGCCGCGCTCCGCGGTGGCGCACGCCGGGCCAGAGCGGCTGCGTGGAGCTCGCGTCGCGAGGTTGGTTCCGGTTCCCGTGCTCGCCGCGTCCATGTCGCCGCCAGCGAGATCCTCTCCGACCCACCAGCGCTCAGCCGGCGAGGCGACGCTGCGCGGCTCGTGCGTGTAGGCGCTCATACTCTCGTAGCGCATGAAGCAGAACTGGTGGCCACTGTGCTGGCCCTCGAAGTTGGCGAGATAGAGATCGAGGGCGTCGCCGTTGTTCGCAAGCTCGAACGCCGCGAGATCGGGGCCCGACATCACGCAGCCTGCTGTCCCGCAACCCATCTCCCATCGCACGACGATCGGGACGATCGGACCGACGGGCTGGCTGTTGTCGTCGAGCGCCTGTTCCGTGACCGAACCCGAAACCAGCGTCCAGCGCACCATGCCCACATCGCTGTCTCCGTGATGCATCACACTCACGCCGTGCGCGATCTCGTGCGCCACTGTCCGGGCGTCCTCCCCGCGACGCTCGACGTGGCCGACCTCGACGTGCTTGACCAGGCGCGGCACGACTCGAACGGCTCCCACCGACGACACCAAGAGCCCGCCTGGTTTCGCTCGCTGCTTCAGCAAGATCGCGTGCTGATCGACGGCGTGATAGCCCTGGCCGAAGTTGAAGTTCATGATGTGGTTGCCCGCGTACTCGATCGCCAGAAGATCCGAGTGAATGTTCATGCGCGGGCCGTTGACTCCGTCCTCCAGCATCTTGAAGCCGAGCTTCGCTTCTGCGAGGGCAGATTCATTGATGACGAACAGGTCCTTTCGCGTCGGGTCAAGCTCCCGCCTGGTGCCTTCCGAGTGACCCCCGCCCTCGAAGAAGCCGCGGTACTCCTCGTACAGGGAGTACCCGTCGCCGAGGTCGGCGCCGGTTCCGCCCGGATTGTCTTCGTCGTCGGCTGAGTCGGGGCGCCCAACGACGGAGTGATCGATCCGCCATTGCTCGCCGATGTCGGAGCCAGCGACGCGGTACGGAATCGGAATCTTCTCGACGGCGGGGTCCGTGATCAGATGACCGACGAGCACCTTCCCACTCGAGAGCGTGGCCGTGACCTCGAGCGTTCCGAACGCGCCCCAGTCGTAGGAATCCAGCTCCGCGGTGGCGCTGAACCGGCCCGTGCCGAGGAGATGCGCTGTCGCCCGCGCGGAGTCGTTCGGGTCGACGACGATTCCAAGCCCGAGGTTCTGCGTCGCGTCGAACTTGAGATCGGGTGGCTGCGGCGAGGCAAGGAGCGCGGCTGGCGGCATGTTGAGCGCGATCCCCGGCTCGAACGAACGCTGTGTCATCGCGAAATCGATCTTCTGGACGGCTTGTGTCGTCGGCGGGAGGCCATCGGCCACGCGCCGCACCTTGGCCTCGAGGAACACCTCGTTGCCTATGCGGTTCTCGAGCCGCTCGGCCGGCGTCTGCGGCGCATAGTTGAACAAGAGTGGGCCGCGGAATCCGTGCGGCAGCCACTCGGTATACGAGGTGGATCCGTTCTTCGGCTCCACCACCAGTTCGAGCACCTCCACGTTTGGATCGAAGTTCCACTGCACGGACGCAGC
>JANNRF010000147.1:0-2535 GCA_031401135.1 Deltaproteobacteria bacterium | reverse complement strand
CCGCCGCTGCGCGCGCGCATCACTTGCTGGATGTGCTGGTTCTCAGGCGCCATCTCGTTCACGTCCGCCAGCTTCCAGCTCTCGCCCGCGATCGCGAGCTCGCCCTTCCAGCGGCCGTGGGCCCACTCGGGGTGCGAGTAGCCGATGCCCTTCATGCGGAAGCAGAGCAGCGGCTCGAGATCGATCTCCATGCGCTTGCCAGTCTTCGAGATCAGCGTGATCTCGGCGTGGCCGGCGCGGCGCGTGCCGGGGATGTACGTCAGCCGATGCTCGGTGCCGGCGAGTAGCTCGGTGCCCGGGTCTTCCACGCCGGGGATCTTGCTCGGGTCGCTGTAGACCGGGCAGATCATGCCGTCGAAGTGCCAGGCCGAGCCGTCCGAGTTCTCGAACAGGCACATATGGGTGCACTTATCAGGCCAGTGCAGCGGGGCCCACAGGAAGAAGAACTGCGGCGGCACCGCCGCGGGCGCGCCGGCCGGGTCGCTCTCGCCGACCGGGCGAATGCCCCAGGAGCGGTCCTTGGTTCCGTAATTACGGCGCGGGTCGAGGCGCAGCGTCTTGCCGGCGTAGCGCAGCTCGCCTTGCCAGTGGCCGAACTGGTTGAAGCGCGTCGCGTCCATGATGCCTTTGCCGCGCCCGTGGGTTTGCCGGCCCTCTTCGATGTTGGCGGTGCGCGGAATCCAGAGCAGCTCGCCGGAGATGCCCGTCGTGTTGTCGTCGAGCGTCACGCGCAGCGAGCGCATCGGTTCGAGGATCTCGAGCTTGAACGGGCCGATCGTCATGTCGCTCGGCTCGCGCGGCGCGCGGCGCGAGGCGTGGAAGGCGTGCTGCTGGCCGTCGATTACGAGCGAGAGGCCGCAGTCCATAATGCCCAGGTTCGGGTAGATCGCGGCGCCGATGCCGAGGTACCAGCTGCCGTCCTCGGGGTAGCCGTTGAACCAGTAACGGTCGTAGGCATTACGGCTGGCGGTCGCGACGTGGGCGATTGCTTCAGGGGTTTGGTGGATCGGGTAGTCGTCGAACTTGCTCAGCATGCGGGCGGCTCCTTGGCTGGCGAGACGATGTTGCAGACGAGTGCGACGTGGCAAGCTGCGTCCCTCACGAGGGGCCGACGATGACGCGCGAGTTCACGCGACGTGATGTCCTGCGCAGCGGTCTCGCAGCGAGCGCGGCCTTTGCCGCGGGCGGGGCGCTTGGCTGCGGTGCGCCGGAGAGCCGCGCGCCGCAGATGTCGCCGCTTTCGCTCACGTACGGCGGCTTCGCGATGGGGATTCAGAGTTTCTCGCTGCGCCACTACACGCTCGAAGCAGCGCTCGACATCGTGCGCGCGCTCGGGCTCTCGCGCGTCGAGTTGATCCCCGAAACGAAGCTCGGGCCGATCGCGTTTGGCGAGCACCTACCCGTGAGCAATGACGGCGCGGCCATCGATGCGGCGCTTGCAGCTTGCTCGGCGCGCGGCATCTCGATCGCGGCGCACGGCGTGAATCCTGTGCCGGACGTGGAGGCTGCGCGTGCGCTGTTCGCATTCGCGAGACGCGCGCGCATTCCAGTGCTGACGATCGCGCCGGACAGGAATATCGACGTGATCCGCGAGCTCGACCAGCTATGCAGAGCGAACCCAGAGGTGCGTGTCGCGATTCACAACCACGGGCCGTACCTGGACTGGGAGACGCCCAGCGACATCGAGAGCTGGGTAGGCATTCGGCATGAGAACTTGGGCGCGTGCGTGGATACGGGACACCTGATCCGCAGCGGGATCGATCCCGTGGAGGCGATTCGCTTCTGGCCGCTCAAGTTTTCTGGCTCACGCGTGCACGCGGTTCATCTCAAGGATTTCGCGAGCGAGGGCGCGCTGGCGAAGGGCTGCATCCTGGGCGAAGGCAAGCTCGATCTGGACGCGGTGTTCAGAGCGCTGCGGGAGATCGAGTTCTCAGGCGCTCTTTCGCTGGAATACGAGGAGAACCCGGAGAACGTCGTGCCAGATTTGGTGGCTTGCCTCGAGGCGGCTTCGGCCGCGGCAGAGCGCTCGCGCGGCGTGTAGTTAGGGAGCGAGGCTGCGGCGCGTTAGTCGGCGCTCGGTGCGGCGAGCAGTTTCTCGCGGCCTACGGCCCAGACCCAAGCGCAGAGCAGTGCGAAGGCGAGGATTGCGGCCACGTCGCTCGTCGAGACTGCGGGAATGAGCTTGCCGATCGCGAGCTTGGTCGAGAGCTCTTCGTTCAGGCCTGCGATCAGCGCGAGCGCAGTGCCGCCGATGGCGCCGCCGGCGATTAGGCCGGAGGCGGCGAGCACGCCGGGGGAGGAGTCGGATTCGGCGCTGGTTCCAGATTTTCGGCGGCGGTCGACGAGGAAGCGGACCACGCCGCCCACGAAAATCGGGCTCGAGGCGGACATCGGGAGGTAGACGCCGACGGCGAAGGGCAGGGAATTAATGCCGGCGAGTTCGAGGGTGATGGCGATGAAGGCGCCGATGCCGACCAGTCCCCAGGGCAACTTCTGGCTGAGGATGCCGTCGATCACGAGCGACATCAGCGCGGC
>JANNRF010000146.1:0-27879 GCA_031401135.1 Deltaproteobacteria bacterium | reverse complement strand
CCGCCGCCGCGGCGAGTGCCAGTGCCGCGGGCGGAAGTGGCAGCGCCGGCCTCGATCTCACGCGCCTCGCGCTCACGCTCGCGATCGTGAGCAGCACGGTGCAGGCCAACGTGATCCTCTCGAATCTGCGCGACGCCGAGGGCATCGCGGGCCGCCTCGGCGCCCGCCGCGCACGCGCGCTTGCAGCCGCGTTCTGCGCGGGCGCCCTCGCGCTGGCGCTGCTGGGGCCGAGCACAGTGCGCGCACTCGCCGCGCTACCGCTCGCGATGGCGTGCGCCGTCGCCGCGTTCCGCCCCGGCGAGCGCTACGGCGCGATCGCGGTAGATGGCGCGTTGCTGGTCGGCGGCATTCTGGCGAGCCAGACCCTTCGCTGAGGGATTGCCGCGGCTGCCGAATCGATCGGCCCGGGCTGCTGCGGCTCGAACGAGGGCGCGCAAGCGGCTGCATGGTGGAGCCGAGCGGGATCGAACCGCCAACCTCCGCGTTGCGAACGCGGCGCTCTCCCAGTTGAGCTACGGCCCCAGAAGGCGCGACACGGTAAGGCTCGACCCCAGCCCCCGCAACGCCGTTTTGCTTGCCAAACCGCGCTCGCGAGGCGCAGGATGTGGGCGTGCAAATCGACGTCCGCCGCATCCTCGTGCCGATCGACTTCTCGGCCCACGCCGAGCCCGTCATCAATTGGGCGATTCACCTGGCGGAGGAGCACGGCAGCACGATCGTGCTGCTGCACGCCTATCACCTGCCCGTCGAGTTCCAACAACTCGAGGGCGCCTATCTGCCGCAGGAGTTCTGGGCTTCGGTGAAGGCGGAGGCGGAGCAGAACCTCGAGCGCTTCGCCGAGCGCGTGCGCGCGGCGAAGATTCCCGTCGAGGTGATCGCGCGCGAGGGCTACCCGGCGACGGTGATCGAGGACGAGGCCACGTCGCAGAAGTGCGACCTGATCGTGATCGGCACGCGCGGGCGTTCGGGGCTGAAGCATCTGCTGCTCGGCAGCATCGCGGAGCGCGTGGTGCAAAAGGCGCCGTGCCCGGTGCTCACGGTGCGGCTGCCGGACGGTAAGCACTAGCAGGCGAAGCGTGCCGCGCGCCGCGCTATTCACGGCGCGTGACGACGCCCGAACTTCTGCCTTGGCTCGCGCTGTGTGTGTTCGTGGTGGCGCTGCTTTATTCGTCGGTCGGGCACGCGGGCGCGTCGGGCTATCTGGCTGTGATGTCGCTGTTCGCGGTCGCGCCCGACGTGATGAAGCCGACCGCGCTCGCGCTGAACATTCTGGTCGCGACGATTGGCAGCGTGCAGTTCTTTCGCGCAGGCCATTTCTCGTGGCGGCTGTTCTGGCCGTTCGCGCTGCTCGCGGTTCCGCTCGCGTTCGTGGGCGGCGCGATCGCGCTGCCGGCGAGCGCGTTCAAGGTGCTCGTGGGCGCGGTGCTCTTTTTCTCCGCTGTGCGGCTTGTGCTGGAGCCGCGCGAGGAAGCGGCCACGCGCGTGCCTTCGCTGCCTGCCGCGCTCGGAACCGGCGGTGCGCTCGGCCTGCTCGCGGGGCTTACCGGCACCGGCGGCGGGATCTTCCTCACGCCGTTGTTGTTACTGATGCGCTGGGCGACCGCGAAGAACGCGGCGGCGGTGAGCGCGCTCTTCATCCTCGTGAACTCGAGCGCCGGACTGCTCGGCAACCTTTCGCGCGGCGGCGCGTTCCCGAAGCCCGCGCTCGCATTGCTCGGCGCCGTCGCGGTGGGCGGCGCAGTAGGTTCGTACTTTGGAAGCCGGCGGCTGCCGGCGGCGAGCATCAAGCGGCTGCTCGCGCTGGTGCTGCTGACGGCGGGCAGCAAGCTGATCTGGGACGAGCTGGCTCGGCTCGCGTAGCGACGCTCGCGCCCGGCGCTGACCGCTAACCGCCGCTGCTCTTCTTGCTCTGGACTTCGTTCGCCTTCGGCTTACTGCGCGCTTCGCTTGCCTAACACCCCAGCCGGGTGCCGCGCGTGGTACTCGGCGCGCGTGAGCCCGCGCGCGTGTTCGAGCGCGGCGGAGAGCGCGGCCACCACGAGCAGCTCCGCCGCGACGCTCGCGCGGGGCGCTAAGCCGAGGCCGCCGCCTTCGTTCGCGACGCCGGCGTCGAGCACCACGGCGGCCTGCTGCGCGAGCGACGAGCGCGGCGCACCTGTTATTGCGACAAGGCTCGCGCCGAGCGCCTTCACGGCGCCCACGGCGGCGAGCAGCTCCGGCGTCTCGCCGCTGTTGCTGATCGCGATCACCACATCCCCGCGCACGATCTGGCCAGCGCCGCCGTGCACCGTCTCGGTGGCGTGCAGGAACGACGCGGGCGTGCCCACCGAAGCGAGCAGCGCGGCGCCGTAGCGCGCGACGTGCTCGGGCTTGCCGACGCCGGTGACGTGCACGCGCCCGCCCTCTGCGCGCGCCGCATCGATCAGGGCGACGGCGCGGTCGAAGGCGCTCGCGTCGAGCCGCTTGCGCAGCTCCGCGAGTTCCTCGAGTGCGACGTCGAATGCGACCAGCGCTTCATGTGCGGGCTGCGCTTCGGGCACCACTTCGAGGCCGCGCGTCACCCAGCTCGGCAACGCGGCGCCGTCGTAACGCGCGAGCACGGCGTCGCGCGCCGCAATCGCGTCGTCGGGGAACGCGCCGAGTTTCTCGACGCACGCGGCGCCGCAGGCGTTGCCGAGCCGCGCACAATCTTCCCAGCCGAGTCCCGCGGCGAGGCCCACGAGCAGGCCACCGAGGAACGCGTCGCCCGCGCCGGTGGTGTCGACGACGCGGCTCACGGCGTAGGCGGGCACGCGCAGCGCTTCCTTCGCAGTGGCGATCGCACAGCCCGCGGCGCCGTCCGTAACAATCACGACCTCGTTGCCGTAGCGCTCGCGAAGTTTCTTGGCGCTCGCGAGCGCGTCGCCGCTGGCCGTGAGCACGAGCTCGCGCGCCGCGGCCGCCGACGGCTTCAGGATCTTCGCGCGCCGCAGCAGCTGCTCGAGCTCGGCGTGCGTGCCGAGCACGGGCACCGCATCGCTCGGCGGTACGTCGAGATCGACCAGCGTCGGCACGCCCGCGACCTCGGCGAGGCGGATCACCTCGAGCGCCGCCGCGAGCGGCAGCTGCGAGACCTCGGTTGTTACGCGCAGCGCGCTCTGGATCGTGCGCTCGTGGTGGCGGCGCACGTGCGCGAACGTGGTCTCGCTGGTCGCGCCCGGCGCCATGTAGATCGCGCGGCCGCCGGCGTCGTCCACGTAGATGTCGGCGAAGGAGCTGGCCGAGCCGTCGAGCACGATGTCTTTCGCGATGCCGAAGCGGTCCATCGCGTCCCGCAGAAAACGGCCGTTCGTGTCGTCAGCCTGCTTGCCGAAGATTCCGACCGGCAGCCCTAACACCGCTGCCCAGCCGAGGTGGTTCAGCACGACGCCGCCCACGCGCAGCTCGGCGGTGTGGCCGCCCTCGCCCCGGCGCATGATGCCTTTCTGATCGCTGCCGAGAATGCGCGGCACGCGGTGCAGCCGATCCGCGACCATGCTGCCGATGCCGACGGTACGGCGCGACGGGCGCTCGCTCGTCATCGGCAGCGCCTCATCATCGCGTCACCCCTCATCGCGTCACCCAGGTCGGCTCGAGCTGCTCGCGCGCGAGGCCGCGCACTTCCTCGAACGCGGCGTCGAAGCGCGCAGCATCGGCGGCGCTCAGCGCAGGCGTGCCGTCCGCAACCGCATCGCTCGTGACGACGCCGAGCCGTAACAATGCGCGCTTCAAGCACGCAATCGTGCGGTTCGCGCCACCCGCTTTGGTGGCGGCGCGGAACGCCGAGAGCACGCGCTCCGTCGCGGCCATGCGCTCCGCGTCGCCTGCGCGGCACGCCTGCCATGCGCGCGCCCATTCGCGAGGCATCACGTTCGCGGGCCCTGAGACGACGCCGATCGGCAGGCCACCCGCCAACCAGAAGCGCTGCCAATAATCACTGAGCACACCCGCAAGGCCCGTGCGAGGACGAAACAGCTCGAAGATCAACATCGCGTCGCCCACGTAGATGCCGAACTCGCCGCGCTCGCGGAAGCTCGCCGCCGCCTGCGTGTAGTTGCCGAGCACCTTCTTGCCCGCGCTCACCTTGATGCCGCGCACGAAATCGAGCCGCGAGAGCGCCTTCACCTGCGCGGTGCGGATGTGCGTGCGGTGCGGATCCGCGGCGATCGCGGCGTTGTCGTACAGGTAGACCGGCACGCGGCGCGAAGCGCCGTCGAGCAGATCGCCGAGTTCGCGCGCAACGAAGCGCACGGGGTCTCCGATGTCGTGGATCGAGAGCGGCGCGAGCACCAGCGCGTCGGCGCCCGCTGCGATTGCGGCGAGGGCGTTCGCGAGCGTGTCGCCGCGCGTCTTCGCCGTAACACCTGCCCAGCACTCGACGCGGTCCGCATCGGCCAGCGCCGCGTTCGCCTTCTTCACTTCTTCCGCGCACACCTGGATCACGCGCCGCGTGAGTTCCGGCGCGACGCGATCCCACTCGCCGGTCGTCCCGCCCGCAAACACGATGTCCGCGCCCCAGCCGTCTTGAACGACGTGCCGCACCAGCGCGCGCTGATCGTCTTCGAGCAGTTCGCCGCGCGCGCCGAGGATGGTGACCACCGGGACCGAGAGCCCGTGGCGCGGGCGGGTTTGCTCGACGCTGCGCATCGGCGCACGGTAGCGGCGCAAAGCGCGGCCTCGAACAACGCTGCCGCGTGCTGTCGGCCGCAGCCGGCGCCGCTACGGAATCGTCGCGCTCCCGCTCTGGCCGAGAATGCGGGTACTCACCGAGCCGGTGCTCACGCCCATCGGGTTCGTCGTGTCGTCGAGCGCGATCTTCTTCAGCGCGATGCGAATGCCCCTGGCAGCCGATTGCAGCTTCAGGCTCGAGCTGCCCGACGTGAGTTTGAACTTGTTTGTTCCGGTGAGCGCGAAGCTGCGTCCGCCTTCGAGCGTCAACAGCGCGTTCAGAACGCCGCCCGCGGAATCGATGTCGAACTCGAGCAACCAACCGAGCGGGGCGAACGGGAGCGCGCCACTCGTGGGCGTCGTCTCCTTGATCTTCGTGGCGCCGATCGAGCCCGAGGCCGCCTGCGTGTGCGCGAGCGTGTTGCCGGGGATCGAGAGCATGTCGCTCAACTTCAGCTTGAGCTTCGCGGGTAGCGCCGTGTTGTTGAGGGCGAAGGCGAGCTTCGAGCGCAGCGCGCCGCTCTTGCCGCTCAGCTTCCCCTTGATGGGCGTTGAAGTGGTCTCTTGCGAGCCGTTGTCGTCGAGGTCGGCCGTTGCGGAGCCGCTGAGCGCGCCGTTCGCTGCGACGCTGACCGTGGTTTCGAGATCGTGGCCGGCGACCTGCGCCCCGAACACGCCGCTGGTGTCGAGCAC
Organism: Deltaproteobacteria bacterium; assembly: GCA_031401135.1. Classification (GTDB taxonomy): domain Bacteria; phylum Myxococcota_A; class UBA9160; order UBA9160; family UBA6930; genus VGRF01. Next base: position 22,500 of record JANNRF010000146.1, on the reverse strand, counting down.
CTGGAGCAGCGGGTCCGTCAGGATCTCGCAGCCGATCGGCGGCGCCGTGTAGTTCGCTGCGAGGCAGAAGTGACCCTCCGGCGTGTGAAAGCCGGTCTCGAAGTCGACTTCGTCGGACTGCACGAATTGGTGCGTGAACACGAGGGTATTGTTGTCGTCGGTCGCCGGTGTGTTCGCCTGCAGCACCGCCGTGTGCGTTACGCGCGCCGCGAAGGCCGACTGCTCGGAGAGGGCGAAGTCGCCACCGGCGCCGTCCTCGGGAATCCAGCTCGTGCTGCTCGAAGTCAGCGTTTCGTCGTCAAGTGTCGCCGCCTGATCGTCCTCGAGCGCGGCCTTGACCGAGTCGCCGGTCAGATTGCAAACCGAGCACGCAGTGAAGAACACCTCGATCGGCCCGGGCGGCACGACGGCGCCGGCATCGGGCTCCGAGATCGCGGGCGAGGGCACGAGCGGCCGCGTGTAAACGAGCGTCGCCTGCACCGTGTCGTTGTTGAGACGCAGCACGTAATTGCCGCTCGGCAGGAAGGTGTTCAGCTCGGCTTCGTTCGCGAGATCGTCTTCGAGAATCAGATCGAGGCCGTCCTTCTTGAGCGTGATCGGCGCCGCGCCCACGATCGGCTGCGTGAGCGTCCCGTTGTTGAGGCCCGTCCCGACGACGCGCAGCACCACCGAGATCTCGTCCGAAACCAGCGAGCTGCGCGCGATCGTCACGTCGAGGCGCACCGTGGCGACGTCGATCGCCTGCGCAGGAGTTGCCGCCGCGAGATAGGTCATCACGAGCAGGAAGAACGAAAGCAACGAGTTCCGGAACATGAGGGATCTCCTGATCTTTCTGGCGGGCGCACGTTCGCCACCGTTCTCTCGGCGGCGCGGGGCGGCGCCTTGAGCGACCTCTTGGGAAACCGGCGCGCGCGAAACAGGTTGCGCGGCGTTCGCGTTCAGCGCACCCGCGACCGGGAACCCGAGCCCGTTGCGGATCAATGCGCCAGCAGCCACGCGTCCGCGAACGCGTCGGCTGCGGGCGTCGCGGGCGCGGCGTTCGTGAGCTCGAGCTGGAACGTGAGCGCCGGCGTTTCAACTTCGATGCGGCTCGGGAGCACAGCGCCGCTGCTCGTCGCCCAGGCGAGGAAGCGCACTTTCGTGCCGTCCGCGAGATCGACGCGCGCGACCTGATAGCTGTCCTTGTCGATCCAGATCGACGCGGCGGCGCCGCCGAGCACGTAACAATCGCGCGCGCCGTCGTGGCCGAGCGCGATCAGGCTCGGGTCGCCGCCGAGTTCGCCGAGACGCGCGAGCAGTTCGCCGCCGGTCGCGGCTTGCAGCAGCCAGAGGGGCGGCGCGAGCGGGTGCGGCTCGTCGAGGAGTTCGCCAGCGCGGGCGGCCACCAGGCCGGCCGGCCGGCGGATCTGCTTCTCCGCGAAGCCGCCCTCGTGCAGCAGTTCGATGCGGATGCCGCTGCGCGGATCGGCGAGCAGCTCGCCGCGCGCGATCGGTGCGCCCTCGATACTGGTCCGCACGCTCACCGCGAACGAGAACGCGCGCGCGCGGCCTTGGCCGCGGCTTGTGTCGGCAGCGGCACGCGCCACGGTCTCGGGCGCGGGAATGTGCGCGAGCGCGGGGCCTGGGCTCCACACGAGCGCAGCGGCGAACAGCACCGCAACCGCGAGCAGTGTGCGCTGCATGCGCGTCAGCGCGCTCCGGCGAGCGCACTGCGCCCGGCATAACGCGCGCGCGCTCCGAGCTCGGCCTCGATCCGTAACAAGCGGTTGTACTTCGCGATGCGGTCGCTGCGACACAGCGAGCCGGTCTTGATCTGCCCGACGCCCGTCGCCACCGCGAGATCCGCGATCGTGGTGTCCTCGGTTTCGCCGGAGCGATGCGAAGCGATCGCGCTGTAGCCAGCCTTTTTGGCGATCGCGATCGCTTCGAGCGTCTCGGAGAGCGTGCCGATCTGGTTGACCTTGATGAGGATCGAGTTCGCGCAGCGCTTCGCGATGCCCTCGCGCAGGATCGCCGGGTTCGTCACGAACAGGTCGTCCCCAACAAGTTGCACGCGCGCGCCGAGGCGCTGCGTGAGGCGCGCCCAGCCATCCCAGTCTTGTTCGGCGAGGCCGTCCTCGAGCGACACGATCGGGTAGCGCGCGCACCAATCGGCCCAGAACTCGATCATCTCGTCGCTCGACTTCTTCGCGTTCTCGCTCGCGAGGTTGTAGCTGCCGTCCTCGTAGAGCTCGCTCATGGCGGGGTCGAGCGCGATCGCCACTTGCTCGCCGGGCCGGTAGCCGGCCAGCTCGATCGCAGTCATTACGAGTTCCATGGCCTCGCGATTGCTCTTGAGATCCGGCGCGAAGCCGCCTTCGTCGCCGACCGCCGTCGAGTAGCCCTTCTTGTGCAGCACGCTTCGCAACGTGTGGAAGATCTCGGCGCCCCAGCGCAAGGCCTCTTTGAAGCTCGGTGCGCCGACCGGGTAGAGCATGAACTCCTGAAGATCGACGCTGTTATCGGCGTGCGCGCCGCCGTTGACCACGTTCATCATCGGCGCCGGCAGCAAGTTGGCTTTGCTGCCGCCCATCCAGCGATAGAGCGGCGTGCCGGCCGCAGCGGCGGCAGCGTGCGCGGCCGCGAGCGAGACGCCCAGCAGCGCGTTCGCTCCGAGGCGCGCTTTCGTGGCTGTGCCGTCGCACGCGCACAGCGCGGCGTCGAGCGCGCGCTGCTCCGCGAGCCCACCGAGCGCAGCGCCGCGAAGCGTTCGCGCGAGCTCGCCGTTCACGTTGGCGACGGCGCGCGTAACGCCTTTGCCGAGATAGCGCGCCGGGTCTTTGTCGCGCAGTTCGAGGGCTTCGCGTGAGCCCGTCGATGCGCCCGAAGGCACCGCAGCCCGGCCGACGTGGCCGCTCGTAGTTGTTACTTCGACCGAGAGCGTGGGATTGCCGCGCGAATCGAGAATCTCGAAGGCGGCGATCTTCGCAATTGCGAGCGGAGCACGCGGCGGCGCCTTGGCCTTCGCCAGCTTCTTTTTGTTCGGCCTCGCTGCGGCCTTCTTCTTCGCCATCTCTCGCGTTCCCCCAAAAATCCGGCGCAAGCTAACCCGCACGCCGCGGCACCACTACGGGGCCTTCGCTCGTTTCTACGAGCTGCGCCTCGACGCCGAACACCGTGCGCATCAACTCGGGCCTGAGCACTTCGCGCGGCGTGCCACATGCGACGATGCTTCCGCCCGCGAGCAATGCGATGCGATCGGCCACGCGCGCCGCGCCCGCGAGATCGTGCGAGACCAGCAGCGCGGCCTTGCCCTCGCGCGCGAACCCGCGCAATAACTCCTCGAGCGCGAGGCGATGCGCGAGATCGAGATGCGCGACCGGCTCGTCGAGCAGCAGCACGCGCGGCTCTTGCGCGAGCGCGCGCGCGATCATCGTGAGCTGCCGCTCGCCGCCTGAGAGTTCCTGAATGCTGCGCTGCGCAAGCCCGGCGATGCCAAGCCGCTCCATGCATGCGCCCGCGATAAGGCGATCTGCGCGCGACTCGAAGCCGATCAATCTCAAGTGCGGAGCGCGCCCGAGCAGCACGATCTCTTCGACCGTGAACGGGAACGGCACGCTCGTGTCCTGCGGAACCAGCGCGAGCGTGCGCGCGATCTCGCGGCGCGGGAGTTCGCTGAGCGCGCGGCCCCCTAGCAGAACGCGCCCGGCGCTCGGCGCGAGCAGGCCCGTGGCGACGCGCAGCAGCGTCGTCTTGCCCGCGCCGTTGCGGCCGGCGAGCACGAGCACTTCGCCGAACCCTAATGACAGGCTGGCGCCGGCGAGCACCGCCGCACCGGCTTGCAGGGCGCGCACGGCTTCGAGCGCGAGCGCGCTTTCGAGCTCGCTCATCACGCGAGCCCTTCGCGGCGCCGCAGCAGCACCAGGAAGAGCGGGCCGCCGAGCATTGCCGTGATTGCGCCGACCGGCAGCTCGGGCCCGCCGAGCGCGGTGCGCGCGATCGCGTCGCACACGACCAGGAAGCTCGCACCGCCGAGCGCCGCGGCGGGCAGTAACAAGCGGTGGTCGGCGCCGAGCGCGAGCCGCAGCGCGTGCGGCACGATCAGCCCGACGAAGCCGACCAGCCCCGCGACCGAGACGGCCGCGCCCACCAGCAGCGATGTGGTCAGCAGCAGCGCGAGCTTCACGCGTGCTGGCTCGAAGCCGAGCAGCGCGGCGGATTCGTCGCCGAGCGCCAGCGCATTCAGCGCACGCGCGAGCGGCAGTGCGCCCGCGAGGCCGAGCGCGAGGAACGCGGCCACCCAGCCCGCGAGCGCGGGCCGCGCGTCGGACAGGTTGCCGATCAGGTACAAGAAAATCCGGCTGCCTTCGGCGAGGCCGGCCAGCGAGGCGAGGAATACGATCACCGCTGAGGCGAGCGCGTTGAAGACGACGCCGATCAGTAACAAGCGCGTCGCGTCGAGGCGGCCGCGTGGGCCGGCGGCGGCGAGCAGCAACAACACCGCCAAGATCGCGCCCGCGAACGCGGCCGGCGGCGCCGCGCTCGCGCCGAGGCCGAGCGCGCCGCCGAGCGCGATCACGAGAATCGCGCCGAGCGCGGCGCCGCCGGAGACGCCCAGAATGAACGGGTCGGCGAGCGGGTTGCGCAGCAGCGCCTGGAACGCCGCGCCCGCGGTCGCGAGCGAGGCGCCGACGCCGGCTGCGAGCAGCACGCGCGGGAGGCGCACGCGCAGCACGATGTCGCGCGCAACGGGCGAGGCGCTGCCGGTGAGCGCGCTCCACACCTCGCCGAGCGAGATGCCGGCGGGCCCAACCGCGACGCCGAGCGCGAGCGCTGCGCCGAGCCCGAGCGCGAGCAGCGCAAGCACGCGAACGAGCCGCGCAGGTGTTAGGGACGCGCTCACTGCGCCGCGCTCGCGGCGTCGGGTCCGATCGCGTCGTCCGGATCGGTCGCGACGTCCGGCGCGCTCGCGGCCGGCGGCTCGCCGCGCACAGCGGCTTCGATCCGCGCGAGCGCGCGATCGAGGTACGGGCCCGGCAGCGTGACTGCGCCAGCCGGCAGCGAGACAACGCGCGCGCGCAGCGAAGGCCAGCGCGCCCAGAACGCGGCCGCGGGCTCGGGCTCGTCACTGGAATCGAGGATCAACTCGGGCTGCGCCGCGAGCAGCCACTCGCGCGAGCCCCGCGGCCACGCGCCCGGGAGATCCGCAGCGAGGTTCTCGGCGCCAGCGGCGCGCAGCATGTCGTCGACGAAGCTGCCCGCGCCGGCCACGAACAGCGGATCGCGCTGCAACACGAGCAGCGCGCGCACGCGCGGGCGCCCGGCGCTCGAGTTTTGCGCGCGCGCCAGAGCGGTGCGCAGCTGCGCGACGCGCGCGGCGGCTTCGCGCTCGCGCCCGAGCTGCGCGCCGAGCTGCGCAATCGTCGCGAGCACGTCGGCATAACTCAGCGGGTTCGCGACGAAGCGCGCGATGCCGAGCGCGGCGAGCTGCTCCTGGAAGCTGCGCTGCTCGGCGCTCGGCACGAGCACCACCAGATCGGGACGCAGCGCGATCACAGCTTCGAGACTCGGGTCGTAGAGCCCACCGACGCGCGGCAAGTGCGCGACCGCGGGTTCCTGGCGCGCGGAGAAATCGTCGACGCCGACCAGCTGTTCGCGCGCACCGAGCGCGATGGCGATCGCCGTGAGCGACGGGTTCAACGAAACGACGCGCTGCGGCGCGGGCCCTGCGCTCGCTGCGAGGGCGAACGCGAGCAGCGTGAGCAGAAAGGCGGCGCAGCGACGCACGGCGCGCGGGATAGCTCCCGCGTGCAGGCGTCGCTACGCCGCCCGCCGGCTACTGCTGGCGCAGCGTGCTGTCGCCTTGCAGCGACACGTACGGGCGCAGCTTCGCGAGGCTGGCTTCGCCGATGCCCTTGATCGCCAGCAAGTCCTCGACGCGCTTGAAGCCACCGCGCTGCTGGCGCGCGGCAATGATCTCGCGCGCACGCGCTTCGCCGATGCCGGGCAGCAGCGTGAGCTGCTCAGCGGACGCCGTGTTCACGTTCACCACGCCCGAGAGTTTCGGGGCGGCGAATGCCGGCGCCGTGCCGGCAGCGAGGACGAAGCCAAGGACGAGAGCCGCGAGCAGGGCGCGTGTGCGCCCGAGTCCAGAGTTCCGATTCATGGTTGTGTTTCCGCGGGACCGCGGGGGGAGAGCTTCGTTGACTTCGTTCGCCTTCGGCTCACTGCGCGCGACGCGGAGCGTCGCTTGCTGGGTCTCGGTGGCGTGCGGTCAACCTATGTTCATGACTCCCGGCCGACGGCGTAGTCCGCCGCGGCGAGGAGAGCGCTCTTGCTCGGGCCGTCGGGGAACGGCGCGATCGCTTCGGCGGCGCGCGCAACGTGTTCGCGCGCTCGGCGGTTCGTGTCGGCGATGCCGTGGTGCCGCTGCACCAGCTCGACCACCGGCGCGAGCTCGCGATCGTCGAGCACTTGGTCGACCGCGATCACGCCATCGGCCTGAAGTTCCGCGGCGCGCTGCGCGGCGGTCTTCAGCACTGCGCCGATGGCATCGCGCTCGGCGGCTGTGCCGCGCTTCAGCGTGAGCAAGAGCGGGAGCGTGACCTTGCCTTCGCGCACATCCGTGTACGGGCGCTTGCCGAGCTCGGCTTCGCTGGCCGAGTAGTCGAGCGCGTCGTCGCGCAACTGGAAGGCGAGGCCGAACTCGCGGCCGTACTGCGCGAGGCGGCGGCGCTCGGCGCGCGTCACGCCCGCGAGGATCGCGCCCGCTTCCGCGGCGGCGGAGATCAGCGACGCGCTCTTGCGGTCGATCACGGCATAATAATGCGCCTCGGTCACCTCGGGGTCGAAGCTGCGCTCGAGCTGGAGCAGTTCGCCTTCGGACATGCGGCGGATCGTGTCCGAGAAGATCGAGAGAATGTCGATGTTGCCATCTTCGACGATCATCGAAGACGCGCGCGCGTAGAAGTAATCGCCTACCAGCACCGCGCGGCGGTTGCCCCAGATTGCGCGCGCGGCTTCCTTGCCGCGGCGCAGCGTGGCGAGATCGACCACGTCGTCGTGCAGCAGCGTCGCGGTGTGGAGCAGCTCGATCGCGGCGGCGATCTGCACGCGGCGCGGGCCGTCGTAGCCGCACAGCTCGGCCGCCAGCATCACGAGCACCGGCCGCAGACGTTTGCCACCCGACGAGAGCACGTGATCGCCGATCGTGCCTATTAGGGCCTGATCGCCAGCAATCGCTTCGCGCATGGTGCGCTCGACTTGTTCGAGCGTCGGCGCGATGCGCTGGAGCGCGCTTGCGAGAGCGGCCGGTGGCGGTGCGAGACGGTCTGTCATTAGGGCGAAGCTACCTCGCGAGGCGCGCGGAACGCAAGAGGAGAATCAGCAAAAAAATCAGCAGTGGCGGGCGGTTAACAACGGTTCTCGTGCCGTGAACAAGCGTCGTTCGGGCGCCGAGGTTTGCCCATTCGCGAGCCGGTCCGCGGGAACTCTTGGGCGCGCATTCTGCCCAGCGGATGCAGCGGGCGACGTTTCACTTCGCCGCTGATCCGCTTTGCGTGCGCAGCCACGAGACTGCGGCCGCGACATCCGCGACGCCGATCGCTTCGGCGCCGCCAGCACTTGCGCCCGCCATTTGTGCGGGCACCAGCACGCGCCGGAAACCGAGCCGCGCTGCTTCGCGCAGGCGCTGCTCGATGCGCCCGACGCGGCGCACTTCTCCGCCGAGGCCGATCTCGCCGCAGGCCGCGACATCTGCGGGCAGCGGCAGATCGAGTCGGCTCGATGCGAGCGCGAGCGCCACCGCGAGATCTGCCGCCGGCTCCGTGATGCGCATGCCGCCGGTGACGTTCACGAACACGTCGCGCGAGAGCAGATCGATGTTGGTGCGGCGATCGAGCACGGCGAGCAGCAGCGCAACGCGGCCGTCGTCGACTCCCAAACAAGTGCGACGCGCGGTGCCATAACTGGCGGGCGCCACCAGCGCCTGCACTTCCAATAACAACGGGCGCGTGCCTTCGATCACCGGCATCACGGCCGAGCCGGGCGCGCCCACCTGCCGCTCGGCGAGAAATAACTCGCTCGGGTTCTCGACCGCGACGAGGCCCTTTTCTTCGTGCGTGAACACGCCGAGCTCGTCCGTCGCGCCGAAACGGTTCTTCGTCGCCCTGAGAACTCGATAGGGATGGCCGCGATCGCCCTCGAAGGTGAGCACGACATCGACGAGATGCTCGAGCACGCGCGGGCCCGCGAGCATGCCGTCCTTGGTGACGTGGCCGACCAGGATGAGCGGCGTGCCGTGGGCCTTCGCGGTGGCCGAGAGCAAGGCAGCGCATTCGCGCACCTGAGAGACGGAGCCGGGCGCGGAGGGCACGCGCTCGGTGCGCAGCGTCTGCACCGAATCCACCAACACGAGCCGCGGGCGTGCCGCCTGCCACGGCGCAGCGAGCGCCTCGACGCGCGTCTCGGCGATCGCGAGCAGCGCGCGCGGCACCGCGCCGAGCCGCGCCGCGCGCAGGCGCACCTGCTCGAGGCTCTCCTCGCCGCTCACATACAGCACCGGCCCGTGCGAGGCCGCGACATTCGCCGCGAGCTGAAGGCAGAGCGTGCTCTTGCCGATGCCGGGCTCGCCGCCTAACAGCACGACGCTGCCCGCGACGAGCCCACCGCCGAGCACGCGGTCGAACTCGGGGATGCCCGTCGTGAGACGTGGCACGCGATCGGCGTCGACGTCGATCAGCGCCGTCGCGCGCGGCGGCTGCGCGTCTGCGGGAGCGATGAGGCTCGGCGCGGGCGGCGGCCCGCTCGCGCCGGCCTCCTCCACGAGCGAATCCCAGGCGCCGCAGCCAGGGCAGCGCCCGAGCCAGCGCGGCTGCTGCGTGCCGCACTCCCCGCAGATGAAGACCGAGCGCGTTTTGGCCATAACTATTTCCGTGTGCGGGGCCGGGGTGGGAAATACTAACTCGCGAGGCATGCAACGGGCGCTCGGTCTTCGTCTGCGATCTTCCTTGTTTACTCCGCTCGGCTCCGAAGACTGCGCCTCGCTGCGCGCTTCGCTTGCCGCCTCGCGCCATAAATTGTGATTGGTTCCAAGATGCGTCGGCGTTGGGTTCGGGGCATCGTGCTTTTTTTGCGGGGAGGAGTGCCTGTGGGTTTTGTTTATGACTTCTACGAGCGGCGCATCTTCCCACGCATCCTCGATGCGACCATGCGCCGCATGGGCGAGATGCGTGGCGAGGCACTCGCAGGCGCCCATGGCGAGGTGCTCGAGATCGGCTTCGGGACGGGATTGAACCTTGCGCACTACCCACCCGGCGTGGCGAGCGTCACTACGGTCGATCCGATGGACGCGCTGCAGGAGCGAGTGCGGGCGCGGATTGCGGCGGCGGCGTTTCCGGTGGAGGTGCATCACCTCCCGGCGGATGGGCGGCTGCCGTTCGAGGCGGCGCGCTTCGACAGCGCCGCGATTACCTGGACGCTGTGCACGATTCCGGATCCGGTGGCGGCACTACGAGAAGTTCGGCGCGTGCTGAAACCTCGCGGGACGCTGCACTTCATCGAGCACGGGCGCAGCGACGACGCGGCGACCGCGAGTTGGCAGGACCGCTGGAACCCGATTCAGCGCGTGATCGGGTGTGGCTGCAACGTGAATCGCAGGATCGACGCGCTGGTGCGCGAGGGCGGCTTCACGCTCGCGAAGCTCGACCGCTTCCTCGCCGAAGGCGCCCCGCGCATGTTCGGCGAGATGTACCGCGGCATCGGTGTGCGCGAGTAGCGGGGACGTTCCTCCGTGTTTGTGACTTGAGGGACACTCCTCGCCCCGGGGAAGGACTGTCCCCTAAGTCACAAATACCGAGGAACGTCCCCGCCTTAACTCAGATTCCGGCGCCGAGGTCCGGCTCGCCGTCTTGGCGGCCGGCTTGGGTGGCGACGAGCGCGGCGACGGCAGCGGCGTGGGCGGGAGGTGTCGGGCCGGTGCCGCAGACGAGATTTGCGGGTACGGATTCGTCCATGCGCTTTGGGTAGTCGAGCTTCAACGCCGCCATGATCGAGACGAACTCGTCCTCGCTGCACGCGGCGCCGAGGCGCGGGTTCCAGCGCAGCTCCTCCGCCACCGTGGTCACGGTGCGGCCGCGATAGTCGTGGCCCGGGTAGAGCAGAGTCGCGCCTGGCAGCGCGAAGATTCGCTCGCGCACGGAGCGGAACAGGCGGCGCGCGTCGCCTTGCTGGAAGTCGGTGCGGCCGCAGCCGCGGATCAACAGCGCGTCGCCGGTGAAGGCCATGCCGGCGCTCGCGAGCACGTAGGTCGTGCACCCGCTCGTGTGCCCGGGCGTCGCGAGTGCGCGCAGTTCGAGCGAGCCCACGCGCAGCGCGCCGCCATCCGCGAGCGCAACGTCCGCGCACGCAACGCCCGCTGCCGCGCCAACTCCCGCGCGCGAACCGAGTTGTTCGCGCAGCGCCGCGGCGCCGGTGATGTGGTCCGCGTGCACGTGCGTCTCGAGCGTGAAGCGCAGCGTGAGCTCGAGCTCGCGAATCAGGCTCACGTCGCGGGTGACCTGCTCGCGCACCGGGTCGATCAGCACGGCCTCGCGAGTCGCGTCGTCTGCGAGCAGATAGGAGTAGCTCGAGGTCTCGGGGTCGAAGAGTTGGCGGAAGATCATGCGGGGGCTCCTCGCCGGTAGACGCAGCGGCCGGCGAGCCAGGTCTCCGACACCGCGCCGTGTGCGTCGAGCATTGTGAAATCGGCGCGCGCGCCGGGGCGCAACGTGCCGCGCTCGCGCTCTATGCCGAGTAGGCGCGCAGGGGCGAGCGTCAGCGCGCGCACCGCGCCGAGGCGATCGAGCGCGCCGAAGGCCTCGGCGTTAGCAAGCGCGCGGTCGAGCGTGAGCCGCGAACCCGCGAGCGTGCCGTCGGCGAGGCGCAGCGCTGTGCCGTCGTCGTGAACGGCTCCCGCGCCAAACGAGAACGCGCTCGCGTTCTGAGATTGGTGCGGGATTGCAACGTTGTCCGTAATCAGTGTGAGCAGGTCGCCCTTCGCCCGCGCGGCCATCCGCAGGGCCGCGGGATGCACGTGCACGCCATCGCAGATCAAGTCGCAGCTGAGGCGATCGTCCGCGAGCGCGGTGCCGATCAATCCCGGCTTGCGGTGGTGAAACGCGCCCATCGCGTTGAACAGGTGCGTAACGTGGCGCGCTCCGTTCGCGACTGCGCGCTCGCACGTCTCGGCATCCGCGAGGCTGTGCCCGAGCGCCGCCGCGATGCCGCGCTGCGCGAGCGCTGCGAGCAGCGCGTCCGCACCCTCCGCTTCGGGCGCGAGCGTGACCAGGCGCGCGAGGCCGGCGGCGCGATCGAACAGCGCGGCGTCCGCGGGGCGAAACGGCCGGATGCCCGCCTTCGGCTGTGCACCTGCCGCCTCGGCCCGGATCCACGGCCCTTCGAGGTGGAGGCCGAGAACCGCCGCGCCGTCCGCGGATTCGGCGAGCGCGGCGGCCGCCTGTGCCCAAGCAAGGACGAAGGCCTCGAGTTCGGGGGCCGGCCACGTCACGGTGGTTGGGAGGAAGCCCGTGACGCCGGTCACGAGCAGTTCGCGCGCGGTTCTGGCGAGAGCCGCGACCGCTCCGCTCGGCGGCGTGAAGATCAGCGAACCGTGGTAGTGCACGTCGAGGAAACCCGGCGCGAGCGCGAGGCCGGGCAGCGGCACTCGCTTCGCATCGGGTGGTGGTGGCACGCCCGGTGCCAGCCGCGCCTCGATCCGGCCGCGTGCGAGCAGCAGGGCGCCCGCACTCGGCGCGCGCGCCTCGGGGTCGAGCAGTTCCGCGGCTTCAAGCAGGACGCGTTCCATCGCCGCGCATTCTATCGGCAGGCAAGCAGCGTTTCGCTGCCCGCAGCGAGCCGAATGGCGAGCGAAGTCGAACAGTGGCTTCCGCGCCGGGGGACGAGGAGCAGCCAGCATTCCCGCGACGCCACTGACCAAAGCGGTGTTTCGCTGCGCGCCGGGTTTCAAGGCCGCGCGCGCTCAGGCCGATCAGTCGGCAATGGCCGAACTCGGCGCCGACACCGACCTCGATCTGCAGATGCTCGATGTAAAGCTGAAATCGCTGCGCATGGAGTATGAGCAGTACTTCCTGGGCTCGCGCAAACGCGAGCCGACGCTGCTGCGCGGCGAGGTGAACAGGGTCGTCGCCTATTACGCCAATGCACCGATCCGAAACACGGCGCAGCGTTTCCTCTTCAACAACCTGCGCGCGCGTTACTTCACGCACAAGCGGCTCTGGGACGAGACCTGCCGCAGGATCGAGGACGGGACTTACGAGCGGCACCTGTTCAAGGCCGACCTCCACGAACGCGAGCGAAAGAGTTCGAAGCGAGTTCCGGCGGCGCAAACGGGGCAGGTCGCTCCGCCGGACGGCGAGGATGCGCTGTTCGCGGAGTACCTGGAGGCGCGCACCGCCACTGGCGTCGGCGCCGCGGGCATCACGCGCGACAAGTTCGCAGCCCTGCTGCGCCAACAGGAAGAAGCCATCCGAGCGAAGTTCGGGGCTGCGAGAGTGAAGTTTCGCGTCGCCGTGGAAGATGGCCGGGCAAAGCTGAAGGCGACGCCGGTCAAAAGCTGACGCGCGCCGCCGCCTGAGCGCAGCCCGCGCGGAAGCCACTGTTCGACTTCGCTCGGCTGCGCCTCGCTGCGCGCACCGAAGCGGCGCTTGCTGGTGAGCGGCGCCGCGGGAATGCGCGCATCGAGGCGCAGCCCGCGCCGAAGCGGCGCTTGCTGGTGAGCGCCGCCGCGGCAATGCGCGCATCGAGGCGCGGCCCGCGCGGAAGCCACTGTTCGACTTCGCTCGGCTGCGCCTCGCTGCGCGCGCCGAAGCGGCGCTTGCTAACGCCAGCTCGCGAGCGCGTCGATCGGGCGCCAGCTCGCGAGCAGCGCGCGGAACTCTTGGCACGACATTGGCTTTGCGAGCAGGAAGCCCTGTGCTTCGTCGCACTCGGCTTCGCGCAGCAAGCGAAGCGCGGCGGGGTTGTCGACACCTTCGGCGACCACCCGCCGTCCCATCTCGTGGGCCATCCGAATCACAGCGCGCACGACTCGCGCCGCGTCCGGGTTCGAATCGATGTCGCGAACCAGCGCGCGGTCGAGCTTCACGGTGTTCACGGGGAAGCGGACGAGCGAGGCGAGCGTCGAGTAGCCACTACCGAAATCGTCGAGCGCCAGCGTGAGGCCGATCGCGCAGAGATCGCGCAGCGGCGCGATCGCGTTCTCGCCTTCGATCATCAGGCTCTCGGTGATCTCGAGTTCGAGACGTTTCGGATCGAGCTTGCTGCGCATGAGCGCGTCGTAGACGACGCGCTCGAGATCGCCGCTCACGAGCTGCACGCGCGAAACGTTCACGGCGACGCTCGGCGGGTCGATCATCTTTTGGTTCCAGCCCGTCGCCTCTTGGCAGGCGGCCTCCAAAACCCAGCCGCCAATTTTCAGAATCAGGTCGGACTCTTCTGCGACCGGAATGAAGTCAGCCGGGTGAACGGCGCCGAGCAGCGGGTTGTTCCAGCGCGCGAGTGCCTCGGCGCCCGAGATGTGGCCGGTTGCGAGGTCGAACTTCGGCTGCAGCACGATCGAAAGCTCGCCCCGCTCGGCTGCGCCCGACAGCTGCTCGACCATGAGTCGATGTCGCGAACCGACCGCGTCGAGATCGGCCCGGTAGAAGCAGAACTCGGCGGTGCGGTCGGATTTCGCTGCGTACATCGCCGCGTCCGCGGCGTGAAGCAGCGCCGCGGTCGTCGCGCCGTCGCGCGGGTGGATCGCGATTCCGATGCTGCCGCCGATGCGCACCTCGCCGCCTTCGATCTCGAAGGCAGCAGCGAGCTTCCTGCGGATGCGGCGCGCGCACTCGGCGGCGTCCTCGGTTTGGCGCAAGCCGGTAAGCAGCACTGCAAACTCATCGCCGCCGAAGCGTGAGACGCTGCCCTGCGGCGGCGCGACGCGGCTCACTTCGTCGCCGCCGCGCACGGATTCGAGCAGGCGCTGTCCGACGGCGCGCAACAGTTCGTCGCCGGCCGCGTGGCCCATGCGATCGTTGACCCCCTTGAAGCCGTCGAGGTCGATGAATAACAACCCGACCGCTTCGGGCTGTGCTCCGAAGCGGCGCATCGCGCCGGCCAGGCGCTTTTCGAAGAGCCGCCGATTCGGCAGGCCCGTGAGTCCGTCGTAAAAAGCCATGCGCCGTGCGCTCTGCTCCGCGCGGCGCTCGTTGGTCACGTCGCGCACGGTGATCGTCACGAGCGGCGCGCCAATCTGGCTGCGACTCACCGATACGAAATGCTTCAGGTAGTACTCGCTGTCGGTAGCGGGATGGCGAGAGAGCAAACCATCTGCGCTCGGCTCGCCCGCGAGCGCGTCGCGCAGGCCGGCGCTGAATCTCGGGTGATCGCCTGAGTGAACGCAAGCGACGAGCAATTCCGAGAGCTGCGTGGGCAGCGGATCGCGGAGCCTGAGCACGGCAGCGGTGCCGGGGCCGAGACGCACTTCGTCCGTCTCGACATCCCATTCCCAATAACCGATGCCCGCCAGCGCCTGTGCAGTTTCGAGGCGCAGCAGGCGGCGGTCGACTTCGCCTCCTGCGCTGCTGCCGTCCGTCGAGTCGAGGTGGAATGCAATGCGGGTAGCGAGCGTTTCGCGGTCTACCGGCTTCGTGACGAAGTCCGTAACACCGGCTGCGCGCGCGCCGCGCGGAAGCTGTGGGCTTGAAGTGACCCCAACAATGGGGAGCTGCGCGGTTACGGGCTCGGCGCGCAGTCCGCGGCAGAGCGTTAGCGCGGGCTCGGGATCGTCGAGATCGAGCAGCACGATGCGCGGTTTTTCTCGAAGCGCGACATCGAGTGCGTCTGCAGCGAGCGCAATTACCGGCACTAGGCCGAGGCCCTCCGCAACGCGGCCCAGCGCGCGCGCCAAAGCCGCGTTCGGAACCACCACCAATGCCGAGCCGCTCAGCTGATTTTCGTCCGCTTCCCGCACGCCGACCCCGCTGCGAAGTACGCGGGGTGCTTTTCGGGCGGGAGTCGCTCTGCCCTTAGCGCAATGACCTACGCCGAAAGGCCGGGACGGCGCGCGGCGAAGCGCCGCTTGCTCGTTACCCGCGTCGCGGGAACGCGGGCTCGGCAGGCGCAGCGAACGCGGAGGCGACTGTTCGATCTTCGCTCGGCTGCGCCTCGCTGCGCGCGGCGAAGCGCCGCTTGCTAGGGCTTGAACTTGTCCGACGCCGCGACGCGGGCGACCGCTCGCGCGTAGGTCTCCTGGAGCGCCTGATAAGCCGCTTCGCCCTCGGCCGAGGCCCGCATCTCCTGCAGCTGCGCGAGTGCGCGATCCCGTGCGATCTCGGCGCGCGAGCGATCGATCTCGTGGGCGAACTCGCAGCTGCTCACCAGCACGCTGACCTCGTCCGCGTGAACTTCGGCGAAGCCGCGCCCGATGGCGGCATAGAGGGTCTCCTCGCCCGTGCGGATTTGCACCGTGCCGGTCTTGAGGCCCGTCATGAAGGGCTCGTGGGCGGCAAGCACGCCGAACTCGCCCTCGGTCCCCGGCAAGACGACGCCATCGACGTGTTTGTCGAAAGCCTCGCCCTCGGGCGTCACGACTGTGAGATGAAACGGCATCGCGCTCTCCCTGCCTTCATGTCTCGCGTCCCGCTCCGCCCGCGGATCAGCTGCGACGCGAAGTGTCGCCAGCTGCATCCGCCTTTCGAGCTACGCCAGCGTCTTCGCCTTCTCGCGGGCGCTCTCGATCGTGCCCACCAGGAAGAACGCCTGCTCGGGGAGGTCGTCGCACTTGCCGTCGAGGATCTCCTTGAAGCTGCGGATCGTGTCGACGAGCGGCACGTAAACGCCGGGCGTTCCCGTGAAGCCTTCCGCGACGTGGAACGGCTGCGAGAGGAAGCGCTCGATCTTGCGCGCGCGCGAAACTGTTAGGCGGTCGTCCTCACTGAGTTCGTCCATGCCCAGAATCGCGATGATGTCCTGCAGGTCCTTGTACTTCTGCAAGATCTGCTGCACGCCGCGCGCCACGCGGTAGTGCTCCTCGCCGACCACGAGCGGGTCGAGGATGCGGCTCGTCGAATCGAGCGGATCGACCGCTGGGTAGATGCCTTTCTCCGAGATCGCGCGCGAGAGTACGGTGGTGGCGTCGAGGTGCGTGAACGCGGTCGCGGGCGCCGGGTCGGTCATGTCGTCGGCCGGCACGTAGATCGCCTGCACCGACGTGATCGAGCCCTTGGTCGTCGACGTGATGCGCTCTTGCAGCGCGCCCATGTCCGTCGAGAGCGTCGGCTGATAACCCACCGCCGACGGAATCCGGCCGAGCAGCGCCGAGACTTCGGAGCCGGCCTGCGTGAAGCGGAAGATGTTGTCGATGAAGAGCAGCACGTCCTTGCCCTCTTCGTCGCGGAAGTACTCGGCGCAGGTCAGCGCCGAGAGGCCGACGCGGGCGCGCGCGCCGGGCGGCTCGTTCATCTGGCCGTACACGAGCGCGGCTTTGTCGAGCACGGTGGTCCCGTCGGAGAGCTTGGCGTCCATCATTTCGTGCCAGAGGTCGTTGCCCTCGCGCGTGCGCTCGCCAACGCCGCCGAACACCGAGATACCACCGTGCTGCTTGGCGATGTTGTTGATGAGTTCCAGCAACACGACCGTCTTGCCGACGCCGGCGCCGCCGAACAGGCCGACCTTGCCGCCTTTCGGGTAGGGAGCAATTAGGTCGATCACCTTGATGCCGGTTTCGAGCGGCTCGACCGTTACCGACTGCTCGATGAACGCCGGCGCCGGGCGATGGATCGGCCAGAACTTGTCCGTCTTGATCGGGCCGCGCTCGTCGACGGGCTCGCCGATCACGTTGGTGATGCGGCCGAGCGTGCCCGGGCCGACCGGCACCTTGATCACGTCGCCGGTGTTCACCACCGGCTGATCGCGGCGCAGGCCGTCGGTCGCGTCCATGGCGATCGTGCGCACGGTGTTCTCGCCGAGGTGCAGCGCAACCTCGAGCACGAGGTTGTTCTCGCGCGTGTCGATGTTGGCGTTGGTGGTGCGCAGCGCCGTCAATATTTCTGGCAGCGCGCCCGGCGGGAACTCGACGTCCACCACCGGCCCCATCACCTGCGTCACTCGTCCGTTCGCTCTCGCGTTCGTTGCCATCGCTGCGTTCCTCTCTCGATCTTTCGGCTGCGCGCCGCGAGCGCGGCGCACGAATTGTTACGGGCTACTTGAGCGCTTCCGCGCCCGACACGATCTCCATCAGTTCCTTGGTGATCGCGGCTTGGCGCACTCGGTTGTACTGGAGCTTCAGGCTGTCGATCAGCTCTTCCGAGTTGCGCGTGGCGCTCTCCATCGCGGCCATGCGCGCGGCGTGCTCGCCGGCCTGGTTCTCGAGCAGCGCGCGATAAAGCGTGAACTCGAGCGCTTGCGGCACGAGCACATTCAGCAGCGCGTTCGCATCGGGCTCGATCTCGAAAGGCAGCGCGGCGGCGCCGGCTTCTGCGATCGCCTCGGCGGGTGTAAGCGGCAGCAGCGGATCCGCGTGGGGCGTTTGCGTGAGCGCCGAGATGAACTCGGAGTAGACGAGCGTCGCGCCGTCGATCTCGCCGTTCTCGTAACGCTTCGCGAGGTGCTCGGCGATCTCGGTTGCCACGCGAATGTTGATCGTGCCGAGCCCGCTCCACACGCGCTGAATCTCACCGAGCTTTCGGCGCCGGAAAAACTCGTCGGCCTTCTTGCCGACCGGCGTAATCACCACGCGCTGGCCCTTCGCGGCGAGTTCGCGCGCCGCCGCTTGCGCGCGCTTCAGCACGTTCGCGTTGAAGGCGCCGCACAGGCCGCGGTCCGACGTGACGACGATCAGCTCGTGCACCTTCTGCTGCGCGTGCGGCTTCAGCAGCGGGTGCTCGGCATCCTTGTGGCGCCGCCCGATCTCGCCGAGTACGGCGTACATGCGCTTCGCATATGGGCGCGCCGCAAGGATCGCGTCCTGGGCGCGGCGCAGCTTCGCCGCCGCGACCATGCGCATCGCGCTCGTGATCTGCTTCGTCTTCTGGACGGTGCGGATACGGCGCCGGATTTCTTTGGTACTGGGCATCAGGCCTTCCGGGCGGCGCGGCCAGCGCGTGTGGGTTCGGTGTCTCGCTGCATCTCAGCCCCTGTTCGACTTCGCTCGGCTGCGCCTCGCTGCGCGCTGCGCTTGCGCCTAATTACTCCGCCTTGGCCGTCGGCCGGAACACCAGCGCGAAGGCGTCGAGCGCGGCGTTCAGCGCCTTCTCGTCGTCGCTGCCGATCTGGCCACTCGCCGTGATCTTCGCGAGCACGCCAGCGTGGTTCGCGCGCATGTAGCCGAGCATCTCGGCCTCGTAGCGGCGCACGTCCGAGACCGCGAGATCGCGCACCCAGCTCTTGCGGCTGGGCTGCGGCGAGGCCGCGTAGATCGAGACCACCTGTTCGACCGCGGGCAGCGGCTGGTATTGCGGCTGCTTCAAGATCTCCGTCTGGCGCTCGCCGTTGGCGAGCTGCTCCTGCGTGGCCTTGTCGAGATCGCTGCCGAACTGGGCGAAGGCCGCCATCTCGCGGTACTGCGCGAGGTTCAACTTGAGCGTGCCGGCAACTTTCTTCATGGCCTTGATCTGCGCCGCGCCGCCCACGCGTGAGACCGAGATGCCGACGTTGATCGCAGGCCTAACACCCGAATTGAAGAGGTCCGTCTCGAGGAAGATCTGGCCGTCGGTGATCGAGATGACGTTGGTGGGGATGTAGGCCGAGACGTCGTTGGCCTGCGTCTCGATGATCGGCAGCGCCGTCAGCGAGCCGCCGCCGAGTTCGTCGTTCAGCTTGGCCGCGCGCTCGAGCAGGCGCGAATGCAGGTAGAAGACATCGCCCGGGTAAGCCTCGCGGCCCGGCGGGCGGCGCAGCAAGAGCGAGAGCTGGCGGTAGGCGACGGCCTGCTTGGTCAGGTCGTCATAAACGATTAGGGCGTGCTTGCCGTTGTCGCGAAACCACTCGCCCATCGTGCAGCCCGTGTAGGGCGAAATGAACTGGAGCGGCGCCGGTTCGCTCGCCGTTGCGGCTACCACGATCGTGTATTCCATCGCGCCGAACTGCGTGAGCTTGTCCACCACCTGCGCGACGGTCGACTGCTTCTGGCCGGTGGCGACGTAGATGCAGAACACGTCGCCGCCCTTTTGGTTGATGATCGTGTCGAGCGCGATCGCGGTCTTGCCGGTCTGGCGGTCGCCAATAATAAGCTCGCGCTGGCCGCGGCCGATCGGCGTCATCGCGTCGATCGCCTTCAGGCCCGTCTGCAGCGGCTGCGTGACGCTCTTGCGCGTCACGATGCCGGGCGCCTTCACTTCGACGCGCCGCGATTCCGTCGACTGGATCGGGCCCTTGCCATCGATCGGGTTGCCGAGCGCATCGACCACGCGGCCGAGCAGGCCCATGCCGACGGGCACCTCGACGATGCGGCCGGTGCGGCGCACGAGATCGCCTTCGCGCACGTGGTTGGCCTCGCCCATGATCGCGATGCCGACGTTGTCCTCTTCGAGGTTCAGCACCATGCCCGAGACTTCGCCGGGCAACATCACGAGCTCGCCGGCCATCGCGGACTGCAGGCCGTAGACGCGCGCGATGCCATCGCCGATCGAGAGCACGGTCCCAGTCTCGGCGACGTCGATCTGACGGCCGTAGTCCTTGATCTCGCGCTTCAGGATGTCGGTGATTTCGCCGGGACGCAGATCCATCGTTTTCTCCGCGGGCCCGCTTCGCGCGGGACCCAACTATTAGGACTAGCTGCCGAGCAGCGCGCTGCGCAGCTGCTGCAGCTGAGTGCGCAGACTGCCGTCGTAGACGGTGTCGCCGAGCTGCGCGACGAGGCCGCCGACGAGTTCGGGATCGACCTCGATCTCGAGCTCGACGTTGGTGCCGGCGCGCGCGCTGAGCGCCCGCGCGAGGCGCGCCTGCTGCGCTTCAGTGAGCGGCTGCGCCGTCGTGACGCGCGCCTTCGAGCGGCCGGCGGCTGCGTCGGCGAGGCGCACGAACTCCGCCTCGATCTCCGCAAAGCCCACCAGCCGGCGCTGATCGATTAGGTAGGAATAGAAGCGCCGCAGCAGGCTGCTGGCAGCGAGCTTCTCCGCGACGCTCTCGAGCACCCGCCGGCGCTCGCTCGCGGGGTGCAACGGCTGGACCAGCACGTCGCGCAGTTCGGGGCTCTCGCCCAGCAGCGCGCCGAGCCGGCGCAGCTCGTCGCGCACCGCCGGCACGCGATTCTCCTCGCCCGCGAGCGAGAACAGCGCCCGGGCGTAGCGGCGGGCTGCGGCGCTGGATCGCATCAGTGCGGCCCTCCTGCGCCAGACTCGATCTTGGCGATGAACTCGTCGGCGAGGCGATCGCGGTCGGCCGCGTTCACCTGCTCTCGTAACAACTTGCCCGCGAGCGAGACGGCGAGCTCCGCGGCTTCTTCGCGCAACGTCTCGCGCGCCGCGCGCAGCTCGCGCTCGACCACGCCGGTGGCGCTCTGGCGGATGCGCACCGCGGTCGCTTCGGCGTCGACGAGGATCCGGCTCTTCTCGGTCTCGGCGCTCTTTCGCGTCGATTCGAGGATGGCTGCGACATCGGCGTCGAGACGCGCCGCTCTTTCGTTCCACTCGCCGAGCTTGCGCTCGGCATCCTTCAGCAGCTGCTCGGAGCTCGCGATGTTCTTCTCGATCGTGTCGCGTCGCGTCGCGAGGTAACTCTGGACCGGCTTGCGCGCGAAGTAGACGAGCGCAGCGATCAGGATCGCGAGGTTGATCGCCTCGTAGAAGAACTCCCGCTCGTGCGCAGCTTCGGCCGCCGGATCGTGACCGCTGGCGTGAGCGCCTTCGTGCGCTTGCTCCGCGGAAAACGCCGTGAACGGCGCCAGACCCAACAACAGCGCGAAAAGGAACGCTTTCACGGGAGCTGCCTCCCGAGCACCTGGGCTGCGGCGTCGCGAGCGAGGCGCTCGGTTTCGCCGCGCAGGGAGGCTCGCGCGGAATCGAGAGCGCCCGCGACCCTCGCGCGCGCGCTTGCGACTTCGCGCTCCGCCGCAGCGCGCGCGGCGCCGCTGATGCGAGCTTGCTCCTGGCGCGCAGCCTCGAGCGCGCTGCGCCGCACGCTCTCGGCATCGCGGCGCGCGACGCCCACCGCAGCTTCGTATCGGCCTAACACTTCGTCCGCCTGCTTCGAGAGCGCGCTCGCGTGCTGGCGGGCGCCCTCGATCTTCTCGCTGCGGCGCTCGAGCGTGCGCAGCACGGGCCGGAAGATCCACGCGTTCAGCGGGAACACGATCACGATGAACAGCACGACGAGCTGGAGCCAAGTGCTGCGCCAGGGCGCCGCCCAGATTGCGCCGTCGTAAGTGCCGTACATCAGGTCCTCGATCAGGTCGGGGAAGATGCTGAGGCCTTCGGCTGCGTGTGCGGGCGCAGCCGCGAGCGCGATCCCGAGAGCTGCGAGGGCGAGGAGCCGCGATGTCATCTGTTTGTTCGTGCTCCGCTGACGGACTCAGGAGGCCGCGGATCTCGCGCGGCGAGGCCTTCCACAATCAGTGCTGTTCGGACTGCTGCTGTTCGGACCCATGCTGCCCGGGTCGTCGTGCTTCGGAGCTCTGCGGCGGAGGCTTCGTGCCCAATGCGCATGCGCGGCGAAGTTCAAACCCTGAAAGCGAATCCGGCCCGGAGGACCCGGGCCGGGGCGGCGAGGAAAATCGCAGATCGGGGCCGAGTTTCAAGCAGATTTTGTGCGAAGCGGAGTCTCCGGCGCGTGCGGAGGCGAGCTCGCGCGATCGCCGGTGATGCAGCGGCCGACGATGCGGCCACCATCCGCGATCGCGAGCAGCGGCGAGGTGACATTGCCTTCGAGTTCTGCGCCCGGCAGCAGTTCGACGCGACGGCGTGCAATCACGTCGCCGATGAGTGAGCCCGCGAGCACAAGTTCCGCGACCTCGATGCGGGCACGCACTCGCGCCGCGGGGCCAATCAATAGAACCCCGTCGTCCGCGAACACGGACCCGGCGAGCCGCCCTTCGATTCGCAAGCTGCCCTCGAAAGTGAGGAGCCCGTCGAATGCAGTGCCCGGGCCGAGGCGCGGGCTATCACCGGCGTCGCGCGTCACAGCCGGCGGCCATCGACGATCAACGACGTGATCCGCGAGAGTTCTTCGGGGCTCGCGAACTCGCACTCGAGACGGCCGCGTCGACCCTCCGCGTGGATGCGGACGCGTGTTTGGAGGTGCGCCTCGAGCTGATCGATCAGTGCGCGCAGGTTCGGATCGACGCTGCGAGCGGGTGCATTGCGCGCCGCGGGCGCTCGCTCGGCGCGCGGGCCGGAGAGATCGCGCGCGAGATCCTCGGCGGCGCGCACGGAAAGCTGCTCGGCCAGGATGCGGTCGCGCAGCCAGCGCCGGCGTTCGGGGTTCGCGATCTGGAGCAGGGCCTTTGCGTGCCCAATCCCGAGCCGTCCGCACTCGACGTCTTCCTGC